>CATLOZ010000001.1 GCA_950054395.1 uncultured Chloroflexota bacterium
CCCCCTGTTAATACTATATACAAAACAAAACCGGCTTTAAGCCCATACCAACCTCAACCTAGTAAAGAAAGAAAGAAATTTAAATTAATTGAACCAAAACAACCAAAGCTTGCAACAAAAAAAATAACAAAAAAAATAACAAATTCTAAACAAACAGAAGCAATAGCGCCAACATCATATCCATTAATTATAACTGGCTCTAATGACAAAAATATTATATTTAAAAAATCACCCGAAAAAATAATTGCCTTTGATTCAGCTGCAGTTGAAATAATATATGAAATTGGAGCAGGAGATAAAATTATTGGGACACATTCATTTGTTAATTTCCCAGAAAGCACTAATGATATTGAAAAAGTCGGTGATTCATTTAATTTAAATATTGAATCAGTAATTAACTTAGAACCAGACCTTTTTTATATTTTTTTTGAACAATATATTAATCAATTAGAAAACAATAATATCAAAGTGTTATATCAAAAATCACTGAATGGCAACTTTGAATCTATTCCTACACGAATTCTTATGTGGGGGGAAATATTAAACAAAAATCAAGAAGCTTTCAATTCTGCCAATTTATTTAAAACAAGATTGAACAATATAAAAATATTTTTCAACAATTACTCTAAAGGTCCTACTGTATTTTATGATACTGGATCATTATGGACTCCCGGGCACGATACACTGATTGGGCAAACACTTGATTTATTAAAATTACAAAACATAGCAAAAGATATATCTGGTTATAGGCAATACTCTAAAGAATTAATAATACATAAAGATCCTCAAATAATAATAACTTCCTCTCCTGAGTATTTTGCTAATTCTTCTGAATTTAAAAATTTAACAGCTGTAAAAAACAAAAGAATAATAACTATAAATCAAGAGTTATTATCCGTAGCAGGCCCAAGATTTATAGAGGGAATAGAAGAATTAGGTGTAGCTATATATTCGCCTATTTTCAATAAAATATTATTATCAAACATAGATAAATAAAATTGAGTACAAAAACAAATATTAAAGAAATTATTTATATTAAAACAACAAGAAATTTTAAAAGCATTATAGTTTTAATTGTATTATTAATATTTATTTTTATACTTTCTGTCTTTCTTGGCCCATCTAAAATAAATGCCTTTGAAATTATAAAAATAATAACTTCTAATATCTTTACAAATAAATCTGAATTTATTTTATCAACTGCTGCTCATACAATTATTATTAATCTCAGAGTCCCAAGATCTTTATTGGCCATAACAACTGGAATTATTTTATCTAGCTCTGGAAGCACTTACCAAGCAATTTTTAAAAACCCTTTAGCTGACCCATATCTGCTTGGAGTTGGTACAGGCGCTGGATTAGGGGCAGTAATTGGCTTAACAATTTACCCCTCAAATATGTCGTTTGCAAATGTTGGAGCTGCTTTATTTGCTTTCACAGGGGGGTTGTTAGCTGTATTTTTAACCTATTATCTATCTAATTATTCAAAAAGTTTAAATCACCTTTCATTAATCCTGGCAGGAGTGGCTATAACTTCTATTTTAGGAGCATTTACAACATTAATATTAATTACACAAAACCCTGAAATTAAACCCATACTAAGCTGGCTATTAGGAGGCTTTTCACTTGCATCATGGGAACATTTTAATATTGTCTTTTTTTCAGGGATGCCTTGTGTTATTTTGCTCTTTTCACAACATAATAAAATTAACATATTAAATTTAGATTCAAAACAAGTAAAATCTCTCGGAATAAACGAAAGAAAAACTATAACTCTCCTGATTATTACTTCTACTTTATCTGCCTCAATAGCTGTATCACAAACAGGGATCATAGGTTTTATTGGATTAGTTGCTCCTCATATTTCAAGAATGGCCTGGGGAACAAATCCAAAATATTTAATTCCCCAGGCCTCTTTAATTGGGGCTATAATTTTATTATCTTCAGACATAATAGCAAAAACAATATTATCTCCAACTGAAATTCCAGTAGGGCTAATAACAGCATTTTTAGGCTTTCCTTTTTTTGTACATTTATTAAGAAAAGAAGGAAATATATATGGATAAAATATCATGTATTTCTCTAAACAAAACTTCATTAAGATTTAACAATTCTTCTTTCGAATTATTTGCAAATATAACAATTAAAGAAGGTGAAAAAATTTTACTGATTGGACCAAACGGAAGTGGAAAATCTTCATTAATTCAATTAATTTCCGGCCATATTACTCCAAACAAAGGAGAAGTACTACTCAAAAATATGCACAAAACAAATAAAGAATCAAAAGAAATATCAGAATTAATATCTTATATGCCACAATCACCTTATCTGCCATTGCATTTTGATGTTTTTGATTTTGTAATAACAGGTCGTTTTTCCAACAATAACATCAAAACAAATTTATCTGAAAATGATTATAAACTAACAATGCTAATTCTAAAAAAAATAAATTTATTTAATAAATGGGATTCTAAATTAGCTCATCTTTCTGGGGGGGAAAAACAATTAGCTTTGCTTGCTCATAATTTAATACAGAACAAGCCTATTCAATTGTTTGACGAACCAACATCAAACTTAGATCCATTTAATCAATCCGAAGTGATGAATTTAATCCTATATTCATCCTTAAACAAACCTATAACAACTATAGTTTCAACACATGATATAAATTTTGCATGGAAATTTAATAGAGTTATTATGATAAAAAATGGTGTAATATTTAAAGATGGATCTCCTGATAAAATAATAACTACCAAAAATTTATCTTCTTTATATGAAAAAGAAATTAAAGTAAAAAAAATAAATAATAAACATTTTGTATTAACACATTAATAAAGTTTGCTACTTCAATGAATTCAAAATACAATTCAAGTATAAAAAAACTGCTCTTAACAACGCCCATAGATCGTAAATTATATTTATCAAAAAGAAAAATTAGAATTAAGAATATACTTAAAAATCTTGACCTAGATAAAAATCAAATACCCACGATTCATGTTGTAGGCACAAAGGGAAAAGGTAGTACCGCCGCAATAATATCAAGCATATTGAAAGAATCAAATTATACTACCGGCTTATTTACATCTCCTCATTTAACTAAAATAACAGAAAGAATTAGGATTAATTTTAAACCGATTACTCAAAATGATTTCTGTATTTCATTTAATAAAACCTGGAAAAAAATAAAATCAAAACATACAAATCTACTTGGGGGAACAAGTTTTTTTGAAGCAATCATGATTATTGCTCTTTGGCACTTTAAAAATAAAAAAACAAACATACAAATATTGGAAGCCGGAATTGGAGGTAAACATGATTCGACAAATTTCATAAATCCCATATTAACCTTAATAACAAATATTAGCCTTGATCATCAAAAAACACTGGGAGACACCATTGAAAAAATATCACTTGATAAATCAGGGGCAATTAAAGAAAATATTCCGGTAATATCTGCTCCTCAAACAAAAACAGCCTTAAATATAATTAAAAAGAAAACAGAACAAACAAACTCTTCTTTAAATTACGTACCTAAATACATTAAAATTACATCTCGAAAAACAACTGATCGTTATCAATCTTTTACTGCAACTACGCAAACAAATGAATACAATATAAAAACCTCTCTCTTAGGAAAATATCAGGTCGAAAATATTTCTTTATCAATCTTAGCTGCAGAAAAACTTGTTCAAAAAAATTATAAAATTTCTAAACAAAACATTGAAAATGGAATAGCAAAAACAACATGGGATGGCAGATTACAAATAATAACAAAGCATAAAAACAAATATTTTATTGATGGTGCGCATAATTTCCATTCTACAATCCGGCTAATTGAATCCTTAAAAGAAATAAACAAAAAAAAATTTATTTTAATTTTTGGAGTATCTTCAGGACATTTATACAAGAATAGCATTAAATCATTAGCATCAATTTCTAAAGAAATATACTTTGTTAAGTCTCGTCATCCTAAAGCTGTGCCAACATCAAATTTCACAAAAATTATCAACACTACAAAAACTACTTATTATAAATATCCCGATGTTAAATCAGCATTGATAAAATTAAACAATCAAAACGAGAACATTCTTATTACAGGATCGCTAGCTATAGCAGGAGAAGCATTGGAATATTTAAATAATATAACCCCAGAATTATATCCTTATCTATAACTAAATAATATAATTAATAACTATGAATAAACCATCTAAAATAAAAGCTTATGTTACTGGACTGGGCGTCATTTCTCCATTGGGGGAAGATATTAAAACATATTGGTCTAATCTTGTTTCAGGGAAATCTGGGATTGGGCAAATTACACTATGTGATCCAAGTGAGTTCCCGTCCAAAATTGCAGGTGAAGTCAAAACCTTTCAACCTGAAAATTATATTGCCAAAAAAGAATTAAAAAGAATGGCAAGATTTTCTCAAATGGCAGTTGCTGCTTCTGCACTTGCAATTGAAAATTCCAACCTATCATTAACAACAGAAGAAAAAGATTCAACAGCAGTAATAATTGGAAATGGAAACGGAGGATTTCCAGAACTTGAATATAATGCACGTTTACAAGTTACAAAAGGCGAGATGAAAATAAGCCCATATTTTATTCCTATGATTCTTCCAAACATGGCTGCAGCAAATATTTCAAGAATATTTGGATTTAAAGGATTTAGTTCAACTATTGTAACTGCTTGTGCTGCTAGCACTCAATCAATTGGTGATGCAGCCCAACTTATTAATATCGGTCTTTGTGATATAGTTTTAGCTGGAGGATGTGAAGCTGGGATAAGCAAACTTGGCCTAGGCGGGTTCAGTGCCTTAAGAGCCTTAAGCACAAATAATGATAATCCTGAAAAAGCTAGTCGCCCTTTTGATTTGCTAAGAGAAGGCTTTGTTCCTGCTGAAGGTGCAGGAATGCTCATTTTAGAATCAGAAGAACACGCATTAAAAAGAAATGCCAATATATTATGTGAAATAATTGGTATGGGAGTTTCTTCTGATGCTTACCATCCCGTTCAACCTGATCCCGAAGGGACTGGAGCAACTTTAGCCATGCAAAGAGCTGTTAAAAATGCCAATATTAATATCGAAGATATTGATTATATAAATGCTCACGGAACATCAACTCCTTTAAATGATGTATGTGAAACACTGGCAATTAAAAAAACATTTAAAGAAAAAGCATACGATATTCCTATTAGTTCAACTAAGTCTATGATCGGGCATGCATTAGGTGGCGCGGGCGCATTAGAAGCAATTGCTACTATATTGTCAATAATTAATCAAAAAGCTCACCCTACAATTAATCTTGAAAACCCAGACCCTGAATGCGATTTAAATTATATCCCTAATAAATCTCAAAATTTGACAATTAATTATGCTATGTCAAATAATTTTGGTTTTGGGGGGCAAAATGCTAGTATTATTATTAAAAAAGCCAATTAATTCCATGGAATTAATTTAAGGTTCTCTATTTTTAACAACGAACTAAATTTATATCCGCATTTTTCAATATTTTCTTTTCCTCCTTCATCTCTGTCAACAACACAAATTATTCCAACAACCTTACATCCGTGATTTTCTAATGCTTTTGCAGCCATTAAAACACTTTTTCCTGTAGTACAAGTATCATCAATAATAATTACTTTATCTTCTTCTTTAAACAAGCCCTCAATTTGCTTTTCAGCTCCATGTTTCTTAGTTTCTTTTCTTACTATAGCACCATGTAATTGGATATTGTTTTCCATTGCTTTCACTAATACCCCCCCTATTATCGGGTCAGCGCCAAGAGTGGGGCCAGCCAAAACATTGGCTTTTCTATCTTTAATTTCCTCCAAAATTTTGGAGGAAATTATTTCTAAACTTTCTGGAATTAAACTTATTATTCTTCCATCAAAATAAACATTGCTTTTTTTACCTGAAGAAAGTAAAAAATCCCCTATTTTAAATGCCCCGGACATTTCAGCAATTTCAATGAGTCTTTTTAATTTGTTTTTCACTATATATAAATTCCGTTTTTTACTATATAAGTATATACATTTTTATTTAAATATTCTTGTTGGCTTTTATTTCTCTTAATTAAATTTCTTATTGATGTAGATGAAATTTTTTCATCTATGTTCCGCAAAAATTGTACTTGTGCGTGGGGGTAAATTTTCAAAAGTTTATCCTTGACATTTTGATTAGATATATTATTTCTTGGAACGCAAACAATTTTTGAAGAACATAAAATATTAAGTGGGTTTTTCCACTTATCCATATTCATGACAGAATCAGCTCCCATAATAAAATAAAAATCGGCTTTTTTATTTTTATCTTTCAAATATTCTAATGTTTGATAAGAATACGATGGTGAATTCTTACTAATTTCAACATTTACCAAACAAATCTTTGCATGATTATTTAAAGTAATTTCGGCCATTTTCTGCCGTTGTTGCCTGCTTGCAACAACATTATTCTTTTTCATCCATGAATCGCCTGAAACAACAACATAAAGAACATTAAGGCCTAGCTGGCATATGCTTTCTTTGATAATTTTCAAATGCCCTCTGTGCATAGGGTCAAAAGTCCCCCCATAAACACCCTGTTTTAAATTAATTCCACTCAAGGGTTATGCTCCCTATTTTAACAACATCGCCTTCTTTCACGCCTTTCATTAAAAGCGTTTTTGCAATCCCTTTCTGATGCAACACTTTCATAAACTGAGCCATCACATCCCATTTATTTAAATTTACTTTTTCTGCTATTCTTATAATTTGAGGGTGGATTATTTCAAACCCGTCCTTACTTTTAATTACATTTTCTTTTTCTTCGGGATTTATTTTTATAATATCTACATCAATGTTTTTTGGTTTTAATTTTATATCATCTAATAACACGTTCTCAATTGTTGTTTTTATTAATAAAATTTCTTTAACGCTTATTTGAGTTTGTTTTTCATCAATATTATTATGGGATTTTATTATAATCAATGATTTGTTTTTTAATAAATTTTAGTTTTTTTCTTTTATTATTTCAATTGTATTATCATTCTCTCCTTCACATAAAAAAACTATAACATGTGCTCTTTCTATATGTTTTAAATATTTGAGTCCCAGGTTGTTTTTTTTATTTTCTATTCCGGGTATTTCAATTATCTTATATTCTTTCTTAACTGTTTCCAAAGTACCTGTTTCAATTCTGATTGTTGTATATGGATAAATATTAATTTTAGGCCTGGCGTTCGTTATTTTTGATAAAAAAGTGGATTTTCCAGAATTTGGTCTTCCCACAATAGCTACATCAGATAAAATTAAATAATTCATTTCTATTTCAAGTTGTTCTCCTTTTTCTCCTTTTTCTGCAAGCAGTGGATATTGAACTATAGAATTAGCTTTACCGGAATTTCCCTTTCCCCCCCTTCCCCCTTTTGCTATAAGTTTTTTTTGATTGTCGAAAATTTCAAACAATAATTTTTTTTCTTTATTTTCTTTATTTTCTTTTTTTAATATTTTTGTACCCAGTGGAACTGCGATATATTTATCTTTGCCTTTTTTCCCTTTTTTATTACCTGAGCTTCCTTCATAACCGTTATTAGCATTTATGATTTTTATATGATTGTAGTTAGTTAAGGATGTCGTATTTTTATCTCCAATAATATAAATACTACCTCCATGCCCCCCGTCACCACCGTCTGGACCACCCCTAGGTATAAATTTTTTACGTATTCCACTTATGGCTCCATCGCCACCAGAACCAGCTAGTATTAATAATTTAATTTTATCTTTCATTATTTAAAAATAATAATAAGTAAGTGTATAAGTTGAAATATATATATAATAACAGGGTTTATATTAAAAATTTTATGTTTAATGTTTGTGGATAACATATATTTATATTGTTATTATTTTTATTAAAAAAAAACAAAACAAATATAAACAATAGTTATTAACATTTATATATATAATAAAGTATGTTAGATTTTGGATTTAATTCAGACTTAATAATTTCTCTTTTTTTAGTTGCGGGATCTTTTTTATTGGCTTTAATTTTAGAGCTTATAGGTGATTTTGTTTTTAAAGCTGGTAAAAATAAAAACGCATCTCTTTTATACAGAATTGCTTATAACCTGAAAGGACCATTGGTTGTTTTTTTTATTGTATCGGGGTTTTTGTGGTCAATTTCTTTGCTGGATATTGTGGCAGGAGATTTGGTTTTAAAAGGTGCTGACAGAAAATGGCTAAATGATTTTTTACTGACAACATGGGGTGTTTTCGTTATAGTAATTTCAACTATATCGTTCTCAAGAATAACGGGTGTTTTTTTAGACTGGTATTCAAGGAAAATTTTAAAAAAAACCAGAACAGAATTAGATGACAAGTTGGTTCCCCCTTTAAAAAGAATTTTGCCAATAATTATTTATGTCTTAGGAGCTCTTAAGCTACTTGGATATTTTGGTTTTTCCATAAGCCCAATTTTGGCGGGATTGGGGATTGGTGGTATAGCAGTTGCTCTTGCTGTTCAGCCAACGCTTAGTAATTTTTTTGCTGGAACATATGTTTTAACAGAAGGGGCATTGAAAGAAGGAGACTTTATAGAAATAGAAGGAGGTATTGCGGGATATGTTTCTTCTGTTGGGTGGAGAAGCACAAAAATAAGAGACAGGTTTAATAACCTGGTGCTAATTCCAAATTCTAAAATGGCTGAAAGTGTGGTGACTAATTTTTATAGCCCGGAAACTGCAATAAATATATTAATAACTTCAGGCGTTGCTTATGAAGAAAACTTAGAAAATGTAGAAGTTATTGTAAAAGACACTTTACAGCAACTATTATCTGTTTCTGAAAATGTTGCTAACAATTCACAACCTCGGTTTGGTTTTGAAGAATTTGGTGATTCAAACATTAATTTTTGGATTTTTATGCAGGCTAAAGATTGGGCGGCTTCGTTTCAATTAAAAAGTGAAATTATCAAAGCTGTTCACAGCAGCTTTGCTCAAAAAGGAATTACAATTAATTATCCTACTAGAAGAATAATTAAAGATTAATGAGTTTCATTAAAAATAATCTAAAAATTAATGTTTTTTCTCCTTTTAAATATAGGGATTTTACTTATTTATGGCTGGGGGGTGTTACTGCAGGGATGGCCATGTCAATGAAAATACTTATATCAACGCAATGGCTTTATGACGAAACAGGCTCTTCAATTATTGTTGGGTTACTTGGAATAGCTCAGTTAATTCAAATGCCAGTAGTGATTTACGGCGGAGTTATGGCAGATGTTTCAGACAGAAAAAAACTTATGGTATATACTCAGTTAGTTTCTTTTCTGCTGTTATTATTTTTAGGAATTCTTGCACAAGCGGAAAGATTAATGCCATGGCATGTTTTTTTTGTCATTATTATAACAGGAATGACTAACATGCTTGGGAATTCAAGCCGGCCTGCAATGCTTCCAAGGGTTATTCCAAAGCAATACATTACTGAGGCTATAGGCTTGTCCTCAGCTTCTTTTCAGGTTTCTTCTATAATTTCCCCTTTAATATTTTGGAAATCATTTGAATATCTTGGCCCTGCAGGAGCTTTTTATGTTGCGGCGAGCATTGCTTTTGTTAGTGTTTTTTCCCCACTTATGATTAATGCCAGCGGAGAATCTAAAGAAAGAAACAAAGAAAAGGCAATCAATTCTATTAAAGAAGGATATAAATTTATTTCTACTCATCCCATACTTCCGGGATTATATTTATTAGATATTTTTGTCACAATTGTTAGTTTTTATAGAAATTTGTTTCCGGTATTTTCTTCACAACTTTATTCAAAAGGAGTTGAGGGAACAGGATTATTAAATGCCTTTAATTCTTTTGGAACAATTTTTGGTGCGAGTATAGTTATGTATACTTCTAAGTTAAAAAACAAAGGACAAATAGTGCTTGTTGCAACATTTGCATATTCTTTGCTTTTGATGCTTTTTGGTATAAATAAAAGTTTATATATCGGATTAGGATTGGTTGCTTTATTAGGACTTACAGATGGGATTTCTATGGTAATGAGGCAAGCAATAGTACAATTAACTACGCCAGACAGATTGCTGGGAAGAGCAAGCAGTGCTCATAGTTTTACAGCTATGGGGGCGAATCATATTGGTCATTTCGAAGTTGGATTGTTATCTGCTATAGTAGGAGCTGGTACAACAATGTTATTAGGAGGAATAATTGCAAGTGTTGTTACATTGTTATTTTGGGTATTTTATAGCTCGATAAGAAACTACAGATATGTTTCAGAGTTATAGTTTTAATAAAGAAGCTAATTTATTTCTATGAAAATTAGCATCACCATAAGCAATTTCTGCAGCTTTTGCTCTTCTGGAATAAAGTTGTATCCAATGTTCTTTAGTAAATCCAATGCCTCCATGAACTTGATGTGCAATTGCACATACTTTTGTATGTGAATCACTTGTCCAAGATTTAGCCATTGATACTTCTTTGCTTGCATTTTGATTGTTTGAAAGTTTCCAGGCTGCCTCGTATATAACAAACCTTGTTCCCTCTACTAATGTTGCCATTTCAGAGCAATGTCTTTGTATTTCTCCAAAAGTACCTATAGGGCGTCCAAATTGTGTTCGTGTTTTTGCATACTCAACTGTTCCTTCTAATACTTTCTCTCCGGCGCCTAACATTTCACAAGATTTTCCAATAGCAGCCATGTCAAATATTGTTTCTATTGTTTCCCATGCGTTATTTTCATTTCCAATTAAATTTGATGAAGGAATTTGAACATTATCAAGGTTGATAACAAATTGTTTGTCAGATGAAATTGTTGATAGGGGAGATATTGTAATACCTTCAGTTGAAGAAGGTATTAAAAACAAAGATATGTCTTTATCATTCTTTCCTGTTCTTGCTGTAACAAGTAATAAGTCAGAAATGTTTGCGTTTGGCACAAACATTTTGGTGCCATAGAGTTTATATACATTATTATTCAAAGAAGCTTTTGTTTGTACTGATAATGGAGATATCAAATCATCTTCTTCATAAAAAGCTAATGTAATAATTGATTCCCCAGAAATTACTTTTGGGAGAAGCTCTTCTTTTTGTTTTTCATTACCACTTATAAATATAGGCATTCCTCCTAGTAGAACGGCTTCAAAAAGAGGTTCGGGTAATAAGACCCTTCCGGCTTCTTCTAATAATATACAAAACTCTAAAAAAGATAGCCCAAACCCACCATATTTTTCAGGAAACGGAACCCCAAGCCATCCTTGGTTAACTATCTTTTCCCAAAGTTGCTTGTTATATCCTTCCTGGTCAGTTTCCATTTCCCTGACATGTGTTTCAGGGCATTCGCTTGTAAAAAAATCTTTTGCTGTATTTTTTAACATTTTTTGTGTTTCATTTAAACTTAAATCCATAATTTACTCCTATCCTTTAGGTAACCCTAATCCTCTGGTAGCTATAATTCCCCTTTGGATTTCTGATGTTCCGGCTGCTATTGTTGCCGACACAGTTGAAAGGTATTCTTGTTCAATTTTACCTTGCAGTTTGTTGTGTTTTGATTTTGGGCCAAGTTGTCCATATAGACCCAGCATTTTCATACCTAAATTAGCAACTTTTTGCTCAAGTACAGTGCCTAATAATTTTGACATGGAAGATTCTTTGTTTGGCACTTCTCCCTTGCTTTGCATGTCTGCAATTTTATATGACATTCCTCTTGAAACATTAATTTCTGTATATAATTCGGTTATTTCTTTTTTGATATTCGAGTCTTCTGATATTAGTTTTCCGCCACGTTTGTTTGTTTTGGCAAATTCAATAAGTTCTTCTAATAAACTTAAGCAACGCGAAGAATACTCGACCCCGGATCTTTCAAAATCTAATAAAGTAGCTCCTACATACCACCCTCTATTAAGTTCTCCCACAAGATTTTTTTTTGATACCCTGACATTATCAAATGTGACCATGTTGAAATTATGCCTGTCGGCCATGTCAATTATAGGATTCACTTGAATTCCGTTTGATTTCATATCATCAATAAGTAAAAAACTTATGCCTCTGTGCTTTGGTGCGTCAGGGTTTGTTCTGACCAATATAAACATTTTATCTGCTCTGTGCGCAGAAGAGGTCCAAACTTTTGTGCCATTTATAATAAAATCGTCCCCATCTTCAACTGCCCTAGTTTGTAATGAAGCTAAATCAGACCCTGATTCGGGCTCTGAATATCCTTGGCACCATTGTACTTTGCCTGCAGCTATGTCTGGTAAATAGTTTGTTTTTTGTTCTTCAGTACCATGTATCATTAATGTTGGAGCTAGCATTCTAATGCCAAAACCATCTCTTCCTGGCGCTCTTGCGAGAGTCATTTCCTCAGCAAAAATCACTTGTTTTATCATTGAGGCATTTTGCCCCCCGTATTCTTTTGGCCAAGCCATTGTTAACCAACCTTTTTTAGCTAATTTTGCCCTTATTTTTAAAGTGAACTCCCATTCATTGTCACTTGCGCCTTCTTCTAGGTTGTTTCCAGCAACCCCATCCCAATTTTTTGGAAGTTCATTTTTTAAAAATTCTCTGACTTCTTGTCTGAAATCGTCTTCTTCTTTGGTAAATGCAAATCTCATAATAACCTCTAATCTTGTTTTATCAGGTTGAACTCTAAAAATTCTAATGCGGAATCATGCTATATGTCAAACTTTAAAACAGAAAGTTTGACCAATAAATGCAAAAGGATTAAACTCCAAACTATAAAAATTATTATAAGAGGAAAATATGGAATTAGATATCAATTTATTAAAAAATACTGTAGAAGGAATTGTAAAGAAACATCAACTTCCCGGAATGGGAATAGGCATAGTTTCATCTCAGGAAACATTATTTATTCAAGGTTTTGGTTATTCTGAAATAGAAACACAAACTAAACATTCAGAAAAAACTATTCAACGAATAGGGTCAATTACTAAAACCATGACTGCTTTGGCTGCTATTAGATTAGTTGAAAATGGTAAATTAGATATGGAATCAAAAGTTACTGATTTAGTTCCAAGTATTAAGTTTAATAGTAAATTTAGTTCTATTAAAGTAAAACATTTATTTACTCATACTTCTGGTATTGGAGAAATGCCAGAAAAAAAAGATTTTAGCGCAGCGGATATAAAATTATGGGGTGATACAGGGCCATTTGATATACCAAATCATTACCCTAATGGGATAGATGTTGATTTTGAACCAGGCACTGATTGGCATTATGCTAATCATGCATGGGGTATATTAGGAGAAATTGTGGCAAGAGTTGAAAATGATTCTTGGCATAACGTTATTCAAAAAGTAATTTTTGACAAATTAGGAATGAGCGATTCTTATCCTGGAGATGAGCCCGTTGATGGTATGTCAGTTGGATATCATAGAGACTCTGGGCAAGATGAGTTGGACAGAATGGAGTTGATTGGTGATGAATTAATTTATGGAGACCTTGTAGATAAAGTTAATATCAGAGGGGTAAAATATGATTATGTTGGAACTGCAGCAGCAGGTTCTGTAATGTCTACATTAGAAGATATGTGTACTTATTCCAGGGCATTATTAAATAAAAGTAATGGAATAATATCTCAGGATACATTTGACTCCATGCTTGAGGTTCAATATTCTCCTGATCCTGATTTAAGCATTAAAATGGGATTGGGATTTCAGATAAAAAGTATTATGGGGCATTATGCTTATGGTCACAACGGAGGTATAAGTGGTGGTTGGAATACTGTTATGCTTTTGTTTCCAAAATTAGATATTGGATTAATTATTCATTTGAATTTATCTTCAGGATTAGTTGATGAAATTACTGATGATATTGTTTATGTTTTGCTAGGGAAGCCGTCAATTAATATTGTTAAAACCCCTATTAATGATGAACAAAAAAATAAAATCATAGGTGTTTATATACAAAGACCTGGATTTGTAGCTAGAAGTAGGCCGATAAGAAGTTTGGGCAGAATTCAAATTATTGAAAAAGATAATAATGTTTATATTCAATCTAGAAGAGGTGAATGGAGAGAAGCTACAAAAATTTTTAAATCTGATTATGGATCAAACATTTATGTTGTCGATGATGGAAAAATTAATCCTACATTAATTTCAATAAATGGAGATACTTTGACTGTTGATAGATTGGCATCATTAGACAAAGATAATAGAGCAAAAACTTGGTAACTATAATGTAAATAATTGAGTTGATTATTATTTACAGTAATATTATATTTTTATGACCTAATTAAAAACCCGAGGTTTTTTAAATTGTTATATTCTTCTGAAAAAAATGAAATTACTATGGTTTTAAGTGGTGATGCAATGATCACGAGACCATTGTCTGTATTTGACGAACCTCAATTTCTTGCCTTATCATATGTGTTTAAAAAAGCCGATGTTTCTTTTACTAATTTGGAAATGTTAATGCACGATTATGGCATTTCACCTGGTATACCTGGCGGTGTTTTTGCTGCTTCAGATCCAAAGAATTTGAATGAATTAGAATGGTTTGGGGTAAATATGGTGGCTTTAGCAAATAATCATTCTTGGGACTATTCTGAGGGTGGTATATTAAATCATTTAGCAAATCTGAAAAAAACAAATTTGATTTATTCTGGTATAGGTAAAAATTTAAGTGAAGCAAGAGCACCAGGCTATTTAGATACAAAAGCTGGCAGAGTTGCATTAATATCTTTAACTACAACATTTCCAGAAGCTGGAAGAGCAGTTCATCAAAGGCCTGATGCAATAGGTAGGCCAGGAGTTAATCCTCTAGGTTATGAACAGATTCATAAATTACCATTAAGTAAAATCAAAGAGTTGAAAACTATTTCTGAAAAAATGGGGTATAAAGAAAATAAAAAAGGTTTAAAGAAAAATCAAATAGATTTTTTAACAAAAACTTTTGAAACATCAAAAGAGTATGGAATTGATATTAGAACAAATAAAAGTGATGAATCTGAAATAATCAAATGGATAAAAGAAGCTAAAGCTATGGCTGATTATGTATTAGTTAGTATACATTGCCATGAAGATCCCTCAGGTGGTTACAGTTCAAATGGACAACGCGAGCAAACCCCTGAATTTTTAAGAAATTTTAGTAAGAAAATTCTTGATAATGGTGCTGATGTAATAGCAGGTCATGGGCCTCATGTTTTAAGAGGAATGGAAATTTATAAAAACAAACCAATTTTTTATAGTCTTGGAAATTTTATTTTTCAAAATGACACTATTAAATGGCATCCTCATCCAACTTATGAAAATTTTGGGTTGGATCATTATGCAACTCCATCTGATTTTTATAATGTAAGATATGATGGGGATACAAAAGGTTTTCCTGCGATGAAATATTATTGGGAAAGTGTAGTAGCAGAATGTGTCTTAACTCCAAAAGGAGTAAAGAAAATAAATTTATTTCCCATAGAATTAGGATATAAATTACCAAGACCTCAAAGAGGAAGGCCTGTTATAGCTAGAGAAGAAAATAAACAAAGAATTATAAATAAACTTGCAGATCTAAGCTCAGATTTTGGAACAGAAATTCAATATTCAGAAAGAGGCGTAGGGGAAGTTATTTTAAAATAGATATTTTAAAAGGAGTAAATATGAAAGCGGCAAGAATATTAGCACCAAAGCAATTTGAAATTAGTGAAATAGATATGCCAATACCATCCAATGAACATGAAAGCTTGGTGAAACTTGAGAGCTGGTCTATTTGTGGCAGTGATATTAGAGATGCTTATGGACCGTTATTTTCTGAAGAAAATTATCCAATGCGTTGGGGCTCTCATTGCCATGAAGCTGTGGGAACAATATTAAATAGTAATTCAACTGAATTTCCAAATGGACAAAGAGTAATAGTTTTACCTTCTCCATTTGCAGATAACTCAGAAGCTGTCCCTGGCAGAGGTGGTGGACTCTTAGCAGAATATGTTATTGGAAATCATTCAAGAATGATAAAAATACCTGATCATGGAAATTCTGAAGACTGGGTACTGTGTCAACCTTCAGGCACTGTTTTATATGCGTGCCAGTTGATGGGGACTATTTTAGGAAAAAACATAATGATTTTGGGACAAGGAGCGATTGGGTTGTCTTTCACTGCAATTTGTTCAAGGGCTGGCGCTAGAAAAGTAGTTGCAGTTGACAGTTTAGATTATCGTTTAGACAAAGCAAAAGAATTAGGCGCAACTGATGTAATTAATTATCAAAAAGAAAATTTAGAAGAATCAATTAAAGATATTAATGGTGGAGAATTTCCTGACATTACTGTAGAAGCTGCAGGTGATAATGAAGCATTTAATACCTCTTTAAAAGTTGTAAAACCTTTAGGTAAAATTCTAATTTTTGGCAAATTGCCTAAAGATTCTAAGGGAACACTGGCAACAATTGAAACTGAACACCTTTTACTTCATGGAGCCACTATAATTAATTCATCTGCTGTAAATAGTGGTGATCCTACTGGTCATATTGAAAGAATGGTTGAATTGAAAAACAGAGGTTGGTGGGATCCATCAACAATGATTACACATAGTATGGAATTTGATGATTTACAAAAAGCATATGATATGTATGAAAACAGAGAAGATAATATTATAAAAGTAGTACTTAAACAGGATTAATTATCATATGTCTATTTTAAATAATAATAATCAAGAAATATGGAAAACAGCATTAGGTGAAATTGAAACAAAAGTTCCCAAATCTTCGTATGAGACATGGTTTAAATTTCCTAAAACTCAAGGTAAGCAAATTTCTAAAGATTGTTTTTTAATTGAATCTGAATCTGTTTTTATATCTGAGTATTTAGAACAAAGAATGTATTCAGTAATTTCTGATGTTTTGTGTAAATTGCTAGACAAAGAATTAGAATTAAAGTTTAAAGTATTAGGGTCACCTTTAGATTCGGAAGATAAAATAAAGAATTCTTTACAAGATAATAAAGGATCAAGTCTTAATTTAAATTCCAATTATACTTTTGAAAATTTTGTATTGGGGCCTTCAAATGAATTAGCATATGCAGCTAGTATTGCTGTTTCAGAAAATATAGGAAAAACATATAATCCTTTATTGATTTATTCAGATGTTGGGTTGGGTAAAACTCATTTGTTACATGCGATTGGAAATAAATTAGTGCAAGACGGATCTCAATTTTATTATTTAACATGTGAAGAATTCACAAATGAATATATTAAGTCAATCAGGACAAATAAAACTGAATTATTTAGAAATAAATATAGGAATGCCGACGCTCTTTTATTAGATGATATACAATTCTTAATAGGAAAAGAGCAAACTCAGGAAGGTTTTTTTCATACATTTAATTCTTTACATTTGTCAGGCAAACAAATTGTTATAACCAGTGATAGACCAATATCTTCACTGAAATTATTGGAAGACAGAATAACCTCCAGATTATCCGGTGGATTAGTTGTTGACATTCAATTGCCTGATTATGAGACTAGATTAGATATTTTAAAGAAAAAAGTATTACTTAAAGGTATTAAAATTAAACAAGAAATTTTAGAGTCTTTAAGTAATAAACTTTATCACAACATTAGAGAAATGGAAGGTTCCTTAAATAAAATATTAGCATTATCTGAATTAACAGGAAAAGAATTAGATATAGAATCGGTAGAAGAATTGTTAGGAAATGCTGATACTAATTCTTATTTTGCTGACCCAGAGCAAATTATTTTAAAAGTAGCAAAATATTTTCAGATTGATATTTCTGATATGAAAGGAAAATCCAGGGAACAGAATTTGGTGATTGCAAGACAAATAGCTATGTTCATATTAAGAGAAGACAGCCAAATGAATTTAACTACAATTGGATTGTTATTTGGGGGCAGAGATCATACTACTGTTTTGCATGGGATAAGAAAAATTCAGACAGATGCCGCGACAAACCAAAATTTAAGAAGGGATTTATTGGCTATAAGATCTTCAGTGATAAATAATTAGAGGATATTAGTATTAAAAATTATCTGAAAATAATGTTATGAAAATATTATTTGTAAGACATGCTGAAACTGATTGGAATAAAGCAAATCGATTTCAGGGTATCATTGATATTGATATCAATGAACATGGTAAATATCAAGCAAATTTATTATCAGAATATTTATATAAACAAGTTCCTAATATAAATAAAATTTATACAAGTCCCCTTAAAAGAACTAAGCATACAGCTATGTTTGTTGCCAAAAAATTTAATTTCAATATAACTGAATTAGATTATCTTAAAGAATATAGTGTTGGAATTTTTGCCGGAAAAAATATTGATGAAATAAATAATGCTGAATATCAAGATACATACAAAGATTTCATGAAAGATAATAACTGGGATTTAGTTCCAGACGCTGAGAAATTTGAATCTAGGTATCAAAGAGCAATTAAGGCTTTGCAAACTATTTTTAATGATTCTGATAAAGACTCTTGTATATTAATTGTAAGTCATGGCGGCTTTATGCAAACTCTTATTAGTGTTTTGTTAGGTTCAAATAGAGTTTGGGGGTTTAAAACAAACAATACAGGAATATATGAGTTTTCAATTCAAGAAAATAATATTCAACTGACTGACGAAGGAAAGTGGGTATACAAACAAGATGATTATATAGTTTTGAACCCTAAAAAGTGGAGTATAATAAGATTTAATGATGCGATTCATTTAAAGGAAGCAGAATAGATTGGAATCAGAAATAAATGAAATTATTAAATCACGATTGAAAAAACTTGAAATTTTGCATGAAAGAGGGATTGATCCTTACCCTACAGATTTCAAACCCACTCATAATACAAAAGCTTGTTTGGATTTGTTAAATGACATTGAGAAAAAAGGATTAGAACAAAGTGAAGTGATTTATTCAGCTGGAAGAATTACTGCAATTAGAAAAATGGGTAAGGCAATTTTCCTAGACATACTTGATGAATTAGGTAAAATTCAACTTTTAGCTAGAGATAATTCTATAGATGATAACACAAAAGAATTAATCGAATTACTCGATATTGGAGATTGGGCGGGTGTGATAGGGCCAGTATTTAGAACCAGAAGAAATGAGCCAACAATCCAGGTTAATTCAATAAAATTATTGTCAAAATCTTTAAAACCTTTGCCAGAAAAGTGGCATGGTTTAAAAAATGTTGAAACAAGATACAGACAAAGGTATTTAGATTTAATTGCTAACACTAATATTCGAGAAATTGTAAAGCAAAGAGATAATATTATTTTTGAATTGAGAAAGTTTATGAAAGAAGAAGGATTTACCGAAGTTGACACCCCTATATTAGTTCCGATACCTGCTGGTGGAATGGCTCATCCTTTTAAAACATATCATAATGCATTAGATCGTGAATTATTTTTGAGGATTGCAACAGAGTTATATTTAAAAAGAATGGTTGTAGGGGGGATAGAAAAAGTATACGAAATAGGTAGGTTGTTTAGAAATGAAGGAATAGATAGTAATCATAATCCTGAATTTACCACGATGGAATCCTATGAAGCTTATGCTGATTATAATGATGTTATGAAAATGGTTGAAAATTTGTTCGGGCAAATAGTTTTTAATGTGAAAGGTACATATGAAATCCAATATGGTGAAAATAAATTAAATTTCAAACCTCCCTGGAAGAGGCTGGATTTAAGGAAAACTTTAATAGAAAAATCCGGGATAGATTTTAATATTTGTAATGATGTGGAAATACTAAAAAATGAGATGAGTAAAATAGGTATTGATGTAAGGAATCAGCTAAGCTGGGCAGGATTAATGGATAAATTGATATCAGAGAAATTAGAACCAGATTTAATTCAGCCTACGTTTTTAATAGATTACCCATTGGAAATGTCTCCTTTAGCTAAACTTTCAAAGGAAAATTCAAATATTGTTGAAAGATTTGAAGGATTTATTGCAGGAATGGAAATATGTAATGCATTTACAGAATTAAATGATCCACTTGATCAGAGAAAACGTTTTGAAAATCAGGAAAAAATGAGAGAAGAGTTTCCAGAAGAAGAAAGAGACAGATTAGATGAAGATTTTTTAGTTGCTTTAGAGCACGGAATGCCACCAACCGGAGGAGTCGGAATTGGGATAGATAGAATGGTTATGCTTATTTTAAATCAATCTTCTATTCGGGAAGTAATAAGTTTTCCTCAATTACGAACAATTTAAATTAATTTGATATTTTTAATGATATAAATATATTTGAGTTATTAATTTGAAACGCATTGTCACCTGTTTCAGATTTTTCAAATATGATATTTGTTGCAAGTATTTCTTGTGAAATATGTGATTCAAATTTATTAATTATATTTTTTAAATATTCATCTGAGCTATATGTCATTATGATTTTATCTGAAATATTGAAACCAGAGTCTTTTCGTAGATTTTGTATGTTGTGAATTAACTCTCTTGATGACCCTTCATCAATTAATGAGGGATTTAATTTTGTTTCAATTGATACTTCATAATTATTATCTTCAATAAATTCAGTATTCTCCAAGTTATAGTGCTCAATGTTAAAATCTTCTATTGATAGTTCTATGTTATTGATATTTACGTAATCTTTTTCACGAAGGTTTTTAATTAACAAATCATTATCTAAATTATTTAATTCTTTAATTAGGTCTCCCATTTTATTTCCTAGTTTAGGGCCTAAAACAGACTTATTCAGAGTGATATTTGTTTCGCTTAATTTGTAATTCTCATTTACAATATTTACATTTTTTACATTGACTTCATCTTTTACTTGTTCTTTTATCATTTCTAAATATTTTGGATCAATTTGTTGTTTAGATTTAAATAAAAGATTATTGATAGGTTGTCTAACTTTAATTTGTGATTTACTTCTTGCTGATCGTCCTAAACTTGAAATTCTCATTGCTGCCCTGGTAGCTATTTGAAGCTGTTCGTCATCTTTATTTTTTTTATTAAATGCAGGAAAATCTTCCAGGTGAACACTATTTTTTTTCCAATTAGCTTCGTTAGTTAAATTACAGTATATTTCATCTGTAATAAATGGAATTATTGGAGACATAATTTTCGATAAAGTTATTAATACAAAATATAATGTTTCATAAGCTGAATATTTATCAAGATCAATTTTAGTATTATTTTCAAATTTTCCTGATTTCCAAAATCTTCGTCTATTTCTTCTAATATACCAATTTGACAGAAGATTAATAAAGTTTTCAACAGATAATGCTGCTTTGTCTGGTTGATATAATTTTAAATATTCTTTAACCATTTCAGATGTTTCTTTCATTTCTACCAATATCCATTTATCCATTAAATTTGTAGGGTTTGGAGATTTTAAATTCTGAGGGGGAGTAAATTTGTCTAGAATAGCATAGTTAGTGAAAAAACTATATATATTCCAAATCGGGATTATTACCTGCCTTCTTATTTCGTTAGCAATACTTGGTCCAAATCTTAGGTTAATTTCAGGGTTTTGCCTTGTGTAAAGCCATCTTATAACATCAACTCCAATTTCCTCGGCAGCATCATCAAACCATATGGCATTTCCTTGGCTTTTATGCATTTCTGCTCCTGATTCATCTCTTACTAAGGCATATGAAAATATGTTTTTTGTAGGTGTCTTTTTTGATATTGCAGTGCCCATAGTTAAGTATGAATAAAACCAGTTTCTAAACTGGCCAGGAAAGCTTTCTGAAATCAAATCAGCCGGAAACCATTTATTCCAGTATTCTTTATTTGTTCTGTATTGCAATGTTGAAAAACCAACTATCCCTGCATCAAGCCACGGATTTCCAACATCTAATACTCTTGTGCCGATCAATCCTGTTTTGGGATGTTTTATTTTTATTTTATCGATCCATGGTCTGTGAGGGGTATTTCCTTCGAATTCTTTCCATCCTTCTACTGCAAGTTTTTTTAATTCTTCTTTAGATCCAATCACATAAAACGAATCATCCTCAAATTGCCAAATAGGTAATGCTAATCCCCAGAAGCGTTTTTTAGAAATCATCCAATCACCCATATTGTTTAGCCATTCATGCTCTCTTTGCTTTCCCCATGCAGGTACCCAATTTATTTCGTCAACTGATTTTTTTATATCATTTCTCCAATCCATATTGATATACCACTCATCTACCAGCCTGAAAACAAGTTCATCACCTGATCGCCAGCAATGTGGATATATATGAGGATATAATTCAGTATAAAAAAGCAAATCTTTATTTTTTAAATCTTCGAGTATTAATTCTATTGTTTTTGAATCAGTGGCATTTTTTCCTTTGAGCCAATCAAAATTTTCAATGAAGTTTGCTTCTTCATCCAAAGGAGCTAAGGCAACAAGATTATTTTTTTGCCCTATTTTATAATCTATATCTCCGCAGCCAGGGGCTGTATGAACAATTCCGGTGCCCTCTCCTGATGTAACAACATCATTCCCTTCTTGATCTTTTCCGCCATCATAAATTTTATGACATTTTATAGCATTAATTTTTTCATCTTTTAATTTTTCATTGGTAAATGGAAATCCCCCATCTATTTTAGTTGCTTTAAATTCATCATAAGGACCTTCATATTCCCATCCAATCATATCTGATCCTTTGATTATTTTTTCAACTGTATACCCACCTCTTTCATTAAATAATTGGGCAATGGTTTTTAATTTAGGGACTCCTTCTACCCACTCTCTTTTTTCTTTAAATTCTTTTTCTAAGCGTTGGTATTTGATATTTTTTTCAGCTACATAATAAATTTCATCATTTTTTAATTTACACTTGGCATAATTTAAATTTTTATTAACTAATAAAGAGACATTAGAAGTAAGTGTCCATGGAGTTGTGGTCCATACTAAAGCATACTCATTATTTTTATTTTTTAATTTAAATTTTATAAATACTGATTTATGGGCAACTAATTTACGGCCTTCAATAATTTCCATTTGAGAATAAGAAGTTCCTGATCTTCCAGACCATGGCACTACATCAGTCCCTTTGTAGATTTTTCCAGATTCATTCATTTGTTTTAAAAATCCCCAAATAGAATAATTATTTTCATCAGACATAGTGAAATACGAATCTTCCCAATCCATCCAATATCCTAATCTTATGGATTGATCTCTCTGAACAGCAGAATATTTATTTACTCTTTCTTTACAAAGATTTACAAATTTTTCAACACCAAAATCTTGTATATCTTTTTTGGATTTGAATCCTAGAGCTTTTTCTACTTCTACTTCTACCCATAATCCCTGGCAATCAAATCCATTTTGATATCTTTGTTCATGCCCTAGCATTGTGTAAAATCTTTGAAATAGATCTTTATATGTTCTGCCCCACGCATGATGTACTCCCATGGGATTATTAGCAGTAATAGGTCCGTCAATAAAAGAAAAAGTTTTTCCTGAATCAATATTTTTATCCCTGTATTCTTTTACAGTATTATTTTTATCCCATTTTTCTAATAGATTATTTTCTAATTTAGGAAAATCAGGATTTGAATTTACTTCTTTAAACATAATTCCCTTTATTTTTAAGCAAAAAAAAACCGTCCCTTAAATAAAGGGACGGGAGAAATTCTCTCGTGGTACCACCCTAATTCTTGGAAACTTAACCAAGCAACTTAATTAGCTATAACGGGCAAACCCGGCAAAACTTACTTTATTTCAGCTTAACCACTCAGAGATGATACTTACTCAATTATAACCTTCCCCTCTTACACTATCAGGGTTCGCTTAAAAAGTCTTATTGAAAGCTTATTCTCTTCTTAGTGTTTTATATTTGTAAATAAAATTAAAACAATATTAAACGAATGTCAATTATATCAAAGTTATAATTTAATTTAATTCACTTTTGATGTTTCCAACTGCTCGGGTTTTTATAGTTATAGCATTACTAGGAAGGTATGATAAGGGTATTTCTTCAAGATCAATTATTTCCACGGTATTTTGATCCGCACCTTTCTTAATCGCATTTTGTACAGCTTCATTTTTAGATATTTTAATTATTTCATCTCTAGATAAATCTGTAGTCGAAAAGACTTTTTCAGAATAACCACTTATTTGTGCCATTGAAGATCCTATTGCATTAGCAACCTCACCAAATTCGGGGAATTTAATTAAATCAACACCGTCTAACTTTTTAGGTATTATAAAAGAACCTCCACCAACAACAATAGCTTTAATATTTTTTGAGTCGGTTTTCATTTTATCAACAGCGATTGAAATTTTTGAGTAAATTTCTTTTTCTACAGATTTGATTAGATCATTAGATAATTTGAAATTTTGATTTGGAGCTATAAAATTTGATTTATTTTGATTTACAAAGATATCAGTGATTGTTTTTGTTCTCCCGCCAAAAGATAAAGACTCTGTAGTGATTAAATTCCCAAGGCTTTTATGACTTAAATAAGGAGCTTCTTGATTAATTATTGATCCTCCCCCTAATGGAATTGAAAGTACATCGGCCATTCTAAAATTTGTTCGTATACCTGAAAATTCCACAGCAATTGAAGATTCCTTTGGAAAGTTATTAATTAGCATTCCTATGTCTGTAGAGGTTCCTCCGATGTCAATAACAATTCCATCTTTAATCCCAGATAAGAATGCAGCTCCTCTCATACTATTTGTTGGGCCTGACGACAAAGAAAAAATCGGATAATTTAAAGCATCATTTATTGATGCCATAGTACCATCATTTTGCGTGATATATATTTTTGATTTCAGGTCTAAATCAATTATTATTTTAGTCAAATTTGCAAAAGTTTTTTTTGCTGACTTACTTAGCATAGCATTTAAAATAGTTGCATTTTCTCTTTCTAGTAATCCAATTCTTCCAATTTGATGTGACATTGATACGGGAATTATACCCATTTCATTTAATATAATATTTCTTACTTCTAATTCTTGATAGGGATTTACAGATGCAAAAATCCCTGTTATTGCAATTGATTCTACATTTTTCTTTTTATAGATTTCACATAGTTTTTGAATTTCAGATTTATTAATTGCAGATATTTCCCTTCCGTCAAACTCAAGTCCTCCATCGGTAAAATTGGTTATAAAAGTATTAGTTTTTTTTATATCTGAAGGCCAATCACATAAAGGTTTTAATAATCTTGTTGAAGGACCACATAATCTAATTACGCCAGTTTTAGAAAGGTTTTTTCTTTCTAATAAATCATTTATCAAATGTGTAGTTCCGATAATTATTGATTTTATTTTTTCTTTAGGCTGATTTTGAAGGACTTTTGATATGCATAGTTTGACTGAACTACTTATATCTTCACTTGTATTTGTTTTAAAGCTACTTATAATTTTATTATTATCAATTAATACTGAATCAGTATTTGTTCCGCCTACATCTATTCCTATTCTCATTATTTTCTTGGAATTTTTAGTAAATTTTTATAATCAAAGTCATAACCAAATCCTCTGGGGCCAACAACTTTTAATGCTTTTTTAGTGCATAGATTCTGAGGAGCAGGCAGAGCTAATATTGAAACCCGAAAACCATATCGCAATAGTTCAGTAGTAATTGGTTCTCCTGTTTCTGTATCAATTATGCATATAAGATCAGGTACCATGCATTCAATTTTTTCATTAATATATGCAATTAAATTTTCATTTTGAAATTCAATTTTAAGTTCACTATTAGAAAAATTGTTGGTACCATTTATTGTGACATATCCTTTTGCAAAACCTTCAGTAGTTGTTCGTGACAAATCTGTTATTTTACCTTCGAAAAGTAATTTACCAGGATATACTTTTAAAATATTTTTAATTGGATTTTCTTTATTCTTTTGTGATTTTTGTACTGCTTGCCCAACTTCTTTAGCTAAACTTAATGTTCCGTGAATAGCAGTTTTTTTAACTTGAATACCACTCATTGGTGCTGTTGCAAAAACTGCTGCACATCCCATTTGTATTGTTACTGCTCTAGCCATTTTTTCTAACCAATGAGCACTAATTGCATGAGTGAACAATGCAGTATTTCCTTTTTCATCACATACAACTGTAGGAGTCCACGATACGCCATAAATAAAAAATGTTTTCATATGTATTTCAGGAAAAGCTCTACCCATACCATCGCCATCAACTACCGGAATATTATTTTCTCCTGCCGCTATTAAAGGTTCAAGGGAATTGCTTCCTCCAATTTCACCCGATATTACTGCGGTTGCTTTTTTGCCTAAATAATTTTCTAATTCTTTTAATGCTCTTCCTGATTCTGCTCCTCTAACTTTTTCTACACCAACAGTTGGAGCACCTATTCCACCAAGGCAAATAACTAAATCATCGTCTTTTAATTCATTGGGGTGTATTACGGGTATATTCCCATGTTGATTTATTATTTCCTGAGCTCTTAATTTTCCTATATATGGGTTTCCTCCTCCTCCTGTACCTAAAATCCCAGCACCAATAGAAATTTGTTCAACGCTCTCTGAATTTATCTCAAAAGAAATATAAGACTCCTTATTATTTTGTTAACATTTTTTTCATTATATCAAGGTTTTTTTGATAATTTAGACCGGCTACTAAAAGGATTATACCTAATAAAATAAAAGCGAATATCCTAATAGTTGTTGGTAATAAAAATAAATCAAAAATAAATAATTTTATTACAGTAATTCCAATTGCCCCCAATCCTATACACCTAAGAGTGAAGTCTTTTATCTTAATTGAAATGAATATATATACTGTTCCGATTATTGCCCATGTAACTCCCCATATAGTACTCGTGATAGGGTCTTGAAAACTGGATGCAATATTTATATTTGGGTATCTTACAAGAATATGTAAATCAAGGCTAAATATTATGAACGGGATAATAAATAGCAAGGATTTATAACTATTTTTTATATTAACGATTTCAAAATTCCCCAGATTATTTGAGAATTTTTTTATTGTAAGTATTGTTATGTAAAAACCTATTGAACATATTAATAAAGTTAAAGTTCTGATATTTATAAAAGGTATATAATTTTCTGTATCCCAAAACATTGCATAAATTATAGTTAATATTGAAAAAGTTAAAATAATACTATGGCCAAAATAACGCTTAATTGTACCTATATTTTTTGTAACATTAATTCTTAATATTAAATTTGATATTGTTGCTGTTGTAATGATCCATAACATTAATGTTAGAGGCATTTGATAAGTATTTGAAATAAATGTAGGGAAATATTTGATAGTGAAATATATTTCTGTGTTTATGACGAGTATTAACAGAATAATACTTACAAAATATAAAAAGTTGTTATAAATTTTTTCATAATTATTCAGATTGAAACTTTTTGATATATAGTATGTGAAATAACTCGTTACAAATACTGATAGTAAAGATAAAAATCTTGAATTAATTACTGGAATCATATTTTCATTATTATAGAAATCCCAGATCAAACCTTTAATAATAATTAAAGACAATATCGAGTATCCAAGTATTCTGGCCTGAATAATTGATTTCCTAAAACCTAGAAAAATGATTACGGAAGCTTGCATTGCCCAAAGTATGGTTGTCCATGAACTTGAAAATTGAACGGGTATACTTATAAAAATAATAAGAAATCCCGATATAATAAAATAAATTCCATAAGTAATCTTTTGAGATTTTAATAGAGAATATATTGTGGGTATAAGATATGAAAAACCAAAAGTTAATCCAAGAATTCCAATATAATTTCTATATTCATTCCATAAGGTGCTGAAACTAAATAATACAAAGGTTAAGGTCACTATTATTAATCCTAATAAAGTGGTTAAAGAGTAAGTATTTATGATTTTTTTATTTGTTATCCACCAACCAGATAATAGCATTAGATATATTGACGTGCATATCGACCATTGTAATTCTGGAGATATTGAATTAGCTGAAATACTACCAGTCCATATTAAGAAACTTCCATAAGAAGCTATTAAAATTCCAAAGAATAATGTTTGATATCTAAAATTAAATAAAAAGACGGAACTACTGAGTACAACTAAGGGTAAATAGTAACCGCTTGCAGCAATACTTTTAATATCTAATGTTTCAAATGAAACAGCTGTTAATATTGGAATTGAATATGCTCCAATTAATGAAATAATACCTATTGATATATTTCTATAATGATAAGCAAGGTAATTACCTAAAATAGAAATCAAAAAGATAATTATTGAGCCAATATATATATTTAAAAGATCATATGTGGTGAATGAGGTATAAGTAGTTATATAAAGTATTCCAATTCCTAATCCCGTCAAAATTCTTGAATAAAAAGATAATTTTGAATTCAGTAGATAACCTATAAATACAAAGGCAAATCCAAAAACAGCACCAATTAAAATAATTAAAAAATTGGAAATCCAATTTGAATCTATCGCTGCTTTTATAAAAAAGCCAATTCCAAAAATTATTGCCAGGGATCCAATTCTTGCAAGCCAATTTTGACCAATTAATAATTCAATTTCATTAGTTGTTGGAAATAACCCTGTACCGGGAACATTAATGTTCGGAAAATTTGGTTTATTAAAACTTATATTTTGAAACTTGGTTAACCTACTTTCTATTTCTTCCCCGTGTTTTTTCTCTTTTTCTTTCGGTGGTTTTTTAATTATTGATTCTAATTGAGATTTTAATGATTTTAATTCATTTTTAATTTCAATTAATTCTGACTCTGAAGTGCTTAGATTGTCTTTAATTATTTGGAAGCCACAAAATGTACAAAATTTAGAATCATCAGGGATAGATTTTTTACAATTATTACAATTCATAATATTCCTCAACTGAATTATCTTATTTTTCTTTTGTAAATTAAAGCTAAATTATGTTTAGTAATATAATATTATTATTATTATTTAATCAAATATGTTGACAAAGTATTGTGAAAAACTTATCGTAGTATTAAATTAATTAAAGTGAAAATATTAACAAACTTAGAGCTATTAATGAAAAATAATATAATTAGACCTTCCTTGATTCTTTTGAATCTATGTATAGTTTTAAATATAATCTCCTGTTCTACTATTGATGAAAACCAAATTCCATCAACTTCTATAACTACAAATTCAATATATTTAAAGGGAACAGTTGAAGTTGATGGGTCGTCTACTCTTGCACCTCTTTCTGAAGCTGTTGCTGAAGAATTTAAAAAAACCTATTCTAAAGCTAATATTTTGGTAGGTATTTCAGGAACAGGAGGCGGATTTAAACGATTTGTTATTGGTGAAATAGATATTGCTGATGCATCACGAGCAATAAAAGATAGTGAAATTAGTCAAGCTAAAGAAAATGGTATTGATTATGCAGAGCTAAGAGTAGGAATGGATGGATTGTCAGTAATGGTTAACCCAAATAATAATTTTGTTAATTGTTTAACACTTACTGAACTTAATTTAGTTTGGAAGCCTGGAAGTGCAGTTAATAATTGGAATCAACTACGTTCAACTTTTCCTAATAAAAAGATGAGATTATATGGGCCTGGCACAGATTCTGGGACTTTTGGATTTTTTACAGAAATTATAAATGGTGAAGAAGGGGCAAGCCGAGATGATTATACGGCTTCAGAGGATGATAATGTTTTAGTACAAGGTATAGCTGGTGATAATTATGCATTAGGATATTTTGGTTATGCTTATTATCTTTCAAACAAAGATAAATTAAAAGTTCTTGGTATAGATAAAGAAGATGGTAATGGTTGTATCATTCCTGATTTCAGTACGATTGATTCAGATTTATATCCAATAACAAGGCCTCTTTATATATATGTAAATAAATTTTCTTATAATACAAAGCCTGTGGTAAAAGAATTTGTAAAATTTTATATGGAACAGGCTGCAAAATTAATTACTGAAATTGGTTACGTCCCTGTTAAAGATGAAGAGTACAAAAGCAATCTAGATAAAGTTAGATGAAAATAATATTTATTTTAGTTAAACAAAATATATTGACTACAGTAACTAATTTAATAAAAAATGAGTTATTTGTTTAACATGAGCTTAGGTACCTTCTTAAGTTTTTATTAGATCACTCATATTAAACAAATAAAATGAAAAATAATAATGTGAAATAATATTCTATTCCGATCGTTGCGTTTGTGAAAATTTACATTTGTTTATTATTGCTTTACTATATATTTAAATATAGTAACTATACTTAAATAATAATATGAACTTGAATAATTCTGTATTTGATGCTAAACGTGGGCATAGATTAAGAACCAAAATTGAAGGTAGAGTAGTATATTTATTTGTAGGTATTTGTGCATTTATAACTCTTGTTGTTACTTTTGCAATAATATGGAATTTGGTTCAACAATCAATTGGATTTTTTACTCAGGTCTCTATAATAGAATTTTTTACAGAAAAAAGATGGTCTCCTATTTTAATCCCTAAATCTTTTGGAATTGCGCCATTGGTTGCCGGTACTTTTTTAGTAACTGTTATTTCATCTTTTGTTGCTGTTCCAATAGGTTTGGCTGTAGCAATATTTTCAGCCGAATATGCTCCAGATACTGTACGTAAGATACTAAGGCCTATATTAGAAGTATTAGCAGGAATTCCAACAGTTGTATATGGATATTTTGCTTTAACTTTTGTAACCCCATTACTTAAGATAATTTTTCCAGAGATGATAATTTTCAATGCTTTGAGCGCTGGTTTGGTGATGGGAATTATGATAATCCCATTTGTTTCTTCTTTAACTGAAGATGCTTTAATAGCTGTACCAAATTCATTAAGGCAAGCTTCTTATGCATTAGGCGCAACCAGATTTGAAACTTCTATAAAAGTTGTTGTACCAGCTGCATTATCAGGTATTGTAGCTGCATTTGTATTAGGACTTTCTAGGGCCATCGGGGAAACTATGTTAGTAACAATAGCTGCCGGTGCAACTCCAAAATTAACTTTTAATCCAATAGAAAGTATTCAGACTATGACAGCATATATTGTACAACTTGCTTTAGGTGAAGCTGCTAATGGAAGTATTGAGTATCAATCGATTTATGCAGTAGCGATTTTATTATTTGTCATGACTTTTTCAATGAATACGTTAGGGCATTGGATTGTAAAGAGATGGCGAAATGTCTATTGATTTTAAACTTAATCAAAATAATTTAAGCAGAAGAAAGTTTATCGGAATTATATTTCTTGCTTTTTGTTTGTTAGGAGTTTTAGTAGCAATGATGGGATTGATTAGTTTATTAATTCAGGTAATTTTACAAGGGTATGAATGGGTGACTCCAAATTTAATATTTAATTATCCTTCAAGGCATCCAGAGCAAGCAGGATTATGGGCAGCTTTGATAGGAACTTTATATATGATGGGATTAACTGCTCTAATAACTGTGCCGACGGGGGTTGGTGCGGCTATTTATTTAGAAGAATATGCTCCTAAAAATTGGATAACAAGTTTTATTGAAATAAATACATCAAATTTAGCCGGAGTACCATCCATAGTTTATGGATTACTTGGATTATCAATATTTGTATATTTTTTAAAATTGGAAAGAAGTATTTTAGCAGGCTCATTAACAATGTCACTTTTAATATTACCAGTACTCATATTAGCTTCCAGGGAGGCAATTAAAGCTGTACCAAGGGCACACAGGGAAGCAGCATTTGCTTTAGGAGGAGATAAATGGCAGGTGGTTAAAATGGCAGTATTACCTAATGCATTTCCAGGCATATTAACTGGAGTGATATTAGCATTATCGAGAGCTATAGGTGAAGCTGCTCCTATGGTGGCAATAACTGCTTTAGTATATATTACTTTTATACCTGTAACTCCAATGGACAGATTTACAGTTATGCCAATTCAGATTTTTAATTGGATATCAAGGCCGCAAGATGACTTTAGAGGTTTAGCAGCCGGGGGTATTATTGTTCTTTTAATTTTACTTTTATCTATGAATTCAGTTGCTGTGATTTTACGAAATAAATTTCAAAAAAGATCTGAGGAATAATTTAAAGGAATTTTATGATATTGAATAATGAGCAAAATAAATCAAATATTATTTTGAGAGTAAAAAATCTTTCATTTTACTATGGAGCTTTTCAGGCTTTGAAAAATATTTCTCTGGATATAGAAGCAAATAAAGTAACAGCTATAATTGGCCCATCCGGATGTGGAAAAAGTACTTTGTTAAGATGTTTTAATAGAATGAATGATTTGTTTTCAAAATCTAAATTAGAAGGACAAATTATATTTGATGATTTAGATATATATTCACAATCAATTGATCCTGTTTTGATAAGATCTAAAATTGGTATGGTTTTTCAAAAACCTAACCCGTTTCCTAAATCTATTTATGATAATGTTGCTTTCGGCTTACGTATAAATGGATTTGCAGGTAATTATGATGAAGAAATTGAAAGAGCTTTAATACAATCAGCACTTTGGGATGAAGTAAAAGATAGATTGAAAGATAATGCATATTCATTATCAGGAGGGCAACAGCAAAGATTATGCATTGCACGAGCCCTTGCTATAAGACCTGATGTAATTTTATTAGATGAGCCAACTTCTGCATTAGATCCAATAGGTACAGTTAAAATTGAAGATCTTGTTAATGTATTGAAAAATGATTATACAATTATTATTGTTACACATAATATGCAACAAGCAGCAAGAGTTTCAGATAAAACAGCTTTTCTTCTTTCAGGGGAAGACAGGTGTGGTATTTTAATTGAATATGATTATACAAAAAATATATTTTCTAATCCAAAAATGAAAGAAACTGAAGATTATATAACAGGTAGATTTAGTTAGTTATAATATTATTAAAGGATATTATTATGCCTAGAGAAGAATTTGATAAAGCTTTAGAAGAATTGCAAATTAATATTAATGCAGTTGAAAAAACTGTTAAAATAATGATAAATGGTTCAATTGAGGCACTTAATACTAGGAATATTGATTTGTCTAACAAGATTATTGACATGGATGATATTGTAGATAAATATAAAGATGAAATAGAAACCAAAGCTATTTTTTTAATTGCAAGTGAGCAACCTGTTGCTACTGATCTGAGAAAAATTATAACAATAATGAGAGTTATAATGGAACTTGAAAGAATGGCTGATTATGCTGAAGGGATAGCTAAAATTAATATTAGAATTGGTGACGTAGATCTTATTAAACCATTAATAGATATACCTGCCATGGCTGAACGTTCAATAGAAATGTTATCTTTGTGTTTAAAAGGATATAGGGAATCAAATGTTAAGATAGCAGAAAAAGTTTGTGATATGGATGATGAGATGGATGCTTTAAAAGACAGGATAATTAATGAACTTATGCAGATTATTATGAGAGATCCTTCAACTTCAAGACAAGCAACATTTTTAATATTCATAGCTCATAATTTAGAAAGAATTGCAGACAGATCAACAAATATTGCAGAAGACACAATATTTTTAGTTACAGGATCATCAAGAGAATTAAATTAAAATAAACAAAAGAAGAATGTATGTACGGTACTATATTTAATTTAAATGTTAAAAGCGGTCACAAGGAAAAACTTATAGAAGTAATGAAAAACCAAGCAAGAAATCCTGAAGGAATGATTGCATGGTTTTTAATGAATCCTGATGATGATGAAGATTTAATCGGTGTTGCGGTATTTGAAAATAAAGATGCTCATTTAGCAAATGCTACTAATCCTGATCAACATGAGTATTTTGTGGCAATTATGGAGCATTTAAATTCTGAGCCGACATGGACGGACGGAGAGTATGTAGCCGGACAGATAGTAACGTAATTTTTTCTCAAACTTCAGTTAATGTATAACTTAGCACTGAGCAGGTAATATATTAATGTTAATAAGTTTTGTTGATTCATATTATTATTTAATGGTTGTGAGTACATTTGAGCAATTTTAGTCCAATTAAAGAATATAATTACAAAATTGAAATAATAAGAAGAATTTGCAAATAGATAATAATCTATTTTTTCTTAGTCATTAATTAAATTATAGAATCCAGGTATCATCCAAGCTTTTTATGAATAATTTTTTTAGATCATCTCCATTTACTTCAATTGGACTTAATTTTATTACCCTGTGTTGAGGCAATGTAACTTTTACCAATTCGTCTATATCTGATTCTTTGTAACCTAAGTCTGATAATTTAGTTGGCATACTAATTGAACTCATAATATCTTTTATTGCTCTTGGCAGCATGGTGTGCACATTATTTTCATCAACATCTGAAATCCCTAGAGCTTTCGTTACATCTACGTGTCTTTTAGGATCGCTTTTTGAAGTAAAATTAAATATAGCTGGCGCTGTGATCGCTACAGATAATCCGTGAGGTATAAGAGGATGATTTTCAGGGTAATCATTTAGGAAAAATTCTTTTACATTACCAGATATGGCATATGACATACCGTGACATAAATGACAACCAGCATTTCCAAATCCTATTCCCGCATATGTAGCTGCTAGTAACATTTGAGATTTTGCTTCATGGTTATCTGGATCATTTACTGCATTATAAATATTTTCAGCCACCATTTTTATTGCAGTTAAAGACCATATATCACTTATTGGATTTGATCCCTGATATGATGGGCGTAATCCAGGGTTTTCAGGTTTATTTCTTGAGTGAAATGGAATAGCAGTATATGATTCAAGCCCATGACATAACACGTCTAAGCCACTACAAGCCACTATATTGGGTGGTATATTTCTAACATTTTCAGGATCTATTAAACCTATTAAAGGTCTTAATTCTCTATGTGCAATCGCTGTTTTTGCGTTCATTTCTTCATAATCGAATACTGCAGTCCCAGTTGTTTCACTTCCAGTGCCTGTTGTTGTAGGAATAGCAATCATTGGTTTAAGCTTTCCTGGTACTAGCTTACCTTTTCCTATTGGAGCATTAACATAAGTCATAAAATCTGCAGGATACGTGGAATAAAGATTAGCTGCTTTTGCTGTATCTATACTAGATCCGCCACCTACACCAACAAAGCCGTCTATATTATTTGTTATAGCAAATAATATAGCTTTTTTAAACGAGGAGTCTGTAGGTTCAACACTTACATCTGCAAATAGAATAGGATTAAGATTATTCTGTTCTATTGATTTTATAGTTTTTTCGACACTTACATGATCAATTAACTTTTTATCAGTGATGATCATTATATTATTACAATTTAATTTCTTAAATTCCCATCCAACTTCTTCAGTAACTCCATTTCCAAATTTTATGGTGGATGAGTCTATTGTAAATGCTGTTTCTTTCAAGTTATTCATATTGAATTTAATATAATAACAAAAATCCATGTTTGTATATAAACATGGATTTTTGTTATTTGTATTAAAATAGTTAGAAAATTATTATTTTTTCCAAGCCATTTGTGAACGGGAAACATCACCGTTTCCGTCGATATAATATAAATATCCAGATTCTCTGGATATATTTGCGTCAGCTACTTTTTCAGCGCCACCGCCAGGTTTTCCGCCAGAGGCCATTTTGGTTCTCCAAACATTACCGTCTTTACCTAGATAATAAAAATATCCAGATTCTTTTTTTACACCTGTACTTTCTACGACTTCTGCCATATTTTCCTCCATAATTTAGAACTAGGAAATATAGTAATAAATAACCATAATATATGATTATTTCTATAATACACTATCTTCCTTCAGTACGCAAACTTTTTATATGAAGAGAAAAGTACAGTTGTATTTTTCATGATAATTAAGATATACTTTTATAGTGTTTTGTCCTCAGTGTAGAAGTCAAGAAATTATTAATAGGGATATAACCCCAATTTATGAATGTTCTGATTGTGGTTATATGTTTAATGTGGATAATTTTACCCTTTATGAAGAAAATGTAAAAAATATTCCTGAAAAAAAGAAATCATTTTCTATATCAAAGCTTTTTTTTGATAAAAATGATTTTATTAGCAGTATTATTCTCATTTTAATTGTTATTTCCCCATTTATTTTGAGTTTATTAATGTAATTTGAAGTTGGATTTGAATTTTTTTAAAAATTTAGATTATAATATTTGTTCATTATATTATTTATAATTGTAGGTCTTAATTTATGTATTTAATTTACCTAAGAATTAAATCAAAACTTTTGTAGGTATATACATTGCAGAAATATGCATTACTTGATATTGGAAATACAAATGTTAAATTAGCATTTGTAGATAATGGATTGATTCAAAATAAAATTATATTTGAAACTAAAAAATTTAAAGAAAAATTTGATGATTTAAATTTAAATTATATTTCTCATTTATTTATTTCATCAGTAGTTCCTGAATTAAATCAGTATTTTAATAATATGAAAATTTCTGTTCATTTTGTTAATTCTGAAAACATTTCCAATATAAAAATTGGTTTGAATAATCCAAGTGAATTAGGTGCGGATTTAATAATTAATGCATCAGCGGCTTATGATTTGACTCAACAAAGAAATTTGGTTATAGATCATGGAACTGCTTTAACATTTTGTCATATAGATGATAGAGGCAAATATTTGGGTTGTTTAATTTTTCCTGGGAATCATATTGCAAGTCAATCCTTAGCTCAATTTACTTCAAAGTTAAATTATTTTGAAATGAAAGATACAAATAAATTATACGGAACTAATACTGAAGAAGCGATTGGTACAGGATTATTTAAAGGATATATTCATTTAATTAACGGTTTTATAAAAGAATTTAAAGATAATTATAAAGACATAAAAGTTATTGGAACTGGTAATGGAGTAAAAGTATTTGCAGAATATTTAAATTTAGATATTTATGAAGAAGATTTAACATTTCGAGGATTAAATTTATTTGCTCAAACTATTTTAACTAATTAATATTTGCAGAGGCATGTTTGCCAGCTTTTTTCCCGAAAACAGCTCCAGCCATCATACCACCACCTGAAGGATAATTGTTATACCATAGCCCGCCTAACATTTCTCCTACGGCATATATTCCATTTATAATATCTCCATTTTTATTTATTAATTCTCCATTTATAGTAGTTTTTAATCCTCCATAACAAAATGTCATACCGCAAATAACTGGATATGCCAAATAAGGAGGATTATTTAAAGGTAGCGCCCAATTAGATCTTAAAGGATATATATTTTTAATACTTTTACCATCTAATTTAAGTGGATTATAATTACCAGGCTGAACTGCTTTATTGAATTTATTAATATTGTTAATAAATTTTTTTTTATTTTTTATTTTTATTTGATTTGCAAGATCAATTAAAGTTTCAGAACTATATTTTGTTGGTTTTTTATATTTTCTGAGTACACCGGCTTGAATATGTTTTGAATCAAATAATTGAAAGGCTATATTATTTTCTTGTTCTAATATTGCTTTTCCGGTTTTAGCGTATGTAAGCCCTCTCCAAGTTTCTCCTTCATCTATAAATCTATCTCCATTTATATTAATCATTACGCTGAAAGGATAAGCATATCTGCTCCAATAATCTCCAGATTTATTGTGGCCTGGCAAATCATAATCGGGTCTATTTATATCTTGCGGTGATGCATGACAGGTAGACCAGTTATCATAAGGAATTGCGCCGTGAGAAATAGCCATTTCTAATCCTTCTCCTGTATTATGCGGAATGCCTCTTAATTTAACGTTTCTCCATTTTTCACCAAGATATTTTGCTCGCATTTTAGAATTTGATTCAAAACTACCACAGGCTAAGATAATTGAATTTGCATAGTAAATTTTATTTCCATTATTAGTTTTTGTTATAACTCCAGATATTTTGTCATTATTGTTTTTTACCAGATCTATAACATGGTGATTGTATTTAATATCAATTCTCTTTTTTAAAGCTATCTTTTTCCATCTTTGTATTAATCCATATCCTTTTCCGTTAAACGAAACAACATTTGCAGAAGTGGGATTGTCAAAGGTCGGAGACCACAAATGGCCCAGTTTATTCATCCATTTAATTGTTGGTAAGGAATTTATTACTAATTCCTTAGATAAAATTTGATCTGATTTTCCATTTGTGACATCCATGATATCTTTTAAATAATCAGATTCTGTATATTCTGTTACCGCTTCCTGTAGTTCTTGTAATTTTTGAGTATAAAGTTTGTTATAAGTTAGTTTTTTATCTTTCACCAGAGACAAGAGATCTGAGAAAGAATTATAAGTAAATCTCATATGTATTGTCAGTGCGCTGTTACCCCCCATATATTCCTCGGATACTTTTTCTAGCATTAATACTTTTGCTCCATTTTCACTAGCAGATACTGCCGCCGCAAATCCTGCGTTGCCGGTGCCTACTATTATTACATCTGCATAATTTGTGTCTGACATATGTTTTTTATTTCTTGTAAAGATTTAATGTTATACAATCAGTTTTATTTACTCAACTTTAATATTTATATGTATTTATTTGTATATGGAACTTTATTGTCTACTGAATATAACCATCAAACAATAAAAGATTCAAAATTAATTGATGAAGCTTGTATTTATGGGAAATTGTTTGATATTGGTAATTACCCTGCATTAAAGGAGGGTAAAAATATTATTATTGGTGAATTATATGATATTGATGATTCAATATTGAAAAGCTGTGATCAACTTGAAGGATATAATAATGATGATCCGGAAAATTCTCTTTACGTTCGAAAATTAATTACTGTTTTTATGGATAAAAAAGAATTATGTGCATATGTGTATTATTGTAATTTTGATACGAGTAATTACAAAGAAATTGAATCAGGGAATTATAAAGAATATATGAATGAACAAAGAAAAAAATAATTTATTTAGTAATTGATTACTTTATATATATTTAAACTTTATTAATATAGAATGATTTTTTACTATATTGAAAATTAATTATGAATAATATCAGAGCATATGTATCTGACCTTATTAGCTTAACCAAGCCTCCTATTATTTCTTTATTATTAGTTACTGCAACTGGTGCTATATTTTTGGCTAGCGATGGTAGTCCGCCGTTATTGATCACAATTTATATCTTAATTGGAGGGACATTAGGTGCTGCCGGGGCAAGTGTGATTAATAATGTCATTGATAGAAATATAGATAAAGCTATGATAAGGACTTCGAAAAGAGCAGTACCTTCAAGAAGAATTACTCCGACAAGTGCCTTGGTTTATGGAATATTATTAAATGTTTTTTCATTTATTTTATTAAATTTCACTGTCAATTTCACAAGTGCTTTTTTAACAATTTTTGCGAGTTTATTTTACATTTTTATTTATACTATCTATTTAAAACCAAGAACTACACAGAATATTGTCATTGGAGGTGCAGCAGGATGTTTTCCTCCTGTTATAGCATGGGTTGGGATAATTGGATATGAAGGTTTGTTTAATCTTTCTCCGTGGTTTATGTTTTTAATTGTTTTTCTTTGGACACCGCCACATTTTTGGGCATTAGGGATACTGATGAAAGATGATTATGAAAGAGCAAATATCCCTATGTTACCTGTTGTACATGGAATGAAAAGAGTTACTGCAGAGATATTTATTTATTCAATTTCGATTTCGATAACAGTAATTTTATTTTGGTGGTTTAGTACTTTAGGGATGGTGTTTTTAGTATTTTCTTTGATTAATGGCTTAATATATTCAGGTTTTTGTTATAAATTATTAGTTAATAAAGATAGAAATTCGGCTAGAAGTGCTTATCTTTTTTCATTGCTTTATCTTGCATTAATTTTCTTGTTTATTATCATTGATACCTTGGTATAAGATTTAAAATTATATAAATAATTATATAAATAGTAATAAAAATTTTAAATATAAACATTGTTTGTAAATCAAGAGATAATGTCACCGCAGAAAAAATTACTTCACTGTTGCCTTTAAAATCAAATATAAATGTTTGGGGTGATGAGATTTATTTTCCTGTTGAAAGTATTAAACTTAAATTAGAAGATAATGCTAAAGATCCAAATCAATTATTAATATTAAAGAATATACCTCAGAATACTTAAATAGAAATTAGTCTTTTAAATTTATAGAGGATATAAAATTCAAATTATCTAAAAACCATTTGCCAGTTTCTCTGACTCCTTTTTCTATATTGTACTTAGGTTGCCAATTTAACTTTTCTGAAATTTTAGTTATATCAGCAAGACTGTGTTCCACATCTGAAGGATCTCTTGGAATTTTTTTAATAATAGCTTTTTTATCCAAGAAAGATTCGATAATATTAACCAGGTTATTTAAAGTGGTTGCATTTCCTCCGCCAACATTGAATATTTCATAGCCATTAAGTTTAGTTGACGCAATAAGTGCATCTGAAACATCGGTTACATATGTATAATCTCTACTAGATTTTCCATCTCCATACATAGTAATAGGTTTGTTTTCTAATATTAATTTTATAAATTTAAATATGACCATGTCTGGTCTTCCAAACGGTCCATATACTGTAAAGAATCTAAGAATCGCTGTGTTTATACCATAATGATAGTGGTAATTATATGATAATAATTCTGCTGAAATTTTTGATGCTGCATAGGGGGATAATGGATTAGATGTTGGAACTTTTTCTGTTGTTGGGAGGGTTTTATTATCTCCGTATACACTTGAAGTAGACGCAAGTGTGAAATTATTAATTTTAGATATCTTGCATAGCTCTAAAAGATTTAAAGTGGCAATCACGTTATTTTCTTGATAAGCCCATGGATCAGATAGGCTTGTTCTTACGCCTGCATAAGCAGCCAGATGAATAACAGCAGTTATATTATTTTCATTTTTTAAATTTAGAACATTTGATTTGTTTGTTAAATCAATATTATGAAAATGAAAATTTGTATGCTTTGAAAGCTCTTTTAATCTGGCATTTTTTAAATTTACATCATAGAAATCATTGATGTTATCTATTCCTATGATTTCATTATTACTTTCAAGTATTCTTTTAGCTGTGTGATATCCAATAAATCCGGCTACACCTGTAATGAGATATTTCATTTATATTATATATTTTTATTATTTATTTTAATCCTAACCCATGCCCATTGGGAACATTTATTTTGCCATTATGTATTTCTGGTAATGAATTATAAAAATTGAAATTAAAATTTTTAGGTACCCAAGGAATTTCAATCCATCTTGACATTGGGGAAGCAAAAGCCCATTGAATTGATGCATACAATGATGGTCCTATACTAAAATTATGAGGACAAAGTGCAACATTATATAATTCGGTTAATCCAGTGATGCGTTTAGCAGCAGTTATTCCGCCAATTTTAGTTATTTCTGGCTGTAAATAAGTTACTGTATTATTATCAAGAAGTTTTTTAAAATCATTAATTGAATATTCATTTTCCCCTGCAGCTATTGGTATTTTTGTTTTAATACCAATTTCTTTTATTGCATCATGGTCACGCATTGGACGTACAGGTTCTTCAAACCATGTTATATTATATTTCGCCATTTCTTTGCCAACCTCCAATGCTTCTATTAGATTATAGTGCCCGTTAACATCCACCATTATTTTTAATGACTCACCAAATTCTTTTCTTAATATTGATACATATTTTATTTCAACTTCATGAAGTTTTACTGCATTAAATCCACTTTTAATAGCTCGTTTTGTTTCATTAATTACTAAGTTAGTATTTCTTAAAGGTGGCAGGCTGGCATAACAAGGAAGAGAATTGTGAACAGCACCACCCAGCATTTGCATTACTGATATTTTATTAGTTTTGCCTAATAGATCCCATAAGGCTATATCAATTCCAGATAGTCCCATCATATATATACCTTGATCACCATATCTATATCCGTAATCCCATAAATCATACCAATGTTTTTCAATTTCATCGGGGTTTTCCCCAATTAGTCTTGGAGCAAGTATATTTTCGATCACACTGGCAATTGGTAGTGCAGTTTTACCTGGATTGTCTGGATCTGGAATACCCCACCATGCTTCTCCAATGCCAAAATCTCCATTATCAGATGTGATTTTGACTATCACTTGATTTTTGGATTTGCTTGAGATTATATTTACTTTGATATCTGCAATTTTTCTCATAGATATATTATAGATAAAAGAATTATAAGATTTGCGATAGAAATAATTTTGTTCTTTCTTCTTTAGGGTTATTAAATACTTGCTTTGCAGTACCTTCTTCAACTATTAAACCTTCGTCAAAAAATATAAATCTATCTGCAACTTCTTTTCCAAATCCCATTTCATGTGTTACAACAATCATTGTCATACCTGATTTAGCTAATTTTGTCATAACTTCTAAAACTTCTTTTATCATTTCAGGATCTAGGGCTGATGTTGGTTCATCAAATAACATTATTTTTGGTTGCATAGCTAAAGCTCTAGCTATTGCTACTCGTTGTTGTTGTCCACCTGATAGTTGTCCAGGGAATTTATATGCTTGTTCAGGAATTCCGACTCTTTCTAAAAGTTCAAATGCTAATCCTTCCGACTCTTTTTTTGAAAGGTTTTTTACTTTTTGAGGAGCAAGAGATATATTTCTTAAAACTGTTAAATGTGGAAAAAGATTGAATTGTTGAAAAACCATACCAACATTAGACCTGAGTTTTTCAAGATCTTCTACATCGTCATTTATTTCAATTCCATCAATTTTTATCGAACCTTTATCATGAGGTTCTAATCTGTTTAGAGTACGAATAAATGTAGATTTTCCAGAGCCAGATGGACCAAATATAACAACAACTTCACCTTCTTTAATAGATGTTGTGATTCCTTTCAATGCTTGGAATTGTCCGTACCATTTTTCTACATTTTCACAAATTATGATTTTTTTATTAGTTGTAATATTTTTATTATTATTATCCTTATTTACCATTTTCCTAAACCTAACCTAGTTTCCATTTTAGAGCTTATTCTGGACATTATGTAAGAGAATGTCCAGAAAATGACAGCTATAAATAAAAAGACTTCAATTTGTTTTCCAACAAAATCAGGTTGAGCCACTGCAGCATTGGCTGCTCCTAATAATTCAGTTAAGCTTAAGGCATATACAAGTGTTGTGTCTTTCCATAAAGCAATAAATTGACTAACTAAAGCTGGGATAACTGCTCTTATAGCCTGAGGAATTATTATAAACCAAGTTATATTAAATTCATTTAAACCTAAAGCCATACCTGCTTCTCTTTGACCTTTAGGTAGAGATTGCAAGCCTCCTCTTACTATTTCAGCAATATAAGCAGATGAAAAACCAACAAGTACTATCATTGCTCTTATGACTATATCTATTTTATTTAATTCAAATAATGAAGGGAGGAGTGTTGGGAGAACAAATCGTGCTAAAAATAACCACCCTATTAATGGAGCAGCACGAATAAATTCAATATAAGCAATGCAGGGATATTTTATGCTTTTAAAGTTACTGTTTCTTCCTAAAGCAAGTAAAGGTCCAAAAATTATACCACCTGATATCCCAATTGCTGCAAGCATAATGTTTAAAAATACTCCACCCCACCTTTCTGTGCCTACTCCTCCGTTTATATTTAGAAGAATAAGTGTGAGTGGTAAAAGTAATATCCATCCATATATAGTTATTTTTTTTAATAAATTTAATTTAATTTTAAATAATACGTATGAGTTTGATAATACGTATGCTAAACAACCTGATATGATAGCTATTCCAATTATTAAAGAAGCAAATCCAGATAAGAATACTGCAAAGATTATATATAGTATTAAAATTAAGAGAATTATCTTAATTAAATTTAATTTAGACCATATTGAAATAGACATTCCAATGAGTATGCAACTTAAGATTAAAGATGGAATTAATCTCCATTCTTGACCGATAGGAAATCTGCCTAATATAAGTAATCTGAAATTTACTATGACTACTTCCCAGTCCGCATTAATAAATATAAATTTAAATAATCCAAAAAATATTAATATAGCAATGTAAAGTCCAATAACAGTTAAAATAGATCCTTTTAAATCATTAAATAAATTATTTTTTATCCAAAATAGAATATTATTGGTTTTTATATTTATCAAATTAATTATCGATGAGTTGAACGCGTTTATTTAAATAATTCATTCCTATAGATATAATCCATGAAATACATTGATAAGTAACTATGATCATAAAATACATAGGAACTGCATGGCCTGCTTTATTAATTATTATTCCAGATACTAAAAATAATTCAGAATAACCGATTACTACAGCTAAACTTGAGTTTTTTGTTACGTTTAGATATTGATTTGTGATAGAGGGTATCATAATTCGTAGAGCTTGTGGCAATATGATTAATGTTAATCTTTGATAATTTGATAATCCTACAGACATTGCTGCCTCTGTTTGACCCTTAGGTAAAGCTTGAATACTACCTCTTACTATTTCAGCTATAAATGATCCTGTATATACAGATAATCCTAATAGTACAGCACAGAATTCAGGTGTCATTAGTAATCCGCCGTTGTAATTAAATATATTAGGCCCCTGAGAAGTTAATGTAGGTAAATCTAATGTAAAAGAAATGTTTGTTAAAAATAGCAGAATAAAAGAACAAATGATAAAGAATACAATAGATAAAATATTTTCGGGATATTTAGTTTCTTTATTGTTATTTATATTATTTATAAAAGATCTTAATAAAAAACTCACAGTAATTAAAATTATTTCTCCAAAAATGAAAATCCACAAGAGCTGACTTTTTATATTAAACCAAGGAATTACAAGCCCTCTGTTAGAAATAAAAATTAATTCACTGATATTTTTACCTTCAGAAATATTAGGAAAATTTAAAAATATAGCTATATACCAAAAAACAATTTGAACTAGTAAAGGGGTATTACGGAATATATTAATATAGATTAAAGCCATTTTGGAAATTAACCAGTTACTAGATAATCTAGATATTCCTATAATTAATCCTATTAGAGTAGAAAAGATTATTGCAATAATAACCAGTCTTATTGTATTAAATGAAGCTGTTAAGTAAGCAATTATTCTAGAATCACTGCTTTGATAATCTGTAAGCCATTGATTAAGCATTGAAAATCCGGCAGGTTGAGATAAGAAATTAAAATCTAGTTCTAAAGTAGATAATCTGATTGAAAGATAAATAGTAAAAATAAGTAGAAATGAAATTGAGGAAGTATTAATAGTATATTTTCTACGTCTGTTTGTTTTAGTTATCCAGGATATATATAGTGATAATTTTTTATACATTTAATTTAACATACAACATAACTAGAATGTTACACAAAACATTCTAGTTATGTTGTATGTATATGATTAATTTTAACGCATAGGTGGTGCGTATATAATTCCACCTTGAGTCCATAGTGCATTTAAGGAACCACTTCGTGGTATTCCAATAGGCTCTATAGTTCGTGCGTAAATTTCACCGTAGTTCCCAACTTGATATAGTACTTTTTGCATAAAGTCTGCTGATATACCTAGACCAAGATCAGTTACTTCGCCTCCATCCCATCCTACACCAAGTAATCTGGCTTGATTTTTGTTTTTGGGATTAGCTATATGAGCTTGCAGATTTTGGCTTGATATTCCCATTTCTTCAGCAGCAATAGTTCCTATTACAATCCAGTTGACCACATCAAACCATTTACTATCATTATCTCTGGTAACTGGACCTAGAGGTTCTTTGGATAATGTAATAGGTAATATAGTTAATGCATCTGATCCACCAGCATCGGATGGATATTTAGATCTTTGTCCGGCAAGGTTGGATTTATCTCCAGTCCAACCATCACATCTTCCTGCAATAAATGCTGCTTGACTTCCGGCATCATTTTCTACTGCAAGTTGTTGATAGGCTAAATTTCTTTCAGTAAACCAATCATCCAAGTTTTGCTCGGTTGTTGTTCCAGTTGTTACGCAAATAGTAGCACCAGTCAAGTCTTTCATGGAAGTGATACCAGAATCGGATTTAACCATCATGCCCTGACCATCATAGAAAGTTGTTACTGCAAATGAAGATTTAAGAGATGCATCACGACTAGCAGTCCAAGTTGTAGTTCTGATTAGAACATCAATTTCTCCAGCTTTTAACATTTCAAATCTTGCTTTGGCTGTAGCAGGTACATATTTTACTTTATTAGCATCGCCAAGTACTGCCGCTGCAACGGCTTTACAGTATTCAACATCTTGGCCTGCGTAAGTACCATCAGGTTGAAGGTAACCAAATCCAGGTTGACTATCTTTAATACCACAATGTAATATACCTCTTTCAACTACTGTTGCAAGAGTGTCACTTGGTACACTTGAAGATTCATCACCTGTTGCACAAGCAAAGAATAATAAAATGAATGGTGTAAATAATAATAAATATATTTTTTTCATTAAAACCTCCATATAAAAAGGATAATTTATAATCTTTTTGTCAATTTGACCACGTGTATAAGCACCTTAAAAGGATGAAGGTTGCTGAGCAATATTGCTACTCTTTACGCTTTTAGTCATAATATTTTAAAATTATTATTTAATCAATAGAAAATTTATGTTTTAGTGTTATCAAACATTTTTATGATATAAAAAATTAATTTAATATATTATCTACAATTAGGAGGATAAATGAACAGGATTTTAGTTACCGGAGCATCAGGACAAATAGGTTCAGAACTTATTCCTGAATTAAGAAAATTGTATGGAGAAGAAAATGTAATTGCTTCAGTAAATAAAACACCAATGACTGATGAAGTGCAAAATTCAGGACCAAATACTAAGATAGATATAATAAATATAGATCAAATAAATAATGCTATTAAAAAATATAATATTGATACCATATATCATTTAGGGTCAATTTTATCTGCTTCGGCTGAAATTAACAGAAAATTAGCTTATGAAGTTAATTTTAATGGTTTGAATAATATTTTAGAATCTTCTCTTTTAAATAGTGTAAAAAAAGTTATGGTTGTTTCTTCAATAGCAGCTTTTGGCCCAGAAACTCCAAGTGACAATACTCCAAACGATACGATTCAAAAACCTAATACCCATTATGGTATTTCAAAAGTATTTACAGAATTGTTAGGTAATTATTTTTCCACAAAATTAAATTTAGATGTCAGAGGTGTCAGGTTACCTGGGATTATTAGCTGGAAAGTTGAACCGACTGCGGGTACAACTGATTATGCTGTGGCTATTTTTTATGAAGCTATTAGAAAAAAACACTATACTTGCCCGCTTTCAGAAAATACTAAATTACCAATGATGTATATGCCTGATGCCATTTTATCATTGATTAAGTTAGCTCAGGCGGAAAAATCTCAATTAAAACATTTTGCAGATTTCAATGTTAATTCTATGAGTTTTACACCGGGTGACTTAGCTATAGCTATAAAGGAAAAAATCCCGGAATTTGAGATAAATTATAAAATTAATTCCATGTTACAATCTATTGCTGATTCTTGGCCTGATAAATTAGATGATAGTGTTGCTCGTAAAGAATGGGGATGGAAACCTCAGTATGATTTAAATAGCATGGTAGATGACATGAT
>CATLOZ010000002.1 GCA_950054395.1 uncultured Chloroflexota bacterium
AACCTAAAGCAGAGGAACCTAAAGCAGAGGAACCTAAGGCAGAGGAACCTAAGGCAGAGGAACCTAAAGCAGAGGAAAAAGAAAATAAATAAGCTATTAATAAATAATTTTATGGAGGAATTTTAAATGGCGGATAAAAAAAATGATATATTAGAATCAATTAAGAATTTATCTGTACTTGAACTTTCGGATCTAGTGAAAAGTTTAGAAGATGAATTTGGAGTTACTGCAGCAGCTGCAGCTCCAGCTACTGCAACAAATGCGGCAGATGACGGAGGACAAGCTGATGATGACAATTCAGATGCAACAGTGAATGTAGTACTAAAAGAAGTTGGAGCTAATAAAATTAATGTAATTAAAGCAGTTAGACAATTAACAACATTAGGATTGAAAGAAGCAAAAGATTTAGTGGAATCTGCTCCTAAACCAATTGTTGAAGGTGCTAATTCTGATGATGCAGCTAAAGCTAAAGAAGCTTTAGAAGCAGCTGGTGCAACTGTAGAATTAAGTTAAAATTAAATTAAATTTTTTTAACTAACAGAGTATAGGTAAAACTTAATTATCTTTCAGATAGTAAGAATCAAATTTGTTATTCTAACAATTAGATAATATCAATTCTTGACATAAACTAGATGAATCTACTAAGTCAGGAATAGAAACAGTTTCATTTATTGTATGCATACCAGTCACACCCATGCCAACAACAACAGATTTTATATCTTTTTTAATAAATACATTCCCATCTGTGCCTCCACCCGAAGGTTTGAGATTCGGTTTAAGTCCTAATTTTTCTATAGCATTTGTTACTATTTTCAAACATGGATCGTTATCTTTGAGTTTGTATTTTTCAAAAAGTAATTCAGTTTTTAAATTTATTTTGGAATCTGGGAATTCATCCTTGATCTCACGAATAGCTATATTTAGAGTTTCTGATAAGTTATCTAGTGTTTCAAGGCTGCTAGTTCGAAATTCTCCTTGAACAAATACATTTGCAGGGACCGCATTTCTTACTGACCCTCCCTCTATTTTACCTACATTAAATGTAGTTTCATTATCTAATCTTCCTTGAGGTAATTTATTTATTAGTTTACTGGCAATTATAATTGCAGATAACCCTTTTTCCGGCTCTGCTCCAGCATGCGCTGCTCTTCCTACTATTTCAATATCAAAGCTTATATATGTAGGGCTAGAACTTGTTATTGTGCTTGGAGGCCCTTCTCCATCGAATATTATTGCATTAGAACCTTTAAATTTAGAGAAATCTAAATTTCTTGCTCCTTGCAATGCTAATTCCTCTTCTCTTGTAAATATTAAAACTAAATTTTTAAATTCATAATTTTCTTCATTTAAAGAATCTAAAGCTTCTAAAATACCAGTTAATCCTGCTTTACAATCTCCACCTAAAATTGTGTCAGTTTTAGATTTTATTATATCTTTTTCAACTACAGGTATAATTCCTCGCCCAGGTTCTACAGTATCCATGTGTGCTGATAATATTAAATTATTATTGTTTGATTCTGTTTTTGCTATCAAATTACCATAATCATCTTTTAATAATATGAAACCTAATTCAGTTAATTTTGATTCAATATATTTAGATACTTCTTCTTCTTCACCTGAGGGGCTGTCAATAGAAACCAATTCACAGAATGTATTAGTTAATCTTTCTCTGTTAATCATGTAAAATCCTTTTATAACTAAAAAATTATATTATATAAACAGATTATCAAATATTTTTTATTATGAATATATTAATATATGGCACTGGAGCTGTAGGAACATTCTTAAGCACTTTGATTTATGAAAAAAATAATAATTGTATTTTATTTTCAAGAGGAGATAAATTTGAATTATTTAGAAATTCAGGAATAACTTTAAAAACAAATCTGAAAAAACATAAAACAATTTACCCTGATTTATTTGATACAAACAAGATAATAACATTAAGTGATCTTCCTTTTATTCCTGAATTAGTTATTTATTGTGTCAAAAGTTATCATAATGATGATTCAATCAATATCTTAAAAAACATATTTCAAAATACTAAAACTTATATATTAACTTTACAAAATGGATTCCAATCTACTGTTAAGTTATCTAATTCTTTTGGCGATAGAATACTTACCGGAGCTGCTTATATAGATTCTGTTTTAAATGAAAAAGGAGAGGTGTTTGAAACTGGAGGCGATCCCAAAATAGTAATAGGCTCTTTATATAATAATGGTAAATCACTAATGAATGATTTTAAACATAGATTTAATACGAAAGAGTTAAATATTGAAATTTCAAATGATATAAAGTCTGTTATTTGGAGAAAACTTATGTATATTTGTGCTTTAAGTGGAATTATGTGTTTGTTTAGACAACCATTAGCGAATATTCTTTCTGATAATAAGGGTAGGGAAATATTATTGGAAATAATTACAGAAACATATAATGTTGCAATAGCAGATAATGCAGTTATTTCTAAAGAAGAAATAAATAATGTTTTTTATGAGCTTGATACAAACAGAGAAAATTCTATCTCTTCTATGTATGAAGATTTAAAAAAATCTAATTCAATAGAAGTTGATGCTTTAAATACCTATGTTAGTAACAAAGCGAATATATTTCATATAGATACGCCAATGAATGATTTGATTAGCTCAGTATTAGAAGCATATATGATATATAGATAGTATTAAGAATTAATTAACTTCCAAACCTTACTTCAGCATTTGGATCTGAATATGATACACCTTTTGTTTCCCAAAATATTGTAGCTATTTTATCAACGCTATCTACCAAATCTTTCGCAGAATCAGAAGATACTGTTTGTTTACATGTTGAAGACAATTTTGCTGCATTCCAGAATAATTCATGTAAGTCTGGATATTTTTCTAAATGTTCTGGCTTGAAATAATCATGCCAAAGTATATCTAGTTCATTTCTAACGATTTCTGCATGATCTTCTTTTACACGTATTAATCTGGCTATACCATTTGGTTGTTCAACTTTTGTCACTCCTCCGCTAAGATCAAGAGCTTCCATTTTAACAACCATTTTCAGAACAGTTTGAGCAGCTATTTTTGCAGCTATAGGGTCGTATATCCCGCAAGGAATATCACAATGAGCGTAAATATGAACAGGTTTTAAGATACTTTTAAGAAATTTCATTCAAATTCTCCCTTTAAAAAATATTTAATAATTATATTATATATTATTGTGTTAAATTTTTTAAATTGTAAAATTAATCAAAAAAGTATGGAGCCTGTATTATTTGATGGGCAGTATGTATTAGTGATGAAATTTAAAGAATATAAAAGGAATGATATTATAGTATTTCGCGAAAAATCATCTGATATTATTAGTGTTAAATATTTATTTGGACTTCCTGGTGACAGATTGGGGAAATCAGGCCAGAAATTCTATAATTTAAGTATAAAACCTGATAATTATCATTACGATTACAATGTTTATGAAAAAGTATTTGTATTAAATACAAATGAAAATTTTGTCCTAGGATATAATGAACTTAACAGTATAGATAGTAGGCATTTTGGAACTATCCTCAATGATAAAATTTTAGGAAAAGTAGTTTTAAGATATTATCCTTTTAAAATATATTAATAACAATTATATGGTAGATTTAAAAATTAAATATGAACCAGTAATTGGGCTTGAAGTTCATGTTCAATTAGATACATTAAGTAAAATGTTTTGCCATTGTTCTGTTGCACCGTTTGAAAGCGAACCAAATACTTATGTTTGTAATGTATGTATGGGGTATCCAGGTACTTTACCTTTGATCAATGAAGCGGCTATAAATATGGTCATTAAATCCGGATTAGCTCTAGGAGGTAAAATAAATAAAAAAACAAGATTTGACAGAAAAAATTATCATTATCCTGATTTGATGAAAGGGTATCAAATTTCTCAGTTTAAATATCCTATTGTAGTGGGCGGTGAAGTTGAGATCTTTACCAATCCTGAAAAGAAAATATTATTAAACCGCATACATTTAGAAGAAGACACTGCAAAATTAACTCATATTACTGGTTCAAATAATTCATCAACCTTAATAGATATAAATAGATCAGGGACTCCATTGATGGAAGTTGTTACAGAACCAGTTATTTCTAATGCTCATGAAGCTAGAAGCTACTTATTAGAATTACATTCTATTTTTACTGAAATAGGTGTAACTAAAGGTAATTTAGAACAAGGGCATTTCAGATGTGATGCTAATATCAGTTTGAAATTAAAGAATTCACCTAAACTTGGCGAAAAAGTTGAGGTGAAGAATATGAATAGCTTCAGGTCAGTTTTCAGAGCTATTAATTACGAAATTAAAAGACAAGAAGATGTTTTAATTTCTGGAGATAGAATTGTTCAGGAAACTAGAGGCTGGAATGAATCTAAAGGGAGTACATTTTCTCAAAGATCAAAGGAATCAGCTCATGACTACAGGTATTTCCCCGATCCGGATTTACCAAATATATATATAAATGAAGATTTGTTGAATGAAATAAGATTATCTTTACCTGAATTGAGAAAGGATAGAATTAAATATATAAATGCAAATTATAATTTAAATGATCAATCTGTAAATATATTATGTTCAAATTTACATTTATATAATTTTTTTATTAACATTAGTAAAATAAATGAAAGTGGAAAATTTGATATTCAGATCCAGGATTTATCTAATTGGATTACAGAAGAAATGATTAAAGTTATTGATTCAAAAGAGATCCCTTATAAAAAAATTACTGATTATATAAATCCAAGATATCTACTTAGATTAATAAGTATGACTAATGAAGGAATTGTTAACAGAAATGGAAGTAGAGAAATATTAGCTTCTTTATGTGAATCTAAACTTTCCCCGGAAGAGTTATTAGAATCAATGGGATTGACTAAAATTTCCGATTCTCGTGAATTAGATAAGATTTGTGAAAAAGCAATAATAGTAAACCAAAGTGCAGTTGATGATTATAAATCAGGTAAAGAGACTGCGATTAGATTTTTAGTAGGGCAGGTTATGAAATTGAGTAAAGGCAAGGCGGATCCAGTTCAGGCTGAATCAAGTTTATTAAAGATTCTTAACTTAAAATAAATATTATATGAACAATATTCTGAAATCTGTCAATATTTGTACTATAGGAGGCGGTACTGGTTCTTCAGTTTTGCTGAGAGGATTAAAAAATTGTTCGGATTTTTTAACAGCAATTGTAACTGTTTCAGATGATGGGGGAAGTTCAGGTATATTGAGGAAAGAATTAGGTGTTTTACCTCCTGGGGATTTTAGAAATTGTGTTGCAGCTTTAAGTGATTCTGAAAGTATTATAAAAGAATTATTTGATTATCGATTTGATCAAGGAAAAAGCTTGAAAGGACATAGTTTGGGTAATTTGTTAATTGCTGCTATGTCAGATATTACAGGTAATTTTGAAGAAGGGCTTTATCAATCCGCAAAAATATTAGGTGCAAAAGGCACTGTATTACCCTCTTCATTGGAAGATATAGTTTTGCAAGCAAAATTAACTGACGGATCATTAGTTAATGGAGAATCATTAATTCCATTAAAAGAAGGTAAAATAGCTTCTGTACATTTAAATCCTGCATCAGCAAAAGGATCGGTTAGTACCATAAATGCTTTAAAAAAAGCAGATCTTATTATCATTGGCCCAGGAAGCTTGTATACTAGTGTTATTCCACCTTTGTTAGTTCAAGATTTAATAAATGTAATAAAAGAATCTTCTGCATTAAAAATTTATATATGTAATGTAGCTACGCAAAAAGGTGAAACAGATGGATATAGTGTATATGATCATATAGTTGCAATAGAAGAACATACATATAAAGATATATTTGATTATATAATTGCTGATGAAAATTATAATATTCCTATAGTTTCGCATGAGGAAGAACCAATTAAAATTACTCAAAATGATCAAGATAATGCTAAGGTATTACAATTTGATATTAAATCAGCAGAACATTCTTTAAGGCATGACTCAAATAAGTTGTCTAGCAGTATAAAAAAGATATACAATCTATGGATTAATTCTAGTAATTAATTATAAAGGTTAGGTTTTGGATAAAATATTTTTAATATTACAATTGATTACATCGATTTTTTTGATTGTTATTATAATCATTCAGGTACGAGGACAAAGTGTAAATATATTTGGAGGTGGTGGAGATAATTTTCGAACAAGAAGGGGTTTTGAAAAAATTCTATTTCAATTAACTATAATAGTTTCAGTAATTTTTGTTTCATTAGGTTTAATAAACGCTGCACTTTCATAATTTATTACTGAATAATCCATTCTGTTCCATTTCTTGAATCTAGTAAATTGATTCCTTTCGATAATAATTCTTTTCTTATATTATCAGCATCAGAGAAATTTTTTAGTTTTCTATATTTATTTCTTAATTCAATTTGAGATTTTATCCATTTTTCATCAATTTTATCAAAAGTACCTTTTTTATCATTTATTCTTTCTTCATTTATATTTATGCCCAAAATATTTAAAAGATTAATTAAATCTCCCTGTGCATATGTTATGTTTAGATTTTGAATTTTTGCCTGGTTAATAGCTTTTGATAATTCAAATATAGCACCAAGAGCCATTGATGTATTCAAATCGTTTTGCATAGCATCATGAAAGTTTTTAATAAATGTAGAAGTATTTAAATGATCAATATTTGCAGAAGATTTAAGTTGTGAAGTGTTTTTCAACCTCATAATTGCTCGCTCATTGGCAGCAATTAAATCAGTATTGTATTCTAATGAGTTTTTATAATTACTGCTTATAAAGAACATTCTTATAGCTGCAGCTGAAAATTGATTTAATAAATGATCAATAGTAATTATATTTCCTAATGATTTGCTCATTTTTTCAGATTTGAGATTTATTAGCCCATTATGCATCCAAATATTAGAGAATGGGGGACTATTAGTGAAAGCTTCAGATTGAGCAATTTCGTTTTCGTGATGTGGAAATATTAAATCTCTTCCACCGCCATGAATATCAATGTTTTGTCCTAAATATTTCATAGACATAGCTGAACATTCTATATGCCATCCAGGTCTTCCTTCTCCCCAGGGGCTTTCCCATCCTGGCTCATTCCCCTTTTTAGTTTTCCATAATGCAAAGTCCATAGGATTTTCTTTTTGTTCATCAATTTCAATTCTTGCTCTAGCTAACATTTCATCAAAATTTCTCTTACTTAATTTTCCATAGGTTTTAAATTTTTCAACTCTGAAGTAACAATTCCCATTGATTTCATAAGCTATCCCTTTTGAAATTAGTACCCCAATCATATTTATCATTTCTTTAATTTCTTCAGTTGCTTTAGGAGAATAGTCAGGTTTTAGGACATTTAGTTTATTGAGAGCAGATAAATGTTTATCGATAAACTTTGTAGATATTGTTTTGATATCAGAGTTATTTTCTTTAGCTGCCTTGATTAATTTATCATCGATATCTGTAAAATTTTGAACATATGTAACATTTTGTTGGTTTGCCAAAAGATATTTTCTTAATGTATCAAATATAACCGCAGACATAGCATGTCCTATATGTGATTCGGAATAGGGGGTAATTCCGCAAACATAGATTTTAATTTTCTTTTTTTCAGATAAATTAATACTTTTTCTTTTATTATCTAAGGTGTCAAATATATTCATTGTTTTTTATAAATACTACAAATAGCTAATGCTGATATTCCTTTATTTCTTCCGATAAAACCAAGTCCATCTGTAGATTTTCCTTTTATATTAATTTTATTAGAGTTAAGTTTTAAAGTTTCTGATATTTTAGATTTCATCATATTAGAATAATTAAATATTTTGAATTTTTCACATATAATTGTAGAGTCAATATTGTTTATTATCCAATCGTTTTTTTTAATGATGTTATCTGTTTTATTTAACATTTGTAAGCTTGAATATATTGATTCAGTTGAATCATTAAAAAAATGTCCCATATCTCCTAAATTTGCTGCACCTAACAGGGAATCTATAATTGCATGTATTAATACATCTGCGTCACTATCACCTTCTAAGCTATAATTATTGCTTATAACAACCCCTCCTAAAATAAGAGCACCTCCTTTTTTAAGTTTATGAACATCTATGCCAATTCCGTATGAACTAATCATGGGTGTTTAATATTTGATGAATTGATTTTAATAAAAGTAAATCTTCATTTGATGTCAATTTTATATTATATTTAGATCCTTTGAAAACATAGGGATTACATCCAGTTTCTAGTATAAATTCTGCAACATCATTGTATTTAAATTCAATTCTATTACTTTCAGCGTATTCAATAGCATCATATAATATTTTAGTTTTGTATGCTTGTGGAGTTTGTGATGATAATAATTTACTTCTATCTATATGTTTGGAAAGAGTATAAGAATCTTGAGATATATAAGCAGAGTCAACATGATTGATTACTGGTACTGCAGCACCATATTTATTGGCTAAATTAATACTTTTAGAAATCAATTTTTCATTTATAAATGGTCTTGCCGCATCATGAATTATTATAATCTCAGATGAAGTAATAGTTTTAAATGCATTTACAAATGAAGAAAATCTGGTTTCACCGCCTTCTACAAAATTAAATGGTTTTTTGTATTTATTCATTGAAATAATTGATTGTATTTTATTTGAATTATTCTTTGATGTTACTATTGTTATATGATCAATTAATTTATGTTTGAATAAGGTTTCTATAGAATATTCAATAACCATTTTTCCAGATAATTCTAATGTTAATTTATCTATCCCTTGCATTCTTGTCGAATTTCCCGCTGCAAGTAAAATTGCATAATTTTTCATTTATAAATATTTATTTTTTGTTAAGTAGTTTATATTATATTAGTTGGATTAAAAATAGTTAAGGAAATTTTAACAATGATAAATTATTGGATGATTTCGATTCCGAAATCTAAATATGAAATATTTATAAAGAATAAAGATAAACAAATAGAATTTACTAATAAGTATCAAAAAAGAGTAAAAAGAATAGAAATTGATGATCGTATGATTATTTATATCAAAGATATAAAAAAATGGATTTTAAGTGCAACTATAATTGGCCCTGCTAAAAGTATAATTAAATCAAGATGGTCTGATGATATAACAGATTATATTTATGGTGTTAATTTAAATATTGATAAACAATTAGATGAATCTAATGCAATTGATGCAACATATATTGCACCTTCTTTGGAATATTTGAAAAAATGGTTACCATATCATTGGGAATTGGCTTTTTATGAAAGTATGCATATTTTGTCTGCACGAGATTTTAAACTCATAGAATCAGAAATGGATAAGGAATAGAATTATATTAACCCATATGACAAATGTTCTTTCATTAGCCAGTTAGATCCATTTTTTAACATATTAAATGTGTTATTAAATATATGTTCAGCGATATTTTCGATATTTTCGCACTTTATTTTACTAATTTTATCTATGATTAAATTACAATCTTTTGGCTCTGTCCATTTTCTTCTGTCTTTTTTAAAAGGCTGAGGAGCTGAATCTGTTTCTACAATGATATTATTTATATTAGTGGAATTTATTACATTTTCTAATTTTTTTATTCTGAGTAAAGGTTTTCCAACAGATATTTTAAATCCCATAGATTCTAACTCAGAAGCTATTTTATTATTTGATTGGAAATAATGCATTGCTCCTCCCACTTCATATGCCCGTTCTTCTTTTAATATTCTTATTGTCTCATCTGCACAAAATCGGGAATGAAAAATAATTGGTTTATTTAATTCCCTGGCAATCCCTATCTGTTTTCTGAATGCTTTGTATTGAATTTCCCTTGGAGGTGAATCAGTTTGGAAATCTAATCCTATTTCGCTAATGACAAGAATCTTTTTATTATTTGTAATTAGCTTATACATTTGTTCTATTTCGGATTTATTTAATTCTTTAGTTAGATTCTGAGGGTGAAATCCTATTCCTCCAAAAACATTTGGGTATTTTTTTGTCATTAGATCAATTGATTTCGCACTTGAAATGTCTACAGAGGCATCAATTATTGATGTTATTCCATTTTGCTTGGCTCTATTTATTATAGTTGGTATTTCTTTAGAATCATATGAATTTATATGCGTGTGAGAATCGATTATAGGAATCTTAATCATATTAATTTTAAAACAAATTATTATATATAGCATTCCAACTAAGCAAGACACATTTAATACGAATTTGATTAGATTTTACGCTATGTATTGGGTTTGTAATTTGTAGTTTATGATTTTGGAATTTTTGATTTGAATTATTTTTTGTATTGAAAAAAGAAATAAATTCGTCACAAACTTTTTGAATTGTATTAATGTTTTCATTTAGAATAACTTCAGCTAGTAATGAAGAACTGGCTTTGTGTATGGCGCATCCTTCCAATTCTAAATAAATATTAGTGATATTATTATGACTTAAATTAAAATGAAATTTTACTTCATCTCCGCAAAATGGATTTAAACCGGAAATGAATTTATCAACTTTTGATAATTCAGATGAAAAACCAGGATTTATCGATCTCTTAAGGATTTCTTCTTTGTAGACGAAATCTAAATTGTTTTTTTCAGACATTATTAAAATATTTTATTGAATTATTAATTTCTGCAGTGAATTTGTCTACTTCATGATTTGTATTGTATAAATAAAAACTTGCTCTTGCAGAAGAATGATGACCTAATTTTTTTATTAAAGGCATAGCACAATGATGCCCAGTTCTTATTGCTATTCCTTTGGAGTCTAAAAAAGTACCCAAATCATGTGGATGGATATTAGGGATATTAAAAGATATTAAACCCGCTCTGATATCTGTATTTTCTGGCCCAAGAATTTCTATACCATCAACATTCATTAAATTGTTATATGCATATTTGGTTATTTCAATTTCATGATCTCTGATGTTTTGCATTCCAATTTTCATAAGATAATTCGTTGCGGCACCTAATCCTATAGCTCCAGCAATATTAGGTGTACCTGCTTCAAATTTAAATGGAATTTCATTCCAGGTAGCTTTATCATAAGTTACTTCTAAAATCATATCTCCACCTTTTTGATAAGGTGGCATAGACTCTAATAACTCTTTTTTTCCGTATAAAACACCTATACCAGTTGGTGCTAACATTTTATGCCCAGAGAAAGTCAGGAAATCACAATCCAAGTCTGAAACATCTATAGGCATATGTGGCACACTTTGTGCAGCATCAATAACGGTTGTTGCACCAACAGATTTTGCTATTTTAATTATTTTTTTAATATTATTAATTGTACCTATTCCATTTGATACATGGGTCATTGAAATTAGCTTAGTGTTTTTTGTAATAATATTATTTATATTTGCTAAATTTAATGTCCCATCGGTATTTATTGGGATATATCGTAATTTAGATTTTGTTTTTTTTATTAGTTCCTGCCAAGGAACGATATTACTATGATGTTCTAATTCAGTAATTACTATGGAATCTGATTCCTTGAGATTACTTTGTCCCCAGGAGTCTGCTATCAAATTTAGAGATTCTGTGGTACCTCTGGTAAAAATAATTGAGTTATTGTTAGGAGCATTAATGAATTCAGCAATTTTTTCTTTTGCTTCGTCATAAAGGTAAGTTGCTTCCATACTCAAGGTATGTACTCCTCTATGAATATTGGCATTATTATTAGAATAGAAATTAGATAAAGCATCAATGACAACTTTTGGTTTTTGGCTAGTTGCTGCGTTATCGAAATAAATTAATTTATTTTCATTAATCCTTCTTTTTAATATCGGGAAATCTTTTATTATTGTTTTAAAATCAACCATTTGCATTTATGAAATAAATTATATAAATATTCTAACAGAATTAAGTATAAAAATTTTATTCTGTTGTAATTGTGTTTTGATCATTTCTTATAGCAGATTCTATTGTATAGCAAGATAAAATAGCACATTTTATCCTTGCTGGATAAACTGAAACACCAGACAGCAGGGTTAAATCTCCTAAATCTTCAATATTTTCATTTGAATCTAATTTATTTGTAAGCATTTTTTTATAAATAGTTGTTATATGTTGTGCATCGTGTAGGTTTTTACTTTTTAGTGTTTCTGTAAATAATGAACTGGCACCTTTTGATATAGCACATCCTATTCCTATAAATTGAATTTTATCAATTTTATCATTTGTAATTTCCATATAAAATTCAACTTCATCGCCACATAAAGGGTTATAACCTTTTGAATAATTTGTATAATTATTCATTTTTCCAAAATTTCTTGGCCTGCGGTTATGATCTAATATTAATTCCTGATATATTTCGTTTAGTTCACTCATAATTTAAAAATCAAATTTGTATGAAGGAAGAGTATTGATATAAGTTTTTATTAGGTAATTATTTAATTCATTTATAGTTACCTTATCAATTATTTCCATTGCAAATCCTGAAATTAACATTTTACTAGCTGTTTCTAAATCTAATCCTCTGCTTCTCATATAATACACTGTTTGTTCATCAATATTACCTGCTGTAGCGCCATGACCGGCAATAACATCATCAACATAAATGAATAAACTAGGTTTAGTATCAATTTCTGCCTTGGGTGAAAGGACTAAATTTTTATCAGTTTGACGAGAATCGGTTTTTATTGCACCTGCTCTAACTAAAACTGTACCTCCAAATATTGCGTGTGATTCGCCATTTAAGATTCCTTTGTAATTTATCCTGCTGATACAATGTGGTGCAATATGATCAAGGTTAATATAATTATCCAAATGTTGTTTACCTGAAGTGCAATATAAACCATTTAATTCTACTTCTGAATGCTCATGTGGCATACTTACTTTTAAATCATATCTAGCCATTTGAGCACCTTTAGAAAATGCAAAAGATTTAAATTTAGATTTTTCATCTAGGTATACTCTTGTTGTATTTGTGTGTATAGCATTTTCTGATTCTTCCAATAATCTATAATGTTTTAAATTACTTTGTTTATTGATTTTAATTTCCAAAACATTATTTGATGTATATTTTGAATTTTTATTTCCATAATGGTTTTCTATAAGTTCAAGCTGAGATTTGGAATCAATATTAATGAAAACTTTTGGATTGCTTAAAATAAAATTTTCTGAATTGTTAGAGTTGATAAAATTAATTAATAATTTAACATTACCGCCAGTTATATTTATGAATATATAATCGGTACATAGAGCTGAATTCAATATTGCCATTTGCTCATTTTTATCACCTAGTAAACTATTAAATTTATTCAGTTCATTTGTTGTTAAAGTGTTTATTGAGCTACTTTTAATATTAATATATGAATTATTTATATTATTTTTTTTGCTTAATTTGCCATTAATAATATTTATTACTTCAAATTCCTTTGGTGATAATTCTTGTGATTTCAGGTTTGAATCTTCTGTTTCAACAACTGGAAGAATATAATTTATTGATGTAAATTTATTTAAATTTGTATATTTCCACTCTTCATTACCTTTTCTGTGTGTTGGCAATCCAATTTGTTTTAATTTAGATAAATTGTTTAATCTAAATTCATTAGCTATATCATTGTTAGAATTTAATTTATCTGTAGTTTTGGATACAAAATCTATAAAATTTGTGTTGGAATTCATATGAGTGTCACTTTATTTTTTTGATAGCCAATCATATCCTTTTTTTTCTAGTTCTAATGCTAAACTTTTATCTCCAGATTTAACGATTTTTCCGTCTATCATTACATGAACATAATCTGGTTTAACATAATTTAAAATTCTTTGATAATGTGTTACTAGAAGAACGGAATTATTTGGAGAAGAAAAATTTTCTATTCCATTTGATACAATTTTAAGAGCATCAATATCTAATCCTGAGTCTGTTTCATCTAATATTGCTAATTTTGGATTTATTAAAGTGAGTTGAAGTATTTCGTTTCGTTTCTTTTCTCCTCCTGAGAATCCTTCGTTTACATTTCTTTTAAGAAAATCCTGGCTGATATCTACTTTTTCTGCACATTCATTTAAAATTGAATCAAAGTCTTTAGTACTTAGAGGATCTTTTCCATTATATTCTCTTTGAGAATCTAAAGAAGATTTAAGAAATTGCCACATTCTTACTCCTGGTAATTCAACCGGATACTGAAAAGCAAGAAACAAGCCTAAGCAGGCTCTTATTTCCGGGGCTTTATCTAATAAAGTTTGACCTAGAAAATTGATTTCTCCTGAATCTACAATATATTCAGGATTTCCAGCTAAAATATTTGCCAATGTACTTTTTCCTGAACCATTTGGTCCCATAAGAGTATGTTTTTCGCCCATGTTAATTGTTAAGTTAAAATCTTTTAAAATTTGTGTATTTGCTACAGAAGCATTTAAATTTTTTATTTCTAATATTATTTTATTATTTGTCATCCTACTGCCCCTTCTAAACTAACTCGTAAAAGTTGAGATGCTTCAATAGCAAATTCAAATGGTAATTCTTTGAAAATTCCTTTACAAAATCCATTAACAATCATGTAATTAGCATCCTCTAAAGATATGCCTCTTTGCTGAGTGTAAAAAAGTTGATTATCGCTTACTTTGGAAGTTGTTGCTTCGTGCTCCAACTGAGCAGTGGGGTTTTTAACTTCTATATATGGGATTGTATGTGCTCCACATTTATCTCCAATAAGTAAAGAATCACATTGTGTGAAATTCCGTGCATTTTTTGCAGAAGGGAGTATTTTGACCATGCCCCTGTACGTACTGTTAGCTTTACCAGCTGATATCCCTTTTGCAATTATAGTACTTTTAGTATTTTTGCCAATATGAATCATCTTTGTACCAGTATCAGCCTGTTGGAAATTATTAACTAAGGCAACAGAATAAAATTCGCCTATAGAATTATCTCCCTGTAGAATTACTGAAGGATATTTCCATGTGATTGCTGAACCTGTTTCTACTTGTGTCCATGATATTTTTGAATTTTTTCCTGCACATTTGCCTCTTTTAGTTACAAAATTGTATACACCTCCTATTCCGTTTTTATCCCCTGGAAACCAATTTTGTAAAGTGGAGTATTTGATTTCTGCATCTTCTAGTGCAATTAATTCTACAACAGCTGCATGTAATTGATTAGTTTTTCGAAATGGTGCAGTACATCCTTCTAGATAACTTACATAACTCCCTTTGTCGGCAATTATTAAAGTTCTTTCAAATTGCCCTGTATCTAGTTCGTTAATTCTAAAATAAGTCATTAATTCTACCGGACATCTTACTCCTGGTGGAACATATATGAACGATCCGTCAGTAAAAACCGCTGAATTTAATGTTGCGTAAAAATTATCACTATAAGGAACAACAGATCCAAGATATTTTTGTACTAGTTCCGGGTATTTTTGTACTGCTTCACTTATAGGGCAAAAGATTACACCGGCATCTTCTAGTTGTTTTTGATAAGTAGTAGCTACTGATACACTATCCATAATGGCATCTACAGCTACTCCTGATAATTTTTTTTGTTCTTCTAACGGAATTCCTAACTTACTAAACGCTTTAAGCATTTCAGGATCAACTTCATCTAGGCTTTTTGGGTTTGGTTTATTCGTAGGTGATGAATAATACCTAATATCCTGAAAATCTATTTTTGGAAATTTTATATTTGCCCATTCCGGTTCGTTATCTTCATTTTTAAACCAAAGATTTAAAGATTTTAATCTCCAATCTAATAACCATTTAGGTTCATTTTTCTTTTTAGATATCAATTTTACTATATCTTCTGACAAACCTTTTGGGGCATTATCAGGATTGAAATTAAAATCAAAACCCCATTTATAATTGTTGTCTTCAAGTTTCGTATTACGTGAAATTACATTTTTGTTATTCATTGAAATCCCTTAAAAATAAAACGTTAAATGTATTATATTACAAATCAACTGTTTATTATTTAATAAACAGTTGATCAATCAGATTCCATATTTTAGTTCTGTTTATTTTATGAGCAATCTGTATATTGGTATTATTATTGTTATTTAGGGGAATTGTTTGCCCTGTCTTATCTCCTTCTACAATTACTTTTACAGAGCAATTTTTATAGCTAAATAATTTTTTTTCAATTAAGCAAATTGTGGCTATAGGATCACAAAGTGCCATGGCATTTTTATTTGTGTGGTATTTAAAAAAACTATCTATTATATTTTTACTAAATTGTGATGACTTTGTATCTGATTTTAAAAATGAGTATTCATTATTATAAAATTTGATTTTATCAATTATTAAGTCATTGCAAACGTCAAGTCCGACTACCCTTATATTTAATTTTGAATTAAATACTATAGAAGCAGATTCAGCATCCGCATAAATATTGAATTCAGCATATTTAGTGGCATTTCCCTTTGTAAAAAATGCACCTCCCATTACTATCACTTCATCTATAATTGAACTTATTTTGGGAAAAGAAATTATGGCTTTTGCTAAATTTGTCAGCGGGCCTAACATTAGTAGTTTTATTTTTGCATTTTTTTGCGAATTGTAGATTTCATGAATATATTCATAAGTTTCGAGATTGTGGGTGCCTAAATTTGAATTAATCAACTTTAATGTCAGACCTTCTTTACCGTGATAATGTTCTGCGTCTGTGAATTTTTCACCTAGTAAAGTACTATCAGATCCTTTGAGTAAATGTTTGTAAGAAATCTTAAGATTTGAAAGTATATTTATCAGATTTTTATGAGTGTTTCTTAATGATGTGTTTCCACCAATACTGGAAAAAATGATATTATCATCAGTGCTTTTGAGTATATTACTCAACATAGCAAGAGACAAAGCGTCATCTACACCTGGGTCTGTATCGATAATTAGAAATTTATTAGTGTTATTCATTTAGTTCTTTCTATTACATATTTAAATAATTCTATAATATTTGCTTTACTATCTTTAGTTAACTGAGATTTGGTGATTAATTTTATAGCTTGATCTAAATATGAATTACATTCTTTCTGAATGTCAGATTTTATTTTATATTTTTCTAATATTTTTATTATTAAAAGGTAGGATTCATTATTTAAATTAGATAATAAATTATTAAATAATATTTTATCTTTTTCCTCGAATTTTTTCATGGAAAGTAATATGGGATATGTTTTTTTATTATTTTTAAAATCAGAATAATTAGATTTTCCAGTTTTTATGGGATTTCCCCATATGCCAAGTAAATCATCAGATATTTGGAACAGAATACCAAATATCATTCCCAGTTTTTGTAACTGTTTTATACTTTGCTCATTCTGCCCTGATAATATACCTGGAAGTTGAAACGCTAAAGTCATCAGAGCCCCTGTTTTTTTAATGATCATATTTTTATAATCATGCATACTTATGATTTGTTGGTTCTCAAAATTAATATCAAGATATTGCCCTTCAATCATAGAGATACACATATTAGAAAATTGTTTAATAATTTCAATTCTAGACTTGTTTGTGAGTTTATTAATGGTATCAATGTTTGTTATGGTGTCAGAAATATTTTTTATAACATTCCCTAATATAATAGATTTGTATTCTCCTAATTTTTTCCATAAAGTAGGAGCTCCTCTCCTAATTTCATCTTTATCCTGAATATCATCATGTATAAGTGAAAATTCATGGATTAATTCTATTGAACAAGCTAAATCTAAAAATTCAGAAGGATTTAAATTAAGCCCTTCAATTATTTCTAGAAAAATAGATGATCTTACTCTTTTTGGAATATTTGAATTTTGTGGTGGAATTATATACGGAAAAATAAATTTTGAAAATTGGTCGTTTTTTTCATTCAAAATGATGAATTTTAATTCATCGTTTATAAATGACTTGTATTTATTAAGAATTATTGGATCTTTCAAATTCAAATTATATCTTTAAGTTGTTTGTTTTCTAGAGTCTAGCAAAAGCAAGAGTTTTTTTCATTTCAATTGTGATTATTGCTATTAATTTATATCATAATATGATAACTTCTAAAATGTAATTTAGCCTTTATAAATTATCTTTGTATTTAGGTAAATGGAAGAATATAGTATTTATTTTGAAAGATATGGATATTTTAGTTTATTCTTTGTTGTAGCATTATTAGTTCCAGCCGGGATGCTTTTTGCTTCTTTCTTATTTAAAATTATTGGTATAAGGAAAGATAATCCCACTCCTGTGAAAACCGATATATATGAAGCTGGTATTCGAACTTTTTCTTCCCAGTGGAGTGGATTTAATTTTAGATATTATACTTTTGCAATGATGTTTTTAATATTTGATGTAGAAGTTATATTTCTCTTCCCTTGGGCAGCATCTTTTATAAAATTAAATGATGCATACGGATTAATAGTTTTAATTGAGATGTTTATTTTCATCGGCGTCTTAATTCTTGGATGGTTTTTAGCATGGAAACAGAAAGCGATGGAATGGATATAAGGAGTTAAGATTGAAAGCAAACGATAATCAAGATTTAAATTTATTAAATTATAATATTGCTAAACCTTTACATGAACAAACATCTTTAATTGATTCTGTAGAAGGTCAAGAAGTTAATAAATTACTTAAAACTAATACTAAACCATTACCTGACCCTATTATTGAAGTTCCGGATGATTTAGATAGGAATTTAATGATCACGTCTGTAGATTCTCTTATAAACTGGGGAAGAAAATCATCTGTTTGGCCCTTAACTTTTGGTCTTGCTTGCTGTGCGTTTGAGATGATGGCAAGTGCTATGTCGAGGTTTGACTTAAGTAGATTTGGAATGGAAGTATTCAGAGCCTCTCCAAGGCAGGCAGATTTGATTATAATTGCGGGTACTGTAACTTGGAAAATGGCTCCGGTTATAGAAAGAGTATACAATCAGATGCCAGATCCAAAATGGGTAATATCCATGGGTGTTTGCGCAACGAGCGGAGGTCCTTATTATCAAAGTTATAGTGTTGTTCCTGGAGTTAATCATATAATACCTGTTGATGTTTATGTTCCGGGTTGTCCTCCAAGGCCTGATGCTTTGTTATTCGGAATAATGATGTTACACGAAAAGATAAAAAGATATAAAAATTTAGATTTAAAGCAATTATTTGAATAGTATGACAAAATCGCTTAACTTAAATACAGTTGTGCAAAATTTACCTGATACTTTAAAGCAAGAAGTTAATACAGAAAATGGCAGTTTGTATGTAAATAGTAAATATATATTTGAAATTTGCAGAGAATTAAAAAATAATAATAAATTTCAATTTAATTATTTAAAGTCAATAAGCGCCGTAGATTATGTTGAATTTTTTGAAGTTGTTTATCATTTGGATTCTTTAATTACCAATACTAGCTTAGTTTTGAAATCAAAATTGTATGGCAGGGATGGGAATTCAATTAATTCAGTAATATCAGTATGGAAAGGTGCTGATTTACAAGAAAGAGAGATATGGGATTTGATGGGTATTTTTTTCGAAGGGCATCCTAATATGAAAAGGATATTATTATGGGAAGGATTTAAAGGACATCCTTTAAGAAAAGATTTTTTAAAGTAGAGGAGTGATTTGTCATTAAACAGTGAATTAGTAACAATAAATTTTGGCCCACAACATCCTAGTATGCATGGAGTATTTAGATTAAGGGTTACTTTGGATGGAGAAACAATTGTAGACCTTGAACCAGTTTTTGGCTACCTTCATCGAGGAACAGAAAAACTTGCAGAAGAAAGAACTTATGTTCAAATTGTAACTTTAACTGATCGATTAGATTATGTTGCCTCAATGTCTAATAATTTAGCTTATGTTTCTGCTGTTGAAAAGTTATGTAATATAGAGGTACCGAAAAGAGCTAGTTATATTAGAGTAATAGTTGCTGAATTACAAAGGATAGCAAGTCATCTTATGGCTACGGGATTTTTATTAAATGATCTGGGTGCTTTTGGTACTCCGCTTATGTATTGTTTTAGAGAAAGAGAAAAAATCCTTGATTTGTTTGAGATCTTATGTGGTGCTAGGATAACTTTAAGTTATATGAGACCTGGAGGTATTTTTCAGGATACCCCTCAGGAATTTTGGGATGATTTGGAATTGTTTTTAGAATCTATGCCTAATCAAATAGATGAATTGGAAAGTTTAATTACAGGTAATGAGATTGTTCTTTCAAGGACGAGAGATGTAGGGATTTTAACACCCGAACAAGTAATTGATGCTTCGTTGTCAGGCCCAATGCTTAGAGCTTCTAGTGTAAAATGGGATTTACGTAAAGCAAACCCTTATGAAATATATGATGAAATAGATTTTGATGTTCCAATTGGTGCTACAGGAGATACTTTTGATAGGTATTTAATTAGAATAAAAGAGATGAGAGAAAGTCTTAAAATAATTACACAATGTATTAATTTAATTAAACCTGGCCCTGTGAGAAATGAAGACGTACCTCTTATTATCAGAGCACCTGAAGGAGAAGCTTATGTCGGAATTGAAGGACCAAAAGGAGAATTAGGATTTTATTTAGTGAGTGATGGTGGGATATCTCCATATAGGTGTAAAATCAGAGCCCCTTCATTTATAAATTTGACTCTTCTTAAAGAAATGACTGCAGGGGGTAAAATTGGAGATCTTATTGTCAATTTTGGCAGTATAGATATTGTTTTAGGAGAGGTAGATAGATAGTTTATGAGAAAAGTAGGTTAGTTTGATTAGTTTTAATACATTGAATTTATTTTTAGTTGATTTATTGTCTTTTTTACCTGATAAATTGGTTTTTACAATTTCGGGTTTAATTATGTCAGTGGCTATTTGTACTTTTTTGATCGGATTAGGATCAGTATATACTTGGTTTGAGAGGCGAGTGATTGCAAGATTCCAAAATAGATCTGGTCCAAATAGATGGGGTCCATTTGGTATTTTACAGCCTATCGCAGATGCCGTGAAATTATTGATTAAAGAAGATATTATTCCGGCAACTGCAGATAAAATGGTTTTTATTGCAGCTCCTATAATATTTCTCTGTACCACTTTATTGGTTTATGCATTTCTCCCTCTTGGGATAGATTCACAGCTTGGAAATATAAATGTTGCATTACTGTTTGTGTTAGGTATTACATCAGTTAATGCGTTGTCAGTATTTATGGCAGGATGGGCTTCAAGAAATAAATATGCAACTTTAGGGGCTATTAGAGCAGTTGCAATGCTAATAAGTTATGAGGTACCTATGGCAATTTCATTAATGGGAATAGTAATGGTTTCACAATCATTAAGTTTAGTTGGAATTGTAAATGCCCAATCTAACATTCCTTTTATTATATTACAGCCATTGGGAGCTATAACTTTCATGATTGCTGCTATTGCTGAAATGAGCAGAGCACCTTTTGATATGATTGAATCAGAGTCTGAGCTTATTGGAGGATATATTACCGAATATGCTGGTATGAAATTTGCTGTTTTTCAACTTTCTGAATTTTTAGCACCAATATTTACTGCAAGTTTGTTTACTGTTTTATTTCTTGGCGGATCTAATCCTTTGAAATTTTTAGAATTTTTACCAATTCCTGGTATATTATGGTTTGCTTCTAAGAGTTTTGTTATTACTGCAATATTATTATGGTTTAGGTCTACCTGGCCTAGATTAAGAATTGATCAAATTATGGGTTTTGCATGGAAGGTTTTGATGCCAGCGGCAATATTAAATACTTTATTGGTTGGCTTAGAGTTAGTTTTTATTAGAGATAACTATATTTTACAGATAATTATTAATATGTTAATTTTTGTAGTTTTTATTTACCTGATTGCAAATATATTAGGTCAAAAAAGATTGAAATTAAAAGAACCTGTACCATCAGAATTAGCTAATATGGATGCATAGTTTTAGGAGGATAATATGTATGGATTAGGATTAATAAAAGGATTGGGAATAACATTGAAAAATATCTTGTTTTTGCAGAGGAGAAATACTACCCAATATCCTGATAGAAAAGCAAGTATTATAGATTTGGCAAAATTAGATAATAAAAATTTTATATCTTATGCGTTTACCAATCCTATGAAGACACTTAAATCAATGATGGGAATGATTGTCATATCAGATAAAGTTGATCAGCATCCTAGATTTCGTGGCGAAGAGTTTAGTTGGTATGAAGAAAGGTGTACTGGTTGTGCGAGTTGTGCAAAATTTTGTCCTCTGGGCATAATAAAAATTGTAACTGATCAAACTGGTAAGAATTATGCTGAAGGTCAAAATTATGATATTGAAACTTTTGATATTGATATTGGAAGATGTATGTTTTGTGGATTGTGTGTGGAGGCTTGCCCTTACGATGCTTTGCATATGGGAAGCGGATTTGAAGAAGGGCAATATAAGAGAAATGATTTAGTTATTGATGTCGAAAGATTGAAAAAAGCTGAAAAGAAACCCAGTACCTGGTTTAGACCCCAATTAGAGCAAAAAGATGATTATTCCCCATTTGATGAGGAAATAGCTTGGGATAAAGTCGGAAGGCATCAAAAACCATCAAAAAAAGATCTAAAAAATAAATGGATTAGGAAATAAATATAAATGATGCAAATAGCAGATATAATTTTTTATCTTACAGGATTGATAACACTTAGTAGTGCATTGATGGTCATATTAACCAAAGATATATTTAGAGCAGCTCTTTTTTTGGCAGCTACTTTTTTGGGTGTAGTTGCATTATTTATTTTACTTTTTGCAGAATTTCTTGCAGCTGTTCAACTTATAATTTATGTTGGTGCTATTTCAGTTGTTATAATTTTTGCAATTATGTTTACGAAGAATGTAAAAATAGGTAATCCCTTTTCAAATTTTAGAATAACTGGTTTTTTATTGGGATTATTTATGTGTGGTTTATTAATAATTTCTATTACAGTTTTTGATTGGGATACTATAACAACACTAGATACAAAGGAAATGGAAATTGTAGTATATGCTTATCAGAATTCTATATATTATATTGGTAAAATACTTGTTACAAATTTAGTTGTCCCCTTTATTGCCTCTTCGTTTATATTATTAGCTGCTGTTATAGGGGCTATTAGTTTGGTAAAAGAGAGAACAGAATGACTCTAGAAGGATTTTTAATAATATCTGCTATTTTATTTTGTATTGGACTTACAGGTGTGGTAATTAAATCTAATATTATAGCTATTTTGATGTCAGTTGAATTAATGTTAAATTCAGTTAATATTGCAGCTGTAGCAGCTTCAAGATATGTTCCTCCAATTACTTTAGATCCTTCGCAGGTATTAATGGGTAATATGTTTGCAGTTTTTGTAATAACCATTGCTGCTGCAGAAGTAGCTTTAGGTTTAGCTATTGTTATGAGTGTATATAAAGATAAGCAAAGTATTTTTATTAAAGACGCATCTCATCTTAAAGGGTAAAAAGTATGTGGACTAAATATTCTACAGCACCAAATTTAATTTCTGCGGAAATGTGGAAAAATACAATTGAGTCAGAGGGACTTCCTTGTAAGATTTTACCAGAAAATCAAGATATTTTAGATTGGTCAGAAAATTCAAATTTTGTTATTTATGTTCCGATAGGAAGGGAACATGTAGCTGATGAAATTATAAGGAAGATTTAAATGAACATACAAATAATTGGCATTTTTGTATTGCCAATTTTTACAATATTAACGATTGTTTTGTTATATCCTTTCAGAACAATTCCAAAGAAATACATAGGTTTATTTTTTACTATTTCATCATTTGTATTATTTATCCTTTCATGTTTTGTATTTTTAGATTTCCATACTCCTGAAAACCCTGAAGTTTTTGCAATTGAATTTTTGAAAGTTGACAGTTTTATTTTGAGATTTTCTATTTATTTGAATTCTTTAACTTCTGTAATGTTATTTATAGTATGCTCAGTAAGTTTCTTAATCCATATGTTTTCATTAGGTTATATGAAGGATTTTGAATACCCAAGATATTATATTTTCTTACATTTATTTACTTGGTCAATGCTGGGATTAGTATTAGCTGGTAATTTAATACAAATGTTTGTGTTTTGGGAATTAGTTGGTTTGTGTTCATATTTGTTAATTGGATTTTGGTATGATAAGAAATCAGCAACTGATGCTGCTAAAAAAGCTTTTATTATTACCAGAATTGGTGATTTTGGCTTTATGATAGGTATTCTTTATATTGTTTCTAATATATCAAGAATTACACCTTTGATTTCAACCGGATTAAATTCTGTTGCAGATCCTTTATCAATTACATCTTTAAATCAGGCATTACAAGCACCAGGAGGGAATGAATTAGCTTTGATTTTTAGCTTGGGAATATTATTTGGTGCAATTGGTAAATCTGCGCAATTTCCATTACATACTTGGCTGCCAGATGCTATGGAAGGGCCTACACCGGTTAGTGCATTAATTCATGCTGCTACTATGGTGGCAGCAGGAGTATTTTTGATAGGTAGATTTCTGCCGGTTTTTCCTGACCAAGTATTGCAGTTAACAGTAATAATTGGAGCTATAACTGCTTTAGGGGCGGCCATTCTTGGAACTGTAATGAATGATGTTAAAAAAGTATTAGCATATTCTACTATTAGTCAACTCGGATATATGGTTATGGCATTAGGTATGTTTTTATCTACTGCAGCTTTTTTCCATTTATTCACCCATGCATTTTTCAAAGCATTATTATTTTTAGCTGCCGGCAGTTTAAGTCATGCAGTCGGCACTTTTGATATGAAAAAAATGGGGGGCTTGAAACAATATATGCCTTGGACATATATATTTTTCATAGTTGGGACTTTTAGTTTGGTTGGATTTTTCCCATTTTCAGGATTTTGGAGTAAGGATGAAATATTAGCACAGATAATTGATTCAAATAGAAATTTTAATAATTTGATTTACTTAGTAGGTTCAGCAGGTATTTTCTTTACCTCTTTTTACATGTTTAGAGCATTATTTATGATTTTTGAAGGAAATTATGATGGCAGAAAGAACCCGGGAGTTCGCGTACATGAAAGTAGTTATATATTATTAATACCAATGGGGTTATTAGCTTTTGGATCTTTGTTTTTTGGTTTTCTGTTTAACGCACCATTTGAATTAGGATTTATAAAATCACATTGGTTTAATTATTTTATTGCGGGTGATGAGTTTCACGCTCATAAATTTAATTATCAAGTTGCATTAATATCCCACGTGTTAGGTTTATTAGGATTAATTTCTGCTTTTCTTCAATATAAATACCTAAAGAATCTGAATTTATCAATATTAACTCCTTTAAAGACTTTCCTTATAGAAAAATATTATTTAGATCATTTATATGAAAACTTGATTGTTAAGAATTTGTTTTATAGTAAATTGACTAAACTGCTAGCTTATATTGATAAGAATGTTATAGATAGAACATGGGATAATTGTGCTCTATCTATAAAAAAATTCTCTTCACAATTATCGGTTATACAAAATGGGCAGGCACAGCAGTACCTAATTGGTATACCTTTAGGATTATTTATTGTAACTTTTATTTTTCTATTGTGGGGATAAATTGAGTAATTCAATTATATTATTATCAATTGTTTTCATACCTGCTATAGGAGGTATTTTAGGGGCTATTTTTCTTAAAGACAAATTATTAGAAAAATTTGTCTATTTAATTTCATATATACAATTAATTTTATGTACTTATATATACATACAATTTGCTTTTTTTGGATACGAACAGATTTCTGTTTTATATGAGTGGATTAATATAGGTAAAGTTAACGTAGATTTTTATATTAAACTTGACGGATTGAATGCGCCATTAATATTATTAGCCGGAATTTTAACCACGGTAGCTGTCCATGCATCAAATCATATTAGAGAAAGGATTAATGAATATTATTTTTGGTTGTTTTTATTGATTACCGGAGTGTTTGGGGTATTTTTATCATTTGATTTAATATTATTTTTCTTTTTCTTTGAACTTGAAATTATTCCTATGTTTTTCTTGATATCTATATGGGGAACTGGAAGGAAAGAATATTCTGCTATGAAATTCTTATTATTCACTTTGTCAGGAAGTGCTCTGATGATAATTGGTTTTTTATGCATATATTTTTCTTCCGGTACTTTTAATTTAGATGAGTTAAATCGAATTCAAATTAATTGGATAATTCCAAGTACTTTTGTATTTATTTTAATATTTATAGGATTTTCAATTAAACTCCCTATGTGGCCTTTTCATGGATGGTTGCCTGATGCTCATACAGACGCACCTACAGCTGCCAGTGTTTTATTAGCAGGATTACTTTTGAAAATGGGTGGTTATGGAATAATCAGAATTTGTTATTCTTTAATGTCCTCTGATGCACAAAATTTATCTTTAATAATTAGTGTCTTTGGAGTAATTAGTGTAATTTATGGAGCGTTAATGACCTTAAGGCAAACTGATTTAAAACGTTTGGTAGCATTTAGTAGTGTAAGCCATATGGGATATATACTTATAGGATTAAGTGCTTTTTCTAGTTCAGATTTAATTACTCAAAAATTAGGACTTAGTGGAGCTTCTTTACAGATGGTTTCTCATGGATTGATTACCGGTTTATTATTTTATTTGGTGGGAGGGATATATGAAAAATGTAAAACAAGAGAAGTTTATGAGTTAGGAGGATTGTCTAGTCATTTTAAATTTACTTCTGTTGCTTTAGCAATTAGTGGAATGGCTTCTTTGGGACTTCCTGGAACAAGTGGATTTATTGCTGAAATTATGGTTTTTATGGGCGGCTTTGCTGAATATAATATATTGACGTCAATTTCTGTCTTTGGAGTTGTATTAGCTGCCGGATATATCTTATGGATGTTACAACGAGTTATATTTGGGACATCTAATAATGATTACAGTAAATTATCAGATTTAAATATTGTAGAAAAAATCCCTGTGCTTATATTACTTTTCTCGATTTTGTTTATAGGAATTTATCCAAGATTTATTACTGATGTATTAAATATTGGAATTAACGGAATTATAAATTGAGCAGGATATATGAATGTTATCACCAATTAATATAGAAGATATAATAAATATTTTACCTGAATTAATAATATTATTTACAGGATCCATTATTCTCATTAATGGAGTGACTTCGAGATCAAATAAAGTTTCTTATTATGTTGCTATTTCAGGAACTTTTATTGGATTGATAACTAAATTAATTCTTATTTTTGCGTTATATGAAAATATGAATTATGAAAGTATATTCATGGGAACCCTTGTTGCAGGTAGTTTGGAAAGTTTATTTTCACTCATATTTTTAATTGCATTATTTGTTTGCTTAAATATGACTAAATATTATCAGGATCAAATCACATCTTTTAAATCGGAATTTTATGGATTATTAATGTATTCAACAGCTGGCATGATGTTACTTGCTAGATCTAATGAAATGATAACAGCGTATGTATCCTTAGAACTTGCAACATTACCTTTGATTGCTTTGGTTGCTTTAGGAAAAGGGAAATTATCTAAAGAATCTGGACTAAAATATTTAGTTTTAAGTGCTGTTAGTACAAGTTTCTTTTTATTAGGTGTTGTATATATATATGCTTTGACGGGCACAACGTTTATATCAAGTGAGAATCCTAATATTAGCATACATTATGGTACTATATTCCAAGGCATCTCACATGCTCAGGTAATGTTTCCATCTGATTTATTTGTCTCTGTTTCTTCTTTGGACATTTCAAATATTATTATTCTTATATCAATTATATTTATTTTTATAGGTTTATTATTTAAATTAGGTGTTTTTCCATTCCATTTTTGGATTCCAGATGTATACGAAGGCGCTCCAACCCCTATTACGATGTTCTTATCTGTTGCAAGTAAGTCTGCAGGTATTGCAATTCTACTTAGAATTGTATTGAGTATATTTAATATTGCTGATGTTTCAAATACTTCATGGCATGCTGTTTTAAATTGGCCTGATATTAGTTTATCTATAGCTATATTAAGTGTTTTTAGTATGTTAGTTGGAAATATTTTAGCTATTAATCAGAATAGTCTAAAAAGAATGCTGGCATATAGTTCTATAGCACAAGCAGGTTATATATTAATAGGATTTGTTGCATTATTAAGTTCATCTGAAATCAAGGATGCTGTTTATAATTCTTCTGTTATGGTTGCCTATATTTTTGGTTATATGTTCACTAATTTGGCTGCTTTTTATTCTATGGGAGCAATCAAACAAAATTTAGAAACATATGATTTTAATCAATTCAAAGGATTTGGAAGAATTGATGTTTTGAATTCTTTTGTGTTGTCAATTTCTATGTTATCCCTTATAGGAATACCTCCAACTATAGGATTTATAACAAAACTGTTTTTATTCAGCTCTGGAATTAATTCGGGATTTACATGGTTAGTTATATTTGGTTTGATAAATACTGTTATTTCAGCTTATTATTACCTTAGAATTATTAAAGTATTGTATTTGGAAAAAAGTGAATTTTCTTTTGATAATCAATTACAAGCAATAAAAGTTTCTAAATTAGCTGTGTTACTTTTGATATCTATTGTTGTTTTCGGAGTGTATCCTGATCCAATTTTTGATTTCTGTTATGATGCTATAAATTCAGTAATTAATTAATTTTAAATTAAATAAGTTATGTTAATAGGTATAATTTCAAAAACTGGCATAGAAAAATCATTAGATCTTTCAACTAAAATAGTAGAAAAGATTTCAAGTGATCACGATGTATGGGTGTCAGACGTAGATGAAATAAACATATATAAATCTAAATTCAAAGATACTCAATTAATTATTACTCTTGGAGGTGATGGGACTATTCTAAGTGTAGCAAGATCTATTAGTAGTTTTGGAATCCCTATTTTAGGAATTAATTTGGGTAGGGTAGGTTTTATGACAGAAATTCCTTATTCGGATTCTTTAGAAATACTTCCCAAAGTATTGGAGAATATTAATAAATTTAGAATTGAAAAGAGACTTATGCTTAAAGCCATAGGAATATCTAATAATCAGAAATTTGAATTAAACGCTTTGAATGATATCGTTTTGGGACATCAATCTGTTTCACGCCTGATGGATATTGATGTTTATGTTGATTCAGAATTGATGGCACAATATAGAGCTGATGGTATTATAATATCTTCTCCGTCAGGTAGTACGGGTTATTCTTTAGCTGCTGGAGGTTCAATTATAACTCCTGAACAGAAATTGATGTTAATTCAACCCATAGCTCCTCATATGAGCTTAGATGTTGGAGTGATTGTTCCTGATCATTCTAAAATTTCTATTAATATTGCAAGCCCAAACAAAGCTGTAGTGAGTGCTGATGGTTTTGATGAAGTAGTACTTGGGGAAAAAGATAAAATTGATGTTGAGATAAGTAAACATGTAACAAGGTTTCTAAGGTTAAATAACCAATCGGATTTTTATAAACAATTAACATCGAGATTGAAAAGAGATGTGCTTAAAAATAAATAATTATTTTCAAGATGATATAATTATTAGTGACAATTTTCACTAAATATTTATTAAAGGATTAATTTATGAGAAATATTTTTTTTGGTTTGATTATATTAATTTTGATTATTGGATGTAGTTCATCAGATAATCAGTCAAATAAAACTAATGAGATTATAAGTCCACCGCCTCCTGCAAAAGTAACTGGAGATTTGAAAACCGAAAAAGAATTATCAGCACAAGAAACTAAAGACAAGGGTAAATTGGTAGAAATTCAAATGTTAGATGCTGGTGAAACTTATACTTATGAACCCTCTAATTTAACCTTTAAAGCTGGTGAGAAAATAACTTTTAAAATAACATCTGAAACAGAGTTTCATACATTCACAATTGATGAATTAGATATATATGAAACTGCAGATGCTGGTGAAAGCTATGAATTTACAATAACATTTGAAACTGCTGGGACATATAGATTATACTGTGTGCCTCATGAGACATTAGGAATGATCGGAGAAATTACCATTCAGTAATTGTAATCAATTATTAGTTGATATGGGTTAACCCTTATGTCCATTTATATGCTTTTGATTTAATAAGAAAATCATCTACTATTGATGCATTTCCTGCTATAATTCCGTCACTGTATAAGCCTGCTTTGTTCCCATTTCTATCTACTATTTTGCCACCTGCTTCTGTGACCTGGATTATTCCTGCTATTTGATCCCATATATTTAATTTGTAGCATATAAATAAATCAGATCTTCCGCTAGCTAAATAAGAAAGACTTAAAGCTGCAGATCCTGAAATTCTTAATCCTATGACATCAGAATGAATTTTTTTGATAAACTCAATTGTTTTTTGACTCCCCATTCCAGAACCAGGTATTTCTACAGATAAAAAAGAATTATTGAATTTATTTTTATTTGAAACTTTAAATCTTTTATTATTCAGATAAAAACCTTGATCTTTTATTGCATGGAATATTTCTTTTCTATTAGTATCATATGTAAATCCGGCTAGTATTTTATCACCATATGTTAATCCCAATACAATACAGTAATGGGGATGCCCATAAAAGAAATTTTTTGTACCATCAATTGGATCTATAACCCAATTATAATCATCATTTAACAATTCACCTCCATTTTCCTCGCCGATAATGTTGTGATGGTTAAAATTTTTAATAATTTGATCGGATATAAAATTTTCAATTTCTATGTCAATTTTAGTTACTATATCTTTTTTTGCTTTGAATATTGGTTTCAGTTCGAAATTTTTAGATTTATTTAAAATATTTCCTGCTGATAATAAAATATTAATTATTTGATCATTAAACGGTGTCCCGTTTTTAGTGTTTGGAAGAGAAAGATTGTTATTCATTTATTTTGGCTTCTATTAATTCAAATTCTACTTGATTATTATTTATTAAATCTCTGATGTGTCTTTGTTTTGTAGATAATTTACTAGTATTAGTTTTAAATTCGACTAAAATTATCTTATCATTATTAAATTGGATTCCATCAATTGGATTACCTAAAAATTTAAAATCTTTTGAATTGTAAGGGTAGCTTTGCTCAAGAGGGAAAAACTCTTCACTTATCTGACCATATTTGGTGCTTAGACTGATTTTATCTGATTTTATTTTGGCAAGGTTTTTTTGAAGTGTAGACATTTTATTTTTGTAATATGATTGTGATAAAAGTAAAATAAGTAAAATTAATAATATAATTATTGATAGAATTATATTTAAATCAAGCATAAAGATCTCTCTTAAAATAAATTTTTTAAGTATTCATTTAATTTAGCTATATGTATAATATCAAAATTGAGCCCATGTTTTTTAAAAATTTTAATTTCAATTTGTAATTGAACATCTATTATATCTCTTAACCCATTTGAATCAGAATTTACTTCCCATCCTGCATCTTTTGGTGTTGTGTAAACTAAAATATGATACACATTTTGAATATTTTTTTTGTGTAATTCCCCTGTAGTATGTAGATAAGCAGGTGCAAAATCAATAAAGTATGGAATTTGCTGTTTATGCATCATTTTTTTGATTATTTCTTCTTCTATACTAATTCCTTCTTGGAATTTATTAAATTTTTTTTTCTTATTGTTATTTTCACTAAATATTAAAAATGATATATATTTCAAATTTTTTATATTTGGAGGGGTAGGTAGTTGAAATTCATTTAATGAGGGTAATAATATACTGTGTTTTCCATACTCATTTTTGGATAATTCGACATTAGGTTGTGTGAATGGATTAAACTCTAACCCTTTTTGAGGTTCTATAAATGATAAAGTGGTGATTATCAATTGTATTGCGTATATAAAAACCCCTAAATTTTCTTCATCAATATTATTTAATATTATTGATTGAATTAGTTTTTTATTATTTATTTTCTCTAAAGAGTATTTATTGTTTTTAAAAAAAACATTCACTATATCTTCCCTGTTTTTTAACTTTTTCAAATCTGAGTTAAGAGGAATTAAGTATCTATTGTTTTTTGCCAATGATTCTGAAATCATTTGTTGTATCCATAATAATTTGGGATCTTTTTCATTTGATGAAAGTAAATTCACAATATTGATTTTACAATCTAACATTTTTGATAAGTAATTAGTTAAATTAATTAAAGAAGGAGTATTTTTTTTGATAATTGAATTTTTAAATTCTATAACTGATTCGAGCATTTTTTTAATGTTAATGCCAGAAATTGCAGCTGGTATTAGTCCGGTATAAGTAAAAGCTGAAAATCTTCCCGGTATATACGGAGGATTACAGAATATTTCTAGAAAATTATTAGATTTTGCAAAATTATATAAATCAGAACCATAATCAGTTATAGCTATAAAATTATTTGAAATATCAGGGATATTAATTAAATTTTGCATTATTGTTTTTGTTTCTATTGATTTCCCACTTTTTGAAACAAAAAAAATAAGAGTTTTATTGTAATTATTAATTACATCTTTCAAATTACGATCCTGTGTACCATCTATGAAATAAAATTTAGGTTTAAATATCTGTTTATTATCATGAAATCCCTCGTTTACTTTTTCTTTATTTATCCATTTTTCGTTTAGTAATAACTCGGGCAAAATTGCACTAGCACCCATACCTATAAAAATAAATTGATCATAAGATTTTGACTTATTTACAAAATCATTAATTCCTTCTATTTGTTTTATCATAAATTCCGGTGAATCTATCCACCCAAGAAAATTTTGCAATTCTAAATGATAGGGCATTCTTTTTGGAGGATTTAATAATTCGTAAATAAAATTTTGGATTTCTTTATATTTATTGTGTTTTGAATTATCTAATTGTTTCTTTAAATGTTCTGATATTTTGTAATTTATCATTAAAAGTGTTTAATTATTTTCTTTGATTTAGGATACATGATAATTATTAATAAACTAGCAAGAATTAATGGAATAGAAAGTATTTTAAAATAAGTTATTGTGTTGTAGTTATTAACAATAATTCCTGCTAAGCTTCCAGAAAAAGATCCTACTATTTGTCCTGATCCATACATTAAAGCAAATGAAGTTCCCTGCATTCTTTTAGGAATAGTGTTACCTAGCCAATTTCCTAAAGATGGGTCGCTAAATGACATTAGAAATGAAATCAAAGAAAATATAATTATTAAGTAATTAAGATGGTTGAAAACTATAATAAATAACAAGCCTGAAATTAAACAGGAAATTATTAAAATATATTTCCTGTTCTTATTTGAGTCTAAATTCCCTCCAATAAAAGATCCGAAACCTCCCATTATGATTATTAGTGAAGAGATTATTGAAGTATGAAAATTTATGTCAATTATATTCTGCCATTGATTCATAATAGATGTATTAATAAATGCAGCTAGCATAAGCAGTAAGCCAGAAATACTAAAATCTTTTAATGATGCAAATAAGTATATTGGATAAGATTTTTTTATATTTATATATAAGTTGTATTCTTTACTGTTTTTAGTTGTAGGTTTTGTATAAGTTAAATTTCTTACTTCTTTATCAAAATAAATAAATATTATAGGTAGAGTTAAGAACCCATAAAGTAAATATGCGATTTGCCAGGAATATGTGCTTGAAATATTAATAAAAAACCAAGGAGCTAGAGAAATTCCTATTGCTCCTCCGAGACCATGATAACCAAATGATTTACCAGGGTTGACAGTAAATTTTGTTATTGCACTCAATCCTACAGGATGATAGATCCCAGATCCGATCGCTAAAATAATTATGCCTATAGTAAATATATTTGTATTATTCGAGATTGATAATATCAAACATCCAAGTGTTGATAAAGTGGCAAATAGAATTATCCAATATAAAAAGTTTGATTTATCACTTAATATTCCTGCGAAAACACCAGATATGCCTCTTAAAATACTTGATAAGTTATAGATAAATCCCATAGTTAGGATATTAATATCAAGATTGTCTGATACAAAATATAAAGTTAATCCAAAAATAATATGGGCAGAATCGCTTAATGCATGTGCATAAGATAAGTATAAATTTAATCTATATTCTTTATTCATATAATTATTATTTATTTGTGAATATTATCATCCTATATTGACTAATGATATCTTTAATGAGAAACTATTTTACTGTAAAAATTAGAATTCTTATAATTTACTATGTTAAATATAGATTTACCTTCATATGCTCTCTTATATTAATAGGATAAATTGTGCCTAACCCAACAACTCATTTATTATTACTGTATGATCAACTGTTAAAGCCTTCTCAAAGAGATTTCAAGGAAAATTTTGAATATATTTTATTAGGAGCTGTTTCTCCTGATCTTAGAGTGATAACCAAAGCTGACAGAGAGGATTATCATTATTTTGATTTAAATTCTGGCGTAAAAGGTGATGGGATTAAAGGGTTTATAAAAAATACCATTGACTTTAATAATTTGATGAAAAAAGATAGAAATACAAATAATTTTATCAGAGGATATTTTTCTCATCTTATTGCAGATGAAAATTGGACAATAGATGTATTTAGACAAATATTTATGAATAAAAATATATTCCCTGATTTTTCTGAAGCTTTACTTTTCGATAGAGCCTTGCAAATATATTTAGATATAAAAATTAACAGGCATAATTTTAATTTATATCAATATTTAAATCATGTTGATATAAATTTAATTTCCTTACCGCATAATATAGGGAAACCAGAAATGAATGAATGGATTAAATTTTTATCTGAGATAAATTCTAAGTATGGAGAAAATCCTTGGAATCGTTTGAATTTCATGGCACAAAGATTGTCAAGATCACATAATTCTAATAAAATATTAGAATTATGTGAATCTTTTATGGATGATATTGATAAAAATATAAATAATATCTTAGATAGATTACCAAAAAATACCTTGGATAATTATATTACCGATACTAAGAATAATATAAATAAAATATTTCAAGAATATAAATATGATTAAAGTTGTAAGAAGTCCTCAAGAAGTGAAAAATAATATCAAATATGTTCCTTATATAAATATAGCCAAATAAGAGTAAATGGATTTATCAAGATTAACTAGTATAATAGTTAATGCAGAATTGATGTAATCGCATTTAACTTCTGCGTTTGAAAGAATAAAAAACAGGTAGATTAAATGAATTATTCAGATATAGAAAAATTAATGAATCCAATAATTAAAAATTTCAAAATTTATGATGCTATGCCATCTAATGAAACTTTAATTCAGAAATATTCTATTAATTCAGAAAAAATTGTTAAATTAAATGGCAATGAAAATCCATTTGGCCCTGCTCCTGAAGTTATAGATAATTTGATTAATATTCCTATAAGCACTTACCCTGATCCCGAATTAATTAGATCAAGGAAATCTTTATCTGAGTATACTGGTTTAAATATTGAGAATATCGTTGTTAGTTCTGGTAGTGATGAATTGATCGATCTTTTTTTCAGGATATTTGTTACTCCTGGAGATGAAGTTTTAGATTTTACTCCTACTTTTGGGATGTATGCAGTACGTGCAGAATTGGCTGGAGCTAAAATTGTTCCTGTATCTAGAAACATTGATTTTGAATTAGATTATGAATCTATTAAGCAAAAGGTAAGTGATAAAACCAAAATAATCTTTTTAGCTTCCCCAAATAATCCAACTGGTAATGAGAGTACCTTGGAAGATATAGAATTTCTTTTAAGTTTAAATAAAATATTAGTGGTTGATGAAGCATATTTTGAATTTTCCAAATCATCTTATGCAAACTTAGTTGAAAAATACAATAATATGATAGTAATACGTTCAATGAGTAAATGGGCAGGACTTGCTGGATTGAGAGTAGGTTATGGTTTGATGTCAAAAGAGCTAGCAAAATTGTTTATGGGAGTTAAAAATCCTTATAATGTCAGCACCGTAGCTGAAGAATCATTAATTGTTTCTTTAAAATATGTAGATAAATTAATGCAAAAAGTGGATGAAATAATAGCACAGAGGGAGAAATTAAGTGATGCTTTGGATCAAATTGATCAAATTAAAGTATATCCATCTAAAGCTAATTTTTTATTGTGTAAATTAGATGACCATGATATACAAACTATTAATAACGAATTACTAAGTGAAGGTGTATTTGTTAGGTTGTTTGCAACTAAAGGACTTGAAAAATGTTTCAGGGTATCTGTTGGCTCTGCTGAAGATAATGAATATTTTTATACAAAATTGCAAAAAATTTTAAAAATTTAATAATATATTAAATTTCTATCAATTGAAAAAAGAGAACATAAGAAACAATAAAGATATTAACGAAACTGTTATTGATGTGGATTTATATTCTTAAGGCTATTATTAAAAAAAGTCTTATCAATTGATCCTTGAAAGATTTCTTTTTCTTTATTAATCGGACTGCAAATCAGCTAATAATTCATTTGAATATGTAAATAAATTAGGTGTTCCACCGCTATGAATGAAAACAACACTACTATCTTTATCAATTTTATTAGAATAAGCATATTCAATTAATCCAGACATTGCTTTTCCAGTATAGATTGGATCAAGAAAAATAGCTTCCTTTTCCGCTACAAGTTTAATTGCATCAATACATTTTTTTGTTGGAATTCCATAGCCTTGCCCATAAAAAGATAAATCCCAATTTAAATCTTTGTAATCCAGGAAATCACATTTTAATTTATTATTAGATTTTCTATTTAAATAATTTAAAGCTTTATTAGTTATTTCCCTTATGTTCCTCATCCTTGGTTGTAGCCTTGGCCCAATACCAGTTATTTTCCAATGTGTGAAATTAAGAATTTTTTTTGCTAATGCTAATCCAAGATATGATGAACCTGAAGCTTGAAAGATATGAATTTTTTTCAAACCTAATTTTTGAAATTGGTTATTTAATTCCAAAGCTGTATTTAGGTAAGATATTATAGCAGCCACCTCGTTATATTGTTCGGCAACTGTAATATACGGTTTATAACCCAGTCTTTTTAGTTTGTTGCCATAAGCGATTGCTTCCTGATGTAGGATTTGTTCATTTGTTGTATCTGAGTAAATAATTTTTATATTCATAAGATGATTTAGTAAGTGATTTCCTTGCATCTCAGTTTTTAATTCTTTACTCATAATATTCACAAGTTTTATATTATTTATATTAGCAGCAGCAGCCCATAATCTAGCGTTATTTGAAACTCCCATATTAGCATTTACAATAATGTCAAAATTATGTTTTTTTATATATCCGAATCTAAATTCTAAATGACGTACTTTATTCCCTCCAAATGCCAACCCTGTTAGATCTTCTCTTTTGATAAATAGTTTTTTTATATTTAAAGCTTTAGAAAGGGTAGGGCATTCGTGTAGCGGAGTAGGTAAATTAGCGAATTTTATTCTGTTAATTTTAGATATTTGTTTATCTAATTCTTTAGTTAACATTAATTTATATGCTTTTAATTTTTATTGTATATTCTTCTATCAGCGGATTAGCTAATAATTGTTCACAAGCTTCATTAACCTTTGATTCACATTCTTTTTCGTTTTCTGCATTAATGGATAATTCTATATATTTTCCAACAGATACATTTTCAACCTGATAATAACCAAGATTTTTTAGTCCATTTAATACTTGTGTACCTCTTGGATCATTCACAGCTTTCTTAGGGGTAATTTGAATTTTTACTGAAAATTTCTGCATAGTTTAATCTAAATGACCTTTTTTGGCATAAAATGGTGACAATGTCGGATTATTTAAAAATACATCAATAAATTTAAAAATTCTTTCTCTATCAAATTCATTCAATCTATCAATATAATTCCATGCTGTTAGTGAAATTAAATTATCCATATCGTTGTAAGGAGCAATTGTTATTTCACTCAAATTTGAACCTAATAAGGTTACTTTGAGTTGTTCTATAATTTCTTTGGGAGCTCCTTGTTTATAATGAATCATTATTCCCCCTCTAGCAAGATTACTTAATGTACATTCGTCAGGAAAAATATCATCATGATACCCCCAACGTACTGGACAGCCCCATTTTTCATCTAAAAAAGGTCCGGATGTAGCAGGATTACTTGTGTAGGGGTCATGAGGTACATCAATGTTCGGTAAAATTCCCCATCCCATATTACTTACATATTCCCAATCTCCTTCTGGGATATCATTATTCCAAAATTTGAAAGGCAACCCGGGAAGGACTAATCCTAAAATAAATAACAGGCTTATTGCACCAATACTTGAAAAAGCTAAAATTCTTTTAAATTTTTTTGTTTTTTGCTTTTTTTCTCTATTTATTCTTTTTTGGATATTCTTTTTATATTTTTTTTTATTTTTATTCAATTATAATTTCCATTAATTCGTTAAAGTTTCTAAAGCTTCTTTGTATCGTATATATGTTTTATTAATTATTTCTTTTGGAAGGTTAGGAGACGGGGGTTCTTTGTTCCAATCCGTTGATTCAAGCCAATCTCTTACAATTTGTTTATCATAACTATCCTGTGATTTGCCAGGAGTATAATTATCAACATCCCAAAATCTACTTGAATCAGGAGTGAGTGCCTCATCAATTAATGTTATTTCATTATTAATAAATCCAAATTCAAATTTAGTATCTGCAATAATAATATTTTTTGTAAGTGCATAATCACTAGCCATATTATATAAATTTAAAGATATTTCCTTTAGTTTTCCAGATAAATCAGTTCCTACAAAATCACACATTTGTTTAAAAGTAATATTTTCATCATGTCCATTTTCCTCTTTTGTAGATGGTGTAAATATTGGTTCGTCAAGTTTTGAGCTTTCAACTAAATCTGATGGAAGTTTTATTCCACAAACCATTTGATTGGTTTGGTACTCTTTCCAACCGCTACCTGCAAGATAACCTCTAACAACGCATTCAATATCTATCCTATTTGCTTTATTTACTATAATCCCACGGGATAATTCATCTTTAGATATACCTTTGATATCATTGTTTGTAGGTATATTTGCAAAATGGTTTTGAACTACATCAGAAAGCTTTGAAAACCAGAACTTAGACATTTCAGTTAAAATAATTCCTTTCCCTGGGATAGGATCATTTAATACGACATCAAAAGCTGAAATTCTGTCAGTTGATATCATTAATAATTGAGTATTGTTTATTTCATATGTATCTCTGACTTTCCCTCTATGCCAAATTTTCCCTAGATTTGTTTCAGTAATTGGGTTTATTATATTACTCAATTTTTATTCCTTTATTAATTTTGATTGTTTGAATTTATAATCAATATTTTTTAAAAAATAATTTATATCAAAAACTTTTTGAATTTCTTGATTATTTAGAATTGAAGTCACATCTTTATTTATAGATATAAGTTCTTTTAATTCAATTCCTTCATTCCAGGCTTTGTTTGAGCTTTCTTGAACTATTCTATAAGCTTTTTCTCGTATCATTCCTGCCGCTATAAGAGTTAGCATTAATCTTTGAGAGTAAATCAGACCTTTCGATAGATTTATATTATCTAACATTTTATTTTTATTTATTATGAGTCCTTCCATTATTTCAGTAAATTTGTAGAGCATATAATTAATTATAAAGCATGAATCAGGTAGTATTATTCTTTCTGCTGACGAATGACTTATATCTCTTTCTCCCCATAAAGATATATTTTCTAATGCTATAATATTGTTTCCTCTTAGAACCCTTGATAATCCGCATATTCTTTCACTTACATCGGGGTTTTTTTTATGCGGCATTGAAGATGATCCTGTTTGTAATTCTCCGAAGGGTTCCTGGAGTTCATCGATTTCAGTTCTTTGCAAGGATCTGATTTCAGTTGCAAATTTTTCCAAAGATCCCCCACAAATAGCTAATGTTGAAATAAAATCAGCATATCTGTCTCTTTGAATAATTTGATTAGAAACCGGAGCTACTTGTAGTTTGAGTTTTTCACAAGTAAGTTTTTCTACTTCAGGGCTTACAGTGGCATTTGTTCCTACTGGGCCAGATATTTTTCCTACATTTATTTGTTTTATAGAATGCTTTAATCTTAGTTCAGATCTACTCATTTCTTCTGCCCATAATAATAATTTTAAGCCAAGAGTAATTGGTTCAGCATGTATGCCATGTGTTCTTCCCATCATTACTGTATTTTTATTTTCTAAAGCTAATTGGCTTAACAAGTTTTTTAATTTTGTAATTTGGGCTAATATTATCTTAGATGCTTGTAAGATTTGTAAGCTTGTTGAAGTATCCCAAATATCGCTAGTAGTTAATCCGTAATGGATCCATCTGCCTTCATCTCCCAAATTTTCAGTTATAGATTGAAGAAATGCAGTCATATCATGTTTTGTATCAGCTAATATTTCATTCAAACGTTTATAATTATAAGTTGATTTTTCAATCAATTTATAATCTTTTTGAGGAATTATACCTGTTTGGGTTAATGCCCAACAAACAGCTTTTTCAACTCTTAACCAATTATCATATTTGTTTGTTTCTGACCAAACTTTTTCCATTTCTGGCAGTGTATATCTAGGGATCATATTATTTTTGCTTCAATTTATTTTTGTATTTTGTAATGTTTTCATTAATTTTAGGATCTGATATAGCTAAAATAGATGCAGCATATATGGCAGAATTTTTTGCACCCCAACTATCTAAAGCGACACATCCCACGGGTATTCCATGGGGCATTTGAACTATGGACATAAGAGCATCTATCCCTCTTAATGAACTTGATCCGATAGGGACTCCTATTACGGGCAAATTAGTCATAGCAGCTACTACTCCGGGTAGGGCTGCTGCTCCTCCGGCTGCTGTAATAAAAACTTTTATATTTTCTTTTGATGCGTTTGATACATATTCTCTTAGTTTATCAAGATCTCTATGAGCGGATATAACATTAAAATCGTAGGGTACTTCTAATTCATCTAATATTTCTTTAGTTTTTTCCATAATACTAGAATCTGATTTGCTTCCGATAATTATTGATACTTTTCTCATTTTTTCTCCTCATAATTTAATGCTATATCTGTTCGCATAAATTTATTTTTATATTTTACAGTATTTGTTACCTGATATGCTATTTTTCTGGCTTCATTTATATTTTTTCCAATTCCAACAGCCGTTAATACTCTGCCACCAGATGTTATTAATTGCTCATTTTCAAATTTTGTACCGGCGTGATATAGATACGAATTATCAATTTTATTAAAATTTTCGTCTATATTAATTTTTTTACCTGTTTCATATTTACCAGGATATCCATCTGAGACTAATACAACTCCAACTGCGCTAATTTTTTGTTTAGGTATGTTTATTATAGGTTTTGATTTTATACATGACTGAATTAATGTTAACAAATTATAATCAAGTGTAGGTAAAACGACCTGAGTTTCCGGGTCTCCGAGTCGACAATTGAATTCAATAACAAATATTCCTTTTTGAGTCTCAATGAGTCCGCAATATAAAACTCCTTTAAAAGTATGTTGTTTTTCGTTAAGTCCTCTTAGAGTTGGATTAATTATATTGTTTACTATATATTCTTCATTTGATTTATTTAATTGAGGTGCGGGAGAAAAACTTCCCATACCTCCTGTATTAGGCCCTTCATCGTTATCAAATGCTTTTTTATAATCACAAGCAGATAACATGTGAAGAATTTTTTCGCCGTCAGTAAATACAAATACACTAAATTCTTTGCCATTTAAAAATTCTTCAATTATAATTTTTTCACCTGATTGCCCAAATATCTTTTTGTTCATAATATTTTCTATAGCATTTTCCGCTTCTTTAAAATTATTTACTATTAATACCCCTTTTCCGCCTGCAAGGCCATCAGCTTTTATTACAGTTGGGAATTTTGAAGATTTTAAATATTTGATAGCATTTTTCGAATTGCTGAAAACACTGAAATTCGCAGTAGGAATTTTATATTTTTTCATTAAGTTTTTTGCAAAAGTTTTACTACTTTCAATTTTAGATGCTTTTTTAGTGGGTCCAAAAATATTTAAATTATTTTTATGAAAATTTTTCTTTTAGTAATATAATTTTCAGACTTATTTGAATTTATTAATTTAATATATTTTTTTTCATTAAATAGAGAATCATAATTTTTATATATATTTTTATAGTTTTCAATCTGCTCTGCTTTTGAAGTTTTATCTAGATTTGGATTTTTACGGATTATTTTCAGATCATCATCAAGCATCTTTTCAATCGCCTTTTTATATAATTTCCA
>CATLOZ010000003.1 GCA_950054395.1 uncultured Chloroflexota bacterium
CTCACAAATCAAATGTACATTTTGATCAGTATTATTTAAATAGTATATTGCTGGTTTGTGCGGGATATGGGAATGTTGAAGTAATCCTAATTCCTCAAGCGCGTCTAAGGTTCTGTATATAGTAGTTTGGTCAATATTTAATTTAGATTTTTCATTAACCAAATGAGTTAATTGTTTTGCATTAAAATGGAAGTGAATGTTTTTTTCTAATATATTGCAAATTAATTTTCGTGATCCCGTAATTCTGTACCCATTATTTTTCAATGTTTTCAATAAATTCATTTGATAATTATACATTAAGGTGTTGAAATAAAATTATGTTATTCAGATATGTAATAATGAGATAGAAAATTTATGTATTTATACTGATTTTTTTCGTGTTTGGATGTAGTAGCAACGCAAATATTGAGGAATCTGGTCAACAACTAAAGCAACTTGATGAACCTCAAAAGGAAATAACCCCAAAACAACAATTAGATTCTGAGACAATTAAAGAAGATACAGAAATTTCTGATGACCAAAATCAGAAAGATCAAAAATTAAAATCCTGTAAATTATCTGGTGGTGAATTAGTTGATGATGGATGGATAGGGAAAGATACGGGCTCTAATTATTGTAATCAGTGTAAATGCATGAATGGGGCTTTGGCCTGTACTAAGATGGCCTGCTTAGATAATGATTCTTCAGTCAAAGCCCCCGTACGAGATGTTTCTCAACAAGACGATTCAAAAGCTAAATCCGAAGAAGATGAACGGAAAAAGGATGATGAAGAACGTAAAGAAATTGAAGAAGATGAACGGAAGAAAGAAGAGGCAAATCAACCCGAGTCGAACTCAAAAAAAGATGTTAAAAATAAACCTTTTTATGAAAACAATTGTTCATTGAAACCCGAGATAATTTTAAAAGTATACGGGGATGTTGAACAACATAAGATTGAATCTGCTCAAAAGGCTATTGATAATTTGGACATTGTGTCCTCAGGTATTAAAGTTCCAGTTTATGTATTGTTATGGGAAGTTAATGAAGAACGTGGATTGGATGAACAAAATGCAGAACTTTTAACAGATTTTATAATTTCAAAGTTTTTTCCACCTCCCTGGCCAGGAGATGAAGGTAGTGTTGAACATGTACGAGAAGATATTTATGGTAAAGTTCAGAAAGAATCTATAACTGCCGATTATTACCCAAAATCTTGTGCTGCAGGAATGTTTATTGCAGCAACAAATGTTTCAGACTTTAAAAATTACATAGGTAAAGTTATTTTCAATGAATATCATCATGTTTGGGATGGATCTTTTTATGCTAATTCTCCTGGAGGATTTAAGCAAAACCCAGCTTGGTTAGGTGAGGGGATGGCTGAATATGATGGCATAAAAAAAGCCATAGCTATGGGATGGACAGATCAGAATTATTTAAATAAACAAATTTCTCAAATTAAATCAAAATTAATTAACAATTCAGATTATATTGATTTAGATAAAGATTCTTTTATAGCTTGCGATCATTGCCCTGTCCATTCTTTAGAGAGAGGAATAGTTGCTGTTGATTATATAATAAGCAATTATATTAAGACAGATTTTGATACTTTTGCTAATAAGTATTATTTGGACTTAAATAAATTTGGATGGGAAAAAGCTCTAAGTAATGCAGTGGGTGATTATGAGGTTTTTAAAAATTCATTTAAGCAATATGTGTTAAAATAATTCATCTTTATTTTGCCACATTATTTTATGTTTAAATTGAAATACATAAAAAATGATTTTTATGGAGGAACTACTACAGCAGTGGTAGCTTTACCATTAGCCTTGGCTTTTGGGGTAACTTCTGGTATTGGAGCTATTGCAGGACTTTGGGGGGCTATAATATTAGGATTTTTAGCATCTCTTTTCGGAGGAACTAAAAGTCAGATTTCAGGTCCGACGAGCCCTATGACTATTGTAATGTCTGGGATAGTTTTAACATATAACAATGAATTGGATTTGATTTTTACCATTGTTGTTCTAACAGGGTTAATTCAAATTTTGTTTGGTATTTTAAGGATTGGGAAATATATTCAATATGTTCCATCACCTGTCATTTCAGGATTTGTAACTGGTATAGGTTGTATTATAATAATTATTCAATTTGGGCCAATACTGGGTCATCAACTTCAAGGTAAAATTTTCGATATTTTACAGAATCTTATGATCATTAATCATATAAATAATGATTCGTTAATAATTGGAATGATTGGATTATTTATATTATTAATTTATCCAAAAAGATTTAATAAATTTATTCCATCACCATTAATTTGTTTATTTATTGGAATTTTACTTTCATATTACTTATTTACAAATGCAATATCTTTAAGAGAAATACCTGTAGGCCTACCAGGATTTATTTCATTTAATATGCCATTATCTAAAGCTCCATTTATGTTTTTTTCAGCTTTCATTTTAGCTTTATTGGGTTCTGTAGATTCGCTGATAACTTCTTTGATAGCTGATAAAGCTACAAATACTAAACATAATTCCAATAAAGAATTAATTGGACAGGGAATAGGAAATACTATTTCAGGCCTATTTGGTGCTCTTCCTGGAGCCGGGGCAACAATGCGTACTATGGTAAATATAAAATCAGGTGGAGAGACAAATTTGTCAGGGATGATTCATGCTTTATTATTATTGGGAGTGGTATTGGGATTAGCTCCGTTAGCTGAAATAATCCCTAATTCTATATTAGCAGGAATATTAATCAAAATAGGATGGGATATTATTGACTGGGATTATATAAAAAATTTCAAGAATGAAAAAGTTACAAATTACTGTTTGATGTTATTTGTATTATTTCTTACTGTTTTCATAGATCTGATAATTGCAGTATTTTCAGGTATTGTATTATATTGGATAGTAAATCTGATTAATAAAAAATTAAAATGAATAATGAAATTGTTATAGTAGCAGCAAAAAGAACTCCGATAGGGTCTTTTCAGGGAGTATTTAATAATACAACAGCTGTTGAATTATCTACTGTGGTAACCAAATCAGTTATAGATCAAATATCTATTGATCCAAATGAAATTGATGAAGTTATAATAGGTTGTGTTTTAACTGCAGGATTAGGACAGGCGCCAGCAAGACAAGTTTCAATAGCTTCAGGATTATCTTTAGATACCGGAGCTATTACAGTGAATAAAGTATGTAGTTCTGGTCTACAAAGTATTTTAATAGGCAACGATATGATAAAGGCAGGGACAGCTAATATAGTTTTAGCTGGTGGTATGGAATCTATGACGATGTCTCCGTACCTTATGCCAAATGCCAGGCAGGGATATAGAATGGGATCTGGTGAAGTTATTGATCATATGTTTTATGATGGCCTGCAAAATCCTTATGATCAGAATTTGATGGGATATTTTGCTGAACAAACATCAAAAAAATATGGGTTTACCAGGGAAGATCAGGATTTATTTTCTATTGAATCAGTTAATAGATCTTTAAGAGCACAAAAGTCGGGATTATTTGATGATGAAATTGAACCTGTTGTTGTAAAAACCAGAAGAGATATTACTACAATTTCCAAAGATGAAGAACCAGAGAAATGTGATATTGATAAAATTCCATCAATGAGACCAACTTTTGATAAAAATGGTACTGTAACTGCGGCAAGTTCATCCTCGATTTCTGACGGAGCTGCATCCCTGATTATAATGTCTGCTGATGAAGCTGAAAGCCGAGGATTAAAGCCCCTGGCAATTATACGCGGGCATAAAAGACATTCACAGGAACCTGAATGGTTTACTACAGCAAATATAGGGGCTATTGATAAATTACAGAAAGAATTGAATTGGAATAAAGATTTAGTCGATTTATACGAAATTAATGAAGCATTTGCGTGTGTAACTATGGCTGCAATGACAGATTTGGATATAGATCATAAAAAATTAAATATTCATGGTGGAGCTTGTGCTTTGGGACATCCGATTGGAGCTAGTGCTGCGAGAATTTTGATAACACTTATTTATGCTCTCAGAAACAATAAAGGAAAATGTGGCATAGCATCAGCTTGTAATGGTGGTGGTGAGGCAGTTGCAATCGCTATAGAGATTCCATGAAAAATAAATTTACTGTCTTTTCATTACAATTTATGGTTTACTATTTCACCTGAAGGTGTTTCAACAAATAATATTGGTCATAAAGTAGCACCGAAAAATTAGATTTAATCGTTATTATTGTGGAGGTTTTAAAATGCCATATATTGTAAATCATATTCATTTAAAATCAGAAGATCCAAAATTAACTGCTGATTGGTTTGTTAAAGCTTTTAATGTTGAAATAGTATCAGATAGAGTAAGAACTTTTGGAGATCGATTCATAGAAACTAAAGCTGAAGGCGGTATGAGGATTTTTATATCTGGAGCCAGAGATGGAGAAGAGTTGAATCCCCCTGATGATGATGCTCATTATGGATTGGAGCATTTTGGTTTTGATACTGATGATATCGAGTCTGATATCAAAAGACTTATTGGTATGGGAGCTATACATAAAGAAGGCCCGATTACTATGCCTAGTGGGATGAAAATAGGTTATATAGCTGCACCTGGTGGTATAAGAATAGAATTAATTGAACCTCATTTAATGTCTTAAGTAGTTTTTATAATTGTGTAAACTTTCCAAACTGATATAATAATCAATCTGTAAGTATGTATATTTTCTATGGTCAGAAATATATCTTATGGTTTTTTGATAGCTCATTAACTATTAAGGTAATCACAATACATACTTGCAGACCAAAAAGTTATTTTCACTCAGAATTGCCACAAGCAAAGCTCGTGCGAAAATTTAGGTATAACACTCCGAAGATATGACATATAAATAAATAATAACCCTTAAAGCCAATCGGCTTGATCAAATGGATATGCTAGAATATTCTTTCAAATTGTAAATATATGGCAAGATTTGAACTTAATAGTGGGAATTATAGTGGGAATATGACTAAGTATTCCAATTAATATTCTTAATCTATGAAGGATATAGGAGCGTAGCTCAGTCGGTAGAGCATTGGTCTCCAAAACCAAGGGTCAGGGGTTCGAACCCTCTCGCTCCTGCCATATATTTATAATCTTACACAAATCACTGTTTTTAATTTTTTTACTAAATTTAATAATTTTAAAGTGAAGTAATAATTCGATTAAATTGCAAATGGGTAATCCAATTACATTTAATGTACACCCGTTAATCTTTTGAACTGGAGAATTTTCTCCGTCTTGTATAGCGTATGCACCGGCTTTATCTTTAATATCAAAATTATTTATGTAATATCGTATATTTTTTTGACCCCAATTTTTAAAATGTACTTTTGTAACTTTGGTGTTATATTTAATATCACCTGTTTTTGTATTTAGAATTGAAATCGTAGTTATGACTTCATGTAAATTATTTGAAAATTTAGATAACATTTCAAAAGCATCATTCTCATCTGATGGCTTACCGAAAATTCGATTTTGAAAAGCAATTATTGTATCTGCAGCAATTATAAATTCTTTATTATCATTATTTATTTTTTTTAATTTATCATTGCTTGTTTTTATTGAATAAGATTTTGGAAGTTCGTTTTTATTTGGCTTAAGTTCTGCTTTATTATTAATTATTACATCAAAATTTATTCCCAAAGATTTCAACAATTCAATTCTTCTGGGTGATTTTGAAGCGAGGCCTATAGTTGCATTTTGTGTAAAATACATCTTTATATTATTAAGATATTTGAGATTTTGATTTTACCAGTTCGTTTAAAGCAGACAGTACAGTATTTGTATTTTTAAGCATATATTGTGTTAATTCTTCATTCATTTGATTCAATTTATTATCTTGTTTTAATTGATTGGCATTTCTGGCAATTGATTTTGCAGACTTATAAAATTCATTTTGTATTGGTTCCCAAATTTTTCTAATTTCAGAAGCTTTATCGTCATCTAGTATACCTTCCGTCCTACATGATTCTTCAATTGATCTAAATGACCACCAGGGACTCTTAGGATCATAATTTTTATTTCCTATAGATAAGATTTTTGGGATTTCACCTTCTATAAACATAGGTATAAATATACCAAGGCAAGGCGAATACATTGAGGCCCAGTGAATATCTAATTGACTATTATCAGAATGCAATTCAGAAACTAAAGATGCAGCTGTGTTCCCATCAGAATCAGGATCTGGATAATGCATACATATTGTTCTTGAATCTAGGAAATTTTGTGATATATTTGAATTTTCTCCGTCTGAATGATCTTTTAATATAAATATAATTTCTTTTACATTTATGTTGCTTTTTAAATTTTGAAGATATGTACATGATCTTAATCTTCTGAATTCTCCTCTTCCATCATATCTTGAATCATAATCACAGAATGTTTTTGCAAAATTCAATTTTGGAGAGTCTATATGCAGGTTTAATGATTTTGCAGTATTAATAGCTGTATCAGATATATTATCCCAATTTGATTCAATTGAATGTATATTACTTATTCCTTCAGCATCTTTCACTTTTTTTACTGCCCATTCATGGCCTGCAGTTTCAATGATGTATGCTTCTTTAGGGTCTGCTATTAAATATCCATTATCATAGGTTCTTATATTGTGATTATTTTCAAAGACTCCTTGCCCAAATGTAGAAACTAAATCAGTGATAACTTTTACAGCCTCTTTTGCATTTTTAGACCTTTCTAAAGCTAATCTAACAATCTCCATTCCAATTAATTTAGGGGCGGGTGATGAAGGAATATGAGTTCCTAATCCTTCATTTCCTATTACAACCTGATATTCATTGAACCCATGTTCATAACCCCAGCACCAAAAAGGTTTTGAACCTACATGTGCATAAGATATTTTTGTTGATGGAATTTTTATAAACTGGCATTCGGTATATTTACTTTGATTTTTTATTCTTGGTTTTTGTATTAAAGGTTGGCATTCTAATTTAGGGCGATCAGAATTCTTTCCAAATATAGTAGTATTATTAGAAGTGGAATTAGGTAATGCGACAACAGTATCACAAGAAATAATTGCTTCTTTAAATTCCATAATTTAATCAATTTTTAACTATTTATTTAATTAAAATTAATTATGACTATTTAATATTAATTAATCTAGGGTAAATAATAAGAACTTGTTTATAATAATTTTTATATAAATTTTTTAAATGCAAAATATGAATAAACCTTTATATGAACAGATGAATATTATAGATAAAGATTATGTTTTATCTAAATTGGAGCAATTTCTTTTAGAAGATTCTCCAAATGGAGATCCTACAACAGAATTAACAGTTGATATTGAAAAAAATGCTACCGCTTCAGTTATATGTGAAGATGAATGTGTATTTGCTGGTGAACAAATTCTGAATGCATTGGATGATGATTTTCAAATTAGTATATTTACAAAAGATGGGACTGATTTACTAAAGGGTCAAAAAATTGCAACTTTAGAAGGAAATGCAAGACAATTATTAAAATTGGAAAGAATACTTTTGAATTTATTGCAACGTTTATCAGGGATTGCTACTTTAACAAAAAAATATGTAAATATAGTAAATCCCAGTGGAATTAAAATTTTAGATACCCGTAAAACAACACCAGGATTAAGACTTTTGGAAAAATATGCAGTTAAAGTTGGAGGCGGTTATAATCACAGATTAGATTTATCTTCAGGATTATTAATCAAAGATAATCACTGGATTGCATCAAAAGAAGATTTTTATAAAATTATAAGAGATTATGATTTGAAATTACCTTTACAGGTAGAAGTTGATAATGAAAATCAGTTATTAGATTTACTTAATTATAAAGTTGATGCAATTTTATTAGATAATATGGAACCGGAATATGCAAAAAATTGTGTTGATATTATTCGTGCTAAAAGTAAAAGTATATTTATTGAAATATCTGGTGGTGTTACTTTAGAAAATTTATCTGATTATATAATAGATGGTGTAGATGCAATTTCTTCAGGCGCACTAATGCATCAAGCGCAGAATCAAAAGTTAAAATTGGAATTTATGGAAGCTCAGATTTAATGAGGTGATCTGTAAGCCGAGTTCTGTAGTGATAAACACTGACGATCATCTATCTAGGCTTATTGTTGCCAATAAGCTCAAGCGATCTACCCAAAGTACTTGAATACGGGATAATCCATTTCCTTCTATATGATCTTTCACCAGGTGGGGTTTACCATGCCTTTATTGTTACCAATAAAGCGGTGAGCTCTTACCTCACCTTTTCACCCTTACTATTATTAATAGCGGTATATTTTCTGTGGCACTTTCCTTCAAGTCACCTTGACCAGTCGTTAACTGGCACCTTTCCCATTGGAGCTCGGACTTTCCTCTATTAAAAATAGCGATCGTCCAATCACCTCATCATATATATTATTATAATATATTTTTGGAATAATATGGATTTATAAGTATAATAATAATATATATATAAATAATTGATAATTATGATGAACAAACCATCTGTACAAAGAGATAATTCTGGAGCTTTAACCATAAAGATATCATCTGATGCAGTTAATCATATTAGAAGCTTTGGGAACCTTGAGGGTAAAAATAAAACTAATTTAAGGGTTGCAGTGAAAGGTGGAGGGTGTTCTGGATTAACTTATGTTTTAGAATTAGCTGAAAATCCTAGTGATAATGAAAAAGTTATTAGTGAGAATGGGATGGAACTTTATGTTGATAAAAAATCATATATTTTTCTTGCTGGAACTACTTTGGAATATCAAGGCGGATTAAATGGTAAGGGCTTTGTTTTTCAAAATCCAAATGCTAAAACAACCTGCGGTTGTGGTACTTCTTTCTCGGTATAATTATTTATGAACTTAGCTGAATTAAATTTAAATGTACGAATATACACTCCTTCTAAATATAAGTTTATTGCTGTAAAAGGTAAAGATAGTATAGATTTACTAGATAGATTGACTACTAATGATCTGAAAAGTTTAAAATCAATGGAACATGCTTATTCTCTGCTAGTGTCTCCAAAAGGCAGAATGATTGAAATGCTAAGTGTATTAAATTTAGAAGGACAAATTATTTTAGGATGTTCTGCAGATTCTTTAAATAAAGTTTTAGAGTGGATAGATTTTTATACATTTGGAGAAGAAGTTGAAATTATTCTTGATCAAAAAGATTATCAGTCTAAAATTATGATTATGGGTGAAAATTCTATTTCATTTATCAATTTTATTTTCGGCATTGATATGTCACTATCTGAAGGAAAATCTATGTTTATTGCTTTAAACAAGCAACATTACGGAAGAATTAAGCTTCTAATAGTAAATAAAAATTATTTTGATTTTGGTCATTATGAAATTTATGCTTCGAGAGAAGATGTTGATTATGTCTTGAAATTATTTAAGCAAAATAGGCATAATTTCAAATTTGTTGATTATTTAAATGATGATAAATTTAATAATTATAGAATTGTAAATAATTTAGCTGGATACCCTACAGAAATTAATGAAAATTACAATCCTCTGGAAGCGGGTTTGAAAAAATATATTAACTTTAGTAAAGGATGCTATGTTGGGCAGGAAGTAATAGCTAGATTAGATACGTATTCTAAAGTTAAAAATAGATTAGTTTTAATTAAAAGTGATACTGAAGTAGATTCAGAATTAATTAATAAAGATAAGCATATTGGAAATATAACATCTTATACTTCCCCTGATTTTTATAATGGTGATTATAAATTGGCTTATATAAGAAAAAGTTTTATTAAGGATATTGAGTCTGATTTTAATTTCATCAACAATACAGGTAGTGAGATAAAAGTTTATATTTAAATTAGATTATATCCCCCATCTATTATTATAGTTTGCCCTTTAATCATTTCAGATTTTTTACTGCAAAGAAAAATTACTAGATTTGCTATATCTGCTTTTGTTAAAGACCTTCCTGAAGGATTATTTAAAGAATCTGATATCATACTTTTTTTATTTGGAAAACTTTTTAAAGCGTCTGTTTCAACTAATCCTGCTGATATTGCATTTACATTTATCTTTTTCTCTGCAAATTCAACAGCTAAATATTTTGTTATTGCTTCTAATGCTGCTTTTGATGTTCCTACTGAAAAATAATATGGTACAACTTTTGTTGAACCTAAACTCGAAATATTAACTATTGAGCCTCCATCTTTCATAAGTTTTGAAGCTGCAATAGAACAGAGCCAGGGGGCTCTTGCATTTATATTTAATGTCCATTCCCAATGCTTGGTTTCAAGTTCTGAAGCTAATTTTTGCACACCTGAAGCTGCATTGTTTATTAGATAATCCACTTTTTTATATTTGGAATTAATTTCTTTAAAGAAATCAATTATTTGTTGTTCTTCATTTAAATTACATTTTATGACATCACAATTAACTCCATACTTTAATATTTCATCTTTAGTTTCCTTGGCTTCCTTGTGATGTCTTGTGTAATTAAATATTATATTTGAGCCCTGTTCGGCAAATTGTTGACAAATTTTTTTTCCAATCCCTCTACTTCCCCCAGTTACGATTGCTATTTTTGCTTTGAACTCATTTGTTTGATTATTCATAATATGTTAATCATTGTAGTTTTATAATTGATAGGCTAAATTGCCATTCCTCCATCAACACTGATTACTTGTCCAGTTATATATTTTGCTTTTTCAGAACATAAAAAACTTGCAAGGTAAGCTATATCTTCTACTTCTCCAAAGTGTCCTTGAGGTATCCATTGCATTATAGTATCTTTTTGTTCTTGTTTTAAAACATCAACAGTTTCAGTGTTTATATATCCAGGAGTTATTGTATTTACTGTAATATTTCTGGTTGCAACTTCTTTAGCTAAAGATTTTGTAAATCCCATCATTCCAGCTTTGGAAGAAGCATAATTTACCTGACCTATGTTACCTCGGATACCTACAACTGAACCTATATTTAATATTCTTCCCCATTTCCTTTTCAACATAGATTTTATTGCAGGTTTTGAACAATAAAAAATACTGTCTAAATTAGTCCTTAAAACCCTGTCCCAAGCTTCATCTGACATTCTGATTAATAGATTGTCATCAATTATTCCTGCATTGTTCACTAATATATCCAAGTTCCCAAAAGTTGCAATAGATTCTTGGACTATAAGACTGCAATCATCTTTGTTACTAACATCCCCTTTCAATATTATTGATTTAACATTGTATTCATTAATTAATTCGTTGGAGATTTCCTCAGCTTCTTTTTTAGATTTATTATAATTTATAGCTACATTGACTCCTTGTTTGGCTAATTCAATAGAAATAGCTCTTCCTATACCTTTTGATGCCCCAGTAATTAAAGCATTTTTATTTTTTGTATTATTCATTATTATTATTTATTTTGTAATTTTTCAATTCTTTATTCATTTCATTTATTAAATCATTTTCTATCCAGATAATAATACTTTTTATAGCATTGATTATAGTTTTATGTGTGGCTTTTCCGTGACCTAATGCAGCAATGCCATTTACTCCAAATAGAGGGGCAGCACCATATGTTTCTCCAACATTGAATAAATTTAAGGCTTTTGTAGATATTACATTCAGTAAATCTTCAGAAATTTTATTTTGCAATTCCTCATATAGAAAATGTTCAATTAAATCTCCAGAGGATTCTAAGGTTTTTAATAATATATTCCCTACAAAGCCATCACAAACAACCACTTCAGCTTTATTATGGAATAAGTCTTGAGGTTCAATATTTCCTATGAAATTAAGATTTGTATTTTTAAGTAAATCATAAGTATCTCTTATTAATTTATTACCTTTACCTTCTTCTGAACCTACATTTAATATCCCTATTCTTGGATTGCTGATATTGAATGTTAGTTTTGCATATACAGTTCCAAGTACAGCAAAAGTAACTAATTGAGATGGTTTGCAATCTATATTTGCTCCGATATCAAGTACAAGTGTATTGGGGGAATTCCCAATTATTGGGCCACCTACTGTAGGTCTTTCTATCCCTTTAATGATACCCATTTTAAGGGCACATGCAGCCATTGAAGCACCAGTTGAACCCATAGAGATTAATCCATCAGCTTGACCATTTTTAACCAAATAAGCACTTATAACTATAGATGCTTTAGGGTTTTTCTTTAATGCTATAACTGGTTGATCTCCATCTTTGATGACCCCTTCTGAAGGTATTATTGTGATTCTATTAGTTTCTATAGATTCTAATGCTTCTGGGCCTAGTTGACTTAATGAATTTTTTATTTGTATTTCGTCTCCTACAAGTAAAATATTAATCTTATTGTTATTTTGTATGGATAATACAGCACCTTTGATGATTTCAAATGGTGCATTGTCTCCTCCCATTGCATCAATTGCTAAATTTATGGTTTTATCTACCAAGATTATTTCCTTATTTTTAATATAAGTATTTTTACGAATGATATATCAAAATTCGATTATAGCGAAGCCCTTTATGGCCTCTGTTCCATTACTTTTCTGAACTACCAAATCAATTTTCAATTTATTATCTTCATTTTTAATCACTTCGCCATATGTGGTTATTTCTTCATTCATATAAACAGGTGCTTTGAATTTTATGTCTATTGAACTCTTTGATAGCCATAAATCACCATATTCAGCAAATAACATTTCAGATAGAATTCCGCCTATCATCATCCCGTGAGCAATAGTGTTTTCAAATATACTTTTCTTAGCAAATGATTCATCTAAATGTATAGGATTTAAATCTCCGCTGGCTTTGGCATAATTATTAACATTTGATTGTATTATTTTATTTTTTATGGATTTTAATTTATATCCGCATGAAAATTTATTCATCTTTCTTTTTGTACTAATAAATTTGCTATTGATTCACAATAACTATTTTTGTTCTGATCATAAATATTGATTTTCAGTGTTAAAATTCGATTTCCGCCTCTTATGGTATTTTTAGTTATTTTAGCTATTGTATGGATTTTGGAATTTTGTAATATAGGCATAGAATTAGTTGTTTTTTGAGAAAGATGTATTGTCCCTTCAGGTAATTCAAATAATTTGAATATTTCCCCAAAAATTATTGCAGTTGGAAATAATTTGGGTGCAAATTGTGTTTTTAGACTAGTATTATTATGGCTCATACTTTTCATGTAATTATTTAATATGTTTTTGCTTAGAAATATTTCAGAGTCAAGTAATATTTCGTCAGGTTGTAGAAGACTTAATTTCATTTAAATGATTTAATATTTGTAAATTTAAATTATATATTATCTTAATTTCAGGTAACAAATGTACTATAACGTAGCTAGTTTAAACAATGAAAAGATAGGAAGTAATCGTGAATGGTTAATAGAATCAGTTAATTTAAAATATTCTGATTTAGGTTTAGTGAAAATTAAATCTGGAAATTTTAATTTAATTAAAATCGATAAAGGTGTTTGGATAGAGGGATCATTGAAAATAGTTATAAATATGGATTGTATAAGATGTTTAAGTCAATTAGATGTTTGTATGGATATTAATATAGATGAAGAATATAGATATGATTATTTTATGGATGATACAGTTGACGATAATTTCATCATAGATGATTCTAATCATTTAAGCTTAAAAGAGTGCTTGAGAGAATATATTTTTGTTACGTCTCCCATGAAACCTGTTTGTAATAAAATATGTAAATTATGATTTGATAAATAGTTTGTTAAACTTGTTATTTAATGTAATATGTATTTTGGATTTAAATATGTCACCAGTACCTAAGAAAAAAACATCCCGAAAAAGAAAAAAAGACAGAGCTTCTCATTTTGGTATTAAAAATGTACCATTGACAAAATGTAAGGAACCTAGCTGTGGGGCTTATATAGTGCCACATGCTGTTTGTCCTGAATGTGGGATGTATAAAGAAAGACAAGTATTAGATATTAAGTAATATTATGACAAACATTACGCAATCAAATAAATATGATTCCGGAATATCTTTTGTTTTCCCTGGACAAGGGAGTCAAAAAGTAGGAATGGGAAAAGATTTACTTGAATTTAAAACTTCAAAAGATATTTTTGATAGAGTAGATAATGCATTGGGTCGAAAATTAAGTTCAATTATATTTGATGGGCCTGATGATAATTTGATGCAAACCTATAACGCACAACCAGCAATAATGACAGTTAGTATTGCTTGTTATGAAGCTATGAAAGAAAGATGTTCTAATGATTTTCCAAGTCCTAAATATGTTGCCGGTCATAGTTTGGGAGAATATACATCTTTATATGTCTCAGGAGTTTTAGATCTTGAGGAAACTGCAAAATTAGTTTCTTTAAGAGGAAAACTTATGCAGGAAGCATGTGAAAAAAATCCAGGTACAATGGCTGCTATTATTGGGTTAGATGAGCAATCAGTATATGAGATAAGTAGACAAACCGGAACATATGTTTCTAATATTAATACTGATAGTCAAACAGTAATTAGTGGTAATAAAAGTGCAGTAGCTTCAGCAGTAGATTTAGCTACATCGAGAGGTGCTAAGAGAGCGATCCCTCTAAAAGTTGCGGGAGCATTCCATTCTGATTTGATGAAACCAGCAGCTGAAGAATTGAAAAACTATATGAATGATTTGGATTTTAAAGATCCTTTAATTCCAATTGTTGCAAATTGCACAGCTACTCCATTGACATCCGTTAGTGAAATAAAAGAAGAATTGATAAATCAAATATGTAACTGTGTGGATTGGAATAGAAGTGTGAAATTTATGATAAACTCTGGTGTCAATTCTTTTGTAGAATTTGGTTATGGAGGAGTTTTAGGTAATATGATTAAAAGAATTAGTTCTGAATCTGCAATAATATCTATTGATACAACAGAATCAATGAATTGTAATATTTAAATTTATGATTCAAAGAAAACATTTCCCTTATAATCGTAGTTATTCAAGAATTTTAGCTTTGCAATATCTATATAGAGAAGAATTTTTGACATCTAATGATAAATTAAAAATCAACTTGGAACAGGCTACAATTATCTTAGATGAACTAAAAATTGATGGATTTAAAAGTGATATCTCAAATTACAATGATTTAGATATTAAATATGCAAATGAGATTTTAACCGGCGTTCAAGCGGAAAAAAATGAAATTGATTCGTTAATTCAGCATTATGCTCCTTCTTTTCCATTGAAACAAGTAGCAATAATTGATAAAAATATTTTAAGAATATGTATTTATGAAATAAAATTTAATGAATTAAATCCTAGCATTGCAATGGATGAAGCTATAGAAATAGCTAAAGTTTTTGGATCTGATAAATCTGGTGCGTTTATTAATGGGGTAATTGATTCATTTGTACAAAATGATAAGATATAAATAGTATTATAAGGAGTGAATATGAGTTTAGAAGATAAAGTAAAAAATATAGTTGCTGATAAATTAGGAGTTGAAGAAGATAAAGTTGTTCTTTCAGCTTCTTTTATGAATGATTTGGATGCAGATTCCCTGGATTTAGTAGAATTAATAATGGCTTTTGAAGAAGAATTTAGTACAGATGACTCGCCAGTTGAAATTTCAGATGAGGACGCAGAGAATATTACGACAGTTCAAAAAGCTTTAGATTTTTTAACTAAGAAAGGTATATCTTGAAAAATTATATTTTTTATTAATATAATTAACCTTTGAATAAATGGTAATTTCAGATTAAATTCTCTATCATTCATACATAAATCAAAGAACTTAAGATGTTATGGATGTAATAAAGAATTTTATAGAATCAGCAAATAATCTTTTAGGATTAAGTATTCCTATTATATTGTTTATTTATTGCTTAAACTTTTTCTTGTTTTACATTCTAGGTTTAAATAAACTTTATTTGAAATTAAATGTAGTAGTTATTCTTATTTCTATTTTTATTATATTTCTGTTTGGAAATATAAGATCAGATTTAGCTGTTATTAATACTTTTATATCAACAAATGATGGTTCTCTGGGAGGAAGCATAGGTCAGAGCATGCAAATTTATTCCAGATCAATTTTTTATACAACTATATTTTTATTTATCTTATCCATTCCTGCTTGTGTATTCCCTTTTAAAACAATGAAATTGTTATACAATTTACTTAGTATGTCATCTTTGGTTATTTTGATTGGTGTAAAATTATTTATTCGATTTTTTATTTCAATAATTTCTAAAACTAAATTTGTTTCTAATGAAACATTGCCCAAAACAATTTTGTTGGATTCTCAATCAGAGCCAGTAGATTATATAGATAAAAGCGATGAACGAAGTACTGTGAAATTATCTGAAAATCTTATTGCTGTGGAACATAATGAAATTTATTCGAAAAATAAACAAGAATCTAATCCTCTCTGGATAAATAATGAAACTAAGATTGATGATTATACTAAAATAAAAGATCGGCAAAATAGTACTAGTTATTTTGATTCCAATTCTAAAAATGAACCTGTTAAACAATTATCTGAAAATACAAAATCTTATAATTTACCATCTATAGATTTATTAGATGATTTAAAAGAAATTTCGATTTCAGAATCTGAAATTCATGCTACTGCACAAAAAATCCAGAACACTTTACACCAATATGATGTTGATGTTGAAATTGGGCAAGTTCGACCTGGTCCAGTTGTTACTTTATATGGTTTGAAACCTGGTTGGATTACCAAAATAAAAAAAGAGAAGCAGTTTGATTCTGATGGAAATGTTATGACTGATGAAAATGGGCGGCAGATTATGAAAGAAGTTGAATCAAAAAACAGGGTAAGAGTAGATTCTATTATATCCAGAGAAAAAGATTTATCACTTGCTTTAAAAACTCCTTCAATAAGAATTGAAACCCCCGTTTTAGGGGAATCTCTTGTTGGTATTGAAGTGCCTAATCCTAACCCGGGGTTAATTGGAATTAAATCTCTTATAAAAGATTCTTCATTTAAAAATTTATTATTACAAAAAGATTCTTTACCAATTGCTTTAGGCAAAGGATCAGGCGGGGATAACATTACAATAGATTTAACAAAAATGCCACATTTGTTAATTGCCGGAGCTACTGGTAGCGGGAAAAGTGTATGTATTAATGCTGTTGTGTCAAGTTTAATTTATAGCAGATCACCAGATCAATTAAGATTATTGCTAGTTGACCCTAAAAGAGTAGAATTGACTCAATATAATGGAATACCTCATATGGTGACTCCTGTAATTGTAGAATTAGATGCTGTTGCAAAAGTTTTCAGAGGAATAATTAATGAGATGTTTAAACGATATAAATTATTAGAATCTCATTCTGTCAGAAATATATCTGAATTAAATAAAAAATTTAGTAATGCTTTGCCATATTTAGTTATAGTTATTGATGAATTGGCTGATTTGATGATGACTAGCGGGATTGAGATTGAAAGATCTATATGCAGGTTGGCTCAATTAGGAAGAGCAACAGGTATACATTTGGTAATAGCAACTCAGAGGCCTTCTGTAGATGTTGTGACTGGATTAATTAAATCTAATTTTCCTAGTAGGGTAAGTTTTAGTGTTAGCTCAAGTATTGACTCAAGAACTATACTTGATACAACTGGAGCAGAAAAATTATTAGGAAAAGGTGACATGCTATACCTCCCAATTGATGCTACCTTACCATTCAGATTGCAAGGATGTTTTATTAATGATAGTGAAATATCTAAATTAGTTAATTTTTGGAGAAATAATTCTTTTATGAATTCTCAATATGAAATCAATGTTTTTGATGACTTAAATCAAATTAATGAATCAACAAGCAGTGATGATTCAGATTCAAATAAAGATAGCTTGTATAACGATGCTGTAGGATTAGCTAAATCAACTAAAAAGTTATCGATTTCTTTCCTTCAGAGAAAGCTTAGAATAGGTTATCCTAGAGCTGCCAGATTAATGGATGAATTGGAAGAAGAAGGAATAGTAGGACCAATGCAGAATTCTATTAAAGCAAGAGATGTTATAATCAATTAAAATACATCAACAGATTGGCTGAAATTTGGATCATAATTCTACTAATGGAAATATAGATGAAATTAATGAGTTGATAGATAATTATTCTATTGAATCTTTAGAGAATTGCCTTCAGTGTGATAAGAAAATTAAGGATTCTGAATTATATTCTACTTATAAAATTTGTCACAATTGTAATTTTCATTTTTATATTAAACCATATGAAAGAATAAATTTACTGACAGACAGAGAATCTTATGTTGAATTTAATCAGAAATTACCAAATGAATTTAATTATATTTATGATAAATATCCTGATTATGCTAAGAGAGCCCAAAAGGATACTGAACGCACAGGATTAAATGATTCTGTTTTAACCGGATATGCATCTATTGGAGGGAATAGATGTATATTAACAATACTAGACTTTTCATTTATGGGAGGAAATTTAGGTTTAATCTCAGGAGAGAAAATTTCGTTAGCTATTGATTTGGCAGTATCAAAAAAACTACCTATTGTTTCTATAATTTCAAGTTCAGGAACTCGTTTAGAAGAAGGAATAATTTCAATAATGCAAATGGCAAAAATAACTTTATCTATGGCAAATGCAAAAAAATTTAATATACCTTCAATTTCATTATTAACTAATCCATGTACTGGCCAAGCTTATGCGACATTAGCTACCTTTTCAGATATTATTATGTCTGAACCTGGTGCTTCTGTTGGATTGAGTCCTTTGAAAGATTTGAAACATTCTTCTGGGTCAGTAAAATTTGAATCGAGAACTTCTGATTCCCTTGTTTCCAGAGGATTGATAGATTCTATAGTGAATAGAAATCATCAAAAAGAGCAAATATCTAGAATTATTGATTTGTTAAATAATCGGCATAAATTAGTTTATGAAAACAAAAATAAAAAAGTAAATGAATTCGCTTTATCTAATATTCCGATAGATAAAAGAGAATATATTTCACAACATCCATCACGTCCATCGGCCTCACTTTTTTTGGATAAGGTTTTCGAACATTTTTTTGAACTCAAAGGTGATAGATTGTTAGAAAATAGTGAAAGAATTGTTACAGGATTAGCACAATTGGGAGGGCAAACAGTCATGTTAGTAGCCCAAGAATATATTAAAGATGCAAGTTCATCAATTGGAAAAAATGGTTTGTCATCTACAGATTTCAGAAAATGTACAAGGGCAATTAGCTTGGCTTCGAAATTTAATATCCCAATAATTACATTTATTGATACAAAAGGACACGATCTGTCTTACGAAGAAGAAATAAAAGGTATAGGTGTTTCACTTGGAGGGACTTTGCTTGCTATGGCTGAATTGAATTCACCTTCAATGTCTGTATTGATTGGCGTTGGAGGTAGTGAAGCAGCTTTAAGCTTAGATATTTCAGATCGTAGATTAATGCTTGAAAATGCTATATTAAAAATTCCAGATAATAATACAGAAATAAATAAAAAAAATATGGTTTTGGGATCTAGAGAATGTAAAGAATTAGATATAGTGGATATTATAGTTCCAGAACCAATTGGAGGATTACATTTAAATCCTGATGAATGTTTCAGTTTGTTAAGAAAAGTATTAATGATAGAATTAGCAGAATTAAATCAGATGTCTTCTAGATCAAGATTTAGATCTAAATATAATAAATTTAGAGGTATTCCAGGTTTTAGTAATAATATGTTAACTGATTTGACAAATGATGTTCTGTCAGTAAAATCTAAACTTACTAATTATTTAAACATTAAATTAGGTAAAGACAAATCAAGTAAAAAATCCTAATTGTTTTTGACAATACCGCCAATGTTTGATCTGTTTGATTCAAAAATTTTGATTTCCTTTTCTTTTTCTAATGTTAATCCAATATCATCCAAACCATTTTGAAGACAATGTTTTCTGAATTTTTCTATTTCAAAATATTCTGATATTTCTTCTTCTGTATCCCATATTCGTTGAGATTCAAGATCAATGTTTAAAGTAAAATCATTAATTTTTTCACTTTTTCCTATTAATTTTTTCACTTTTTCTTTGCTTAATTTGATTGGCAGAATTCCGTTCTGAAAACAATTGTTATAAAATATATCAGCAAAGCTTGGAGCAATTATAATTTGAAAACCATAATCATTTAATGCCCATGGAGCATGTTCTCTGGAAGAACCTGATCCAAAATTTTCCCCAGTCAGTAATATAGATGCATTTTTATATTTATCTTTATTTAAAATGAATTCAATATTTAAAGAACCATCTTGATTAAACCTCCAGTCATAAAATAAATATTTGCCATATCCTGTCCTTTCAATTCTTTTTAAAAACTGTTTAGGTATTATTTGATCAGTATCAATATTTACCCTATCTAAAGGTACGGTTTTTCCAGTATGTTTATTAATTGCTTTCATTTATATCTCTCTAGTATCAATAAAATGTCCTGCTATTGCTGCTGCTGCTGCCATTTCAGGACTTACAAGATGTGTTCGTCCACCTTTTCCTTGACGACCTTCAAAATTTCTATTTGAAGTAGAAGCGCATCTTTCTTGGGGTTGCAGAATATCGGGATTCATCCCTAAGCACATAGAACATCCAGCTTCTCGCCATTCAAAACCTGCATCTTTGAATATTTTATCTAAACCTTTTTTTTCAGCAATTGATTTAACCAAAGTGGATCCGGGAACAACCATTGCATTTACATTTGAATTTACTTTTTTATTTTCAACTATTTTAGCTGCCGATTCTAAATCTTCTATTCTTGAATTAGTGCAAGATCCTATGAAAACTCTGTCAATTTTTATATCTTCGATTTTTGTATCTGGTTTTAGTCCCATATATTCCAATGCTTTTTCAATGGATATTTTTTCATCAGCATCAGTTGAATTTTCAGGGTTAGGAATTTTGCCTGTTATTGGAGCTACCATTCCAGGGTTAGTACCCCAGGTAACAAAAGGTTCGAAATTCTCACTGTTTATGATGATTTTTTTATCATAAACAGCGTCTTCGTCTGTTTTGAGATTAAGCCAACTATTTTTTGCTTTTTCGAAATCTTTGCCTTTGGGAGAAAATGCTTTGCCTTCAAGATATTTTATTGTTTTCATATCCGGAGCTATCATACCTGCTCTTCCACCAGCTTCTATTGACATATTACAGACGGTCATTCTTCCTTCCATACTTAAATTAGTTATAGCTTCACCGGTATATTCAATTGCATGGCCAACAGCGCCACTAATTCCAATATTTTTAATTATTCCTAATATTAAATCTTTTGCAGTCACTCCATTAGGTAAAGAACCTTTAATATGTATATTCATTGTTTTAGGCTTAAATTGTCTTAATGTTTGAGTTGCTAATACATGTTCTACTTCTGAAGTTCCGATTCCCATTGCAAATGATCCAAATGCACCATTTGTAGATGTATGGCTATCGCCACACACGATAATTTTACCAGGTTGTGTTAATCCAAGATCAGGTCCTATTACATGTACTATCCCTTGGTTTTTATGGTACATATCATATAATTGGACACCAAATTCTTCACAATTTTCACTTAATGTTTCAACTTGTTGTTTTGCTATTGGGTCTGATATTGAATCCCTCCCTATCCAGGTAGGTATAGAATGATCGGCAACTGCTATAGTAAGATCTGGGCGTCTTACTTTTCTTTTAGCTAACCGAAGTCCTTCAAATGCCTGAGGAGAAGTTACCTCATGGATCATATGTAGATCGACATAAAGTATTGATGGCTGATCTTTTTGCTCATAAACAACATGAGCTTCCCAGATTTTTTCAAATAATGTTTTGTGAATTTTACTCATATAGTGATTATTATGTTATTTATTTGATAATTTATTTAATCCATCAATATATGCTTTTGCGCTAGCTACTAGAATATCTGTGTCAGATCCACGCCCTACAACTAAGCTTCCTTCATGTTCTAATTTCACTATAGCATCTCCAATAGCATCAATTCCTTCTGTTACAGCTTCTATTCTCCATTCATTTAAAATCACTTTTAAATCAATTTGCTTATTAATTGCTTTATAGATTGCATCAACAGGACCAGTGCCAGTTGATGTTGACCTTTTAATTTTATTATTTTGCGTATTTTTAATATCTATTTTAGCTGTGGGGTTTTTATTTGAGCCAGATTCTATATCAATAGAAACTAATTCGAATTGCCCCGAAGATCTTTCAGATCTTTTTTGGTTTGACATTAATGATTCTAAATCCTGATTTGTCACTTCTCTTTTTTTGTCAGCTAATATTTTGAATTCTTCGAAAGTTTTATTAATTTCCTCAGATGATAAATTATAACCCAGATCTTCAAGTCTGGATTTTAGACCAGCTCTTCCACTCAATTTACTTAATACTAGTGTATTACCTGTAAGACCAATTGATTTGGGATCCATAATTTCAAAAGTAGATTTTGATTTTATTACACCATCTTGATGTATTCCTGAAGCATGCCTGAATGCATTAGCTCCAACTATAGCTTTATTGGGTTGCACTGGAAATCCGGTTATATCACTAACTAGACGGCTAGTTTTATAAATTTCTTTAGTATTAATATCAGTTTCTACTTTTAATAAATCTTTTCTGGTTTCGATTGCCATAATTACTTCTTCTAAGGCAGCATTTCCTGCTCTTTCTCCTAATCCATTTATGCATCCCTCAATTTGTCTTGCGCCTGCAGTAATTGCTGCCAAACTATTTGCAACAGATAATCCTAGATCATTATGACAGTGGACGCTTGTAACTATTTTATCCATTCCAGGGACATTATGAATTATATTTTCAATTTGATTTTTAAATTCCCATGGCATCGTATATCCTACGGTATCAGGTATATTAATTGTAGTGGCTCCTGCTTTTACTGTTGCTTCGATTAATTGATATAAAAAGTTCATGTCAGTCCTTGAAGCATCCATTGGGGAAAATTCAACATCATCACAATACTTTTTGGCTTTTTCCACACAAAATACTGCCATATTTAACACTTCTTCTCTGTCTTTTTTTAATTGATTTATTATTTGTATATCTGAACTATTTATAAATACATGTATTCTCGGGTTTTCCGCATTTTTAATTGCAATCCAAGCTGCTTCAACATCGGATGGAACGCAGCGAGCTAATGCCGCAATAACTGGCTCTTTGATTTTCTCTGATATCAATTTTACTGACTCAAAATCCCCTGGTGATGAAGCTGGGAAACCAGCTTCAATGATATCCACATTCAATTTGTTTAATTGTGTGGCAATTTCAAGTTTTTCAAATTTTGTCAGGCCAATTCCTGCAGATTGTTCGCCATCTCTTAAAGTGGTATCAAAAATTAGAATTTTATTATCATTAGCCATCTATAAACCTCTTTAATGTAAATATATTATTCCGACGAATCATTTAGAAAGGGCATCATACCTCTTAATTCTTTTCCTATGATTTCTATAGGATGAGAACTATTTTGTTTTCTCAATTCATTAAATTTATGTAATCCTTCTTCGTTTTCATTTATCCATTCCCTTGCAAAAGAACCATCTTGAATGTCTTTAAGAACTTTTTGCATATTTTTTTTTACTGATTCGTCAATGATTACTGGGCCTCTAGTTAAATCTCCGTATTCAGCTGTAGTACTTATAGAATAACGCATATAATTTAATCCGCCCTGATACATTAAATCTACAATAAGTTTTAATTCGTGAAGGCATTCAAAGTATGCAGATTCTGGTTGGTATCCTGCTTCGACTAATGTTTCAAATGCATATTTCACTAATTGTGCTGTCCCGCCACATAATACAGCTTGCTCACCAAATAAATCTGTTTCAGTTTCTTCTTTAAAAGTTGTAGTTAATACACCAGCCCGAGTACAACCAACTGCTTTTGCATAAGCTAATCCTGTGGAAATAGCATTTCCAGATGGATTTTGATGTATAGCTAAAAGTCCAGGAACTCCCGATCCTTTAGTAAATACTTCTCTCATTCTGTGACCAGGGGCTTTTGGTGCCACCATTACAACATCTACATTAGCTGGAGGTGTAATTGTGTTATAGTGAATATTAAAACCATGAGCAAACATGAGAGTTTTACCTTTATTCATATGTTGTTCTATAGATTCTTTATATACTTTAGGCTGGATGGTATCAGGTAATAACATCATTATTAAATCTGATGATTGAGATACTTCGGAAACTGTGCCTACTTCTAAGCCATCATTTTCAGCTTTTTTCCAACTTTTACTCCCTTTATATAAGCCAACCTTCACATCTACTCCACTGTCATTAGCACTTAGAGCATGTGCGTGTCCCTGGCTGCCATAGCCTATGATAGCTATAGATTTATTATCAAATAAATTTAAGTCACCATCAGAATCGTAATACATTTTTGCCATTTCCTACTCCATTTTTATTTATTTTTTTCTCTGTTCATTGCAATTAATCCTGTTCTCATTACTTCAATTAATCCAAATGAAGACAGCAAATTTTGTAGAGCTTGAATTTTTTGATCATCACCGGTAGCCTCTATAATGATTGAAGAAGAGCTTACATCCACAATTTTAGCTCTGTAAATAGCAACTATCTGCATGATTTCACTTCTAGTTTTAGTGTCAGAGTTTACTTTTATTAGAGCAAGTTCTCTTGAAACTATATTGTCATCAGATATGTCATTTACTTTTATAATGTCTATAAGTTTATGTAATTGTTTAGTAATTTTTTCAACTATATCATCTCCGCCTTCAACTACTACAGTTAATCTTGAAAGATGGTCTATTTCACTATGCCCAACAGCTAAGCTTTGTATATTAAAACCTCTTCTCCTTAACATACTTGTTATCCTGTTAAGAACACCGGGTTTATCATTTACTAATGCTGTAACTGTTCTTGTAGGAATAATGTTTTTTGTATCTTTAATGGTCATTGTTTAATCTCCTGCGATGAAGGTTCTTCCATCATATCTTGAACAGTTGCTCCTGACGGAATGAAGGGATAAACATTTTCTTCAGATTCAACAATAAAATCTATTAACACAGGCCCATCATGTTTAATAGCATCTAGGATTGCAGGTTTTACTTGTGTTTTGTCAGTAACCTTTAAGGCATAAATATCAAAAGCTTCTGCTAATTTTACAAAATCTGGAATACCTTTGTAGGATGTGGATACATAAGATTTTTCATAAAATAGTTCCTGCCATTGTCGCACCATTCCCAAAAATCCATTGTTAATAATAGCAAATTTGATTGGGAGGTTATTTTCAGAAATTGTAGCTAATTCAGACATCGTCATCTGAAATCCTCCATCACCGGCAATTGACCATACCATTTCGTTTGGTCTTCCTATTTGAGCTCCTAATGCTGCTGGTACTTCATAGCCCATTGCTCCAGCACCTCCGGACGTGATGATTTTATTTTTATCATTAAATGTATAATGTTGGGCAGCCCACATTTGGTGCTGACCTACCCCGGTTACAATAATTGAATCCCCATTTGTCAATTCATGTAATTCTTTTATTATAAATTGAGGGAGTAATTTTTCAGTGTCTCTTAGCGCTAGGCTTGGATGGTTGTTTTTTAACCTGTCTATTTGATTTAACCATGCAACATGTGTTTTTTCTTCGACTGATTTTACTAAATTTGACAATGCAATTTTCGCATCTGAAACTATAGGAACATCTGCATGAATTATTTTGCCTATTTCAGAAGCATCAATATCTATATGAATTTTTTTAGATGCTAATGCAAATTTGTCAGGATTTCCAGTAATCCTATCGTCAAATCTCATTCCTACAGCAATTATAAGATCTGATTGATCTAGTATAAGATTAGAGTAAGCCATTCCATGCATACCTGGCCATCCGCAATAAAGGAAGTGATTTGCAGGGAAAGAGCTTAACCCTAACAGAGTATTTATGACAGGTATTTGGCATTTTTCTGCTAATTCTAATAATTCATCATATGCTTTTGATATTTTAATGCCATGACCTGCTAAAAGAACTGGTCTTTTAGATTTTTTTATAAGTTCACACGCACGTTTTATTTGTTTTTGATTCACTGATGTATTGGGTTTGTATCCAGGTATATTGACGTTTTCGGGATAATTGAAAACACCATTTCCTTGAAGAATATCTTTTGGTATATCAACTAAAACGGGCCCAGGCCTACCTGTGGTGGCTATATGAAATGCTTCTTTTATTGTTTCACCTAGATCGTTTATATCCATTACAAGATAATTGTGTTTTGTAATTGGTAGTGTTATTCCTGTAATATCTGTTTCTTGAAATGCATCGGTACCTATTACTGGCCTACCCACTTGGCCTGTAATTGCAACGATTGGGACAGAGTCCATTTTTGCAGTCATTATTCCAGTTACTAGATTTGTGGTTCCTGGTCCTGAGGTTGCAAAAGCTACGCCAGCTTTTCCGGTTGCTCTAGCATAGCCATCTGCTGCGTGAGCTGCTCCTTGTTCATGTCTAACTAAAATATGTTTTAATTTTTTATATTCTGGAAGTACTTGATATAATGGAAGTATAGCTCCACCAGGAATTCCAAAAATATGCTCAACACCTTCTCTGATTAGAGATTCGCAAACCATTTGTGATCCGTTCATTAATTTATTATTCATATTTATGTTTCATTTTTCAAAATAAAAACCCGCCCCAAAGGGACGGGATATGTTACCCGTGGTACCACCCTAATTGCTATTATTAGAAAGCCACTTATGTAAGCGATAACGGGCCAATCCCGGCTATCTCTAATTATTCAAGATAGCACTCAAGGGTGAGTTCTGAAGATTTGAGATATCGACTTACACCATACGCGACTCGCTAAAACCCAAACTTCCTCATACTAATCCCTGTCTCTGCTTTAAATATTATATTTTCAGTGAGATAATATCATAAATAACATGTAGAATTGTGTCAATTATCACAGAGGTTAAATATAGTACAAGTTCCAAAATACACTAATTACAAGGAAATATGATGCATTTGTTGGAAAAATATAAGCAATTTTTACCTATTAATGATAATACTCCTATATTTAGTTTAGGAGAAGGAAATACACCTTTAGTTAAATCTAATAATATATATAAAGAAATAGGATGTAAGGAATTATATTTTAAATTAGAAGGATGTAATCCGTCAGGATCTTTTAAAGACAGAGGAATGGTTATGGCTGTTTCAAAAGCTATTGAAAAAGGTTCTAAAAAAATTATATGTGCTTCAACTGGAAATACTAGTGCATCAGCAGCAGCTTTTGGAGCATATTGCGGTTTAGAAACAATAGTTTTGATTCCTGAAGGAAAGATTGCTATAGGGAAATTATCTCAAGCAGTTGCATATGGAGCAAAAATTGTTTCTATAAATGGGAATTTTGATCAGGCATTAAATTTAGTAAAAGAAATATCTGAACAACAAAAAGATATAGAGCTAGTTAATTCTATTAATCCAAACAGAATTCACGGGCAAAAAACAGGTGCTTTTGAAATTGTAGATGAACTTGGATATGCTCCTGATGAAGTGTTTATTCCTGTTGGGAATGCTGGAAACATTACTGCTTATTGGGATGGTTTTAAAATTTACAATGATTTAAATACCTCTAATCTTCCTAAAATGATTGGATTTCAAGCAAAAAATTCAGCACCAATAGTAAATAAAAAAATTATTGAAAATCCGGAAACAGTGGCTACTGCAATTAGAATTGGAAATCCGGCAAGTTGGGAATTTGCTGAAAAAGCATTACATGAATCATCTGGAAAAATAGATGCGATTGATGATGATAGCATTGTTGAAGGATATAAAATTATAGCTTCTATGGAAGGTATATTTGCTGAACCGGCTTCGTGTATTACTGTTGCAGGACTTTATCATTTAAAGAAATTAGGATATGATTTTTCGGGGAAAACGATTGTTTGTATTTTGACAGGAAATGGTTTGAAAGATCCAGACTTTGCAAATAATTATTTAAATTTTCAAATCCACAAAATGAACCCTGAATTTGAAGAATTAAAAAACTTTTTATTATCATAATTTATATAATAATTATTTATGAATCCTATAGTTAAAATAAATTGTATTGAATTGACTTGGATTGACTCCAAAGAAAAAGTGCTTGAATGGGATAATTTGTTAATCGAATCTGATTTCCCACATCCTTTTTCTTCATTTACTTTTTATAATTCTTGGGTTGAAACCTTTGTTGATGATTTAACTCAAATTAAAATGTTGTTCTTTTACAATAATAATAAATTGGTAGGTTTGGCACCTATTTTTGTTGATCAGGATAATAAAAATGTTTCTATACTAGGAGATAAAGATTTATTTGATTATCGAGACATAATTTATATATCCGAATTTTACGAAGAAATTTATATTGAGCTTTTATCATATTTGAAATCACAAAAATGGTACCAGAATTACACAATAATTATGCAATCAATTCCTGAATCTTCTGAATTATTTAATCTATTAAATGCGGATAAATTAATAGATTTTGCAGATGTAGAAATTAAACAAGAAGATGTTACTCCAATATTTAATATCAACGATGAATGGGATGATTATTTATTAGCTTTAACTAAAAAACAAAGACATGAAATCAGAAGGAAATTAAGAAAATTCGAGTCACAAAATTTTCATTATAAACTTATTAAAGGTAATCAAGATTTATCAAAATTTTTATCAGATTTTTATCAGCTATTCATAAATAGCAGAGAAGATAAAAAACAATTTTTAACAGATCAGCGTAAAACTTTTTTTAATAAAATGTTATTTGCTTTTGCTGAAAAAAATGAATTAAAAATTCTTTCTTATTATGATGGAAATATCTTAATATCTGCTTGTATAGTGATAGAATATGCAAATATATATTTTTTGTATAATAGTGCTTATTCCTTAGATTACAATTCTTTTAGTGTTGGACTTGTAAGTAAAATTATGGCATTAAAACAATCAATAGAAAATAATAAACGGGCGTTCAATTTTTTAAGAGGTAATGAAAGATATAAATATGATTTGGGAGGAGAGGATATTAAGTTGTTTGAGATAAAATTGTCAATTACTTAGTCTGTGAATTTATGAAAATATTAATTATTTCTTATCACACATGCCCGGAAAATAAATTGGGAAGCAAAGATTCTGGAGGCTTGAATATTTATCTTCATGAAATTTCCAATGAATTAGGCACTAAAGGACATACAGTAGATATATTTACTAGAGAACACGATATTCGTGATCCACTAGAAATAGAAATCAATAATAATTCTAAAGTAATTCATTTAAATGCTGGAGATTTGGCTGAAGAAAAACATCAGATGCATAATTATATAGATTTGTTTACTTCAAATTTGATTAATTATATTGATGAACAGAATTTACAATATGATTTGATTTATTCAAATTATTGGATGTCTGGAATAGTAGGGGAACTTATTTCAGAGAAATTAAAAATTCCTCACATAATTACTTTTCATACTATGGGTCTCACAAAACGTTCAGTTAATTATTTGGAGAATGAAAGTGATTTTAGAATTGAAAATGAATTAGATTTAATAAAAAAAAGTGATGCTATTGTCGTTCCAACACACCAGGAAAAAGAAAATTTAATTTTAAATTATAAATCTGACAATAATATATATATTGTTTCTCCTGGCGTTGATTTAGAAAAATTTAAATCTAAAAATAAATTTGAATCTAGGGAAAAATTAGGATTATCACAAACTACTAAAATCCTACTTTCAGTTGGTCGACTCGAACCCATAAAAGGTTATGATGTACTAATAAATGCGTTAAGTTTTCTGAATATCAGTGATGACTTTGATGTACGATTATTGATAATTGGTGGTGATAGTAAATCACAAAATGAATTAGAAAGATTGAATTCTTTAAAATTAAAACATGGATTAAGTAATCAAGTAAATTTTTTAGGTGCAATAGATCATGATGAATTGCCAATATATTTATCTGCTGCAGATGTTTTTGTAATGCCGTCTGCATATGAGACATTTGGTATAGCAGCCTTAGAAGCAAGTGCATGTAACTTACCTGTAATTGCTCCACAGGTTGGAGGATTAAAATCTGTTGTAAAACATGGTCAAACTGGATTTTTATCTGTTAACAAATCCCCGGAATCATTGATGCATTATTTGGAAATATTATTAAAAAACAAACCTTTAAGAGAACTATTTGGAGTTAATTCCAGATTACATGCTATGAATTATAGTTGGGGAAAATCTTCAGAGGATTTAATATCAGTATTTGAAGATGTATTATCTAAATGCCTTGTCTGAGAATTCATACCAATAACTTTCCTCTATATCCTTAAACCCATATTTTTTATACACATTTCTTGCACTTAAATTATCATTGTCAACTTCTAAAATAAGGTTTTGGTACTTGTTTTTAATTAAAAAATTAATTGAACTTTCCAATAATTTTTTTGCTATTCCTTTTCCTCTTGATTGAGGGAGTGTTCCAATCATTGAAACATGTGCTGTTTTATTATTTTCATTATTTCTTGTAAGCCATACATATCCTTCAGGTTTATTGCTTTTTTTGTAAAATAAAACTCCGTCTTGTATATTATTTTTCGATTGAATTTTGTTTTTAATTTCTTTTATTGAATTAGGAGAAAACCCCCAACTATCTTTAAAAGAAGCATTTTGAATTAAGTGTAAATTTTTAATCAAATGATTTTCATTTTTGATATTAACAATATGATTAGAATTTATATTCTGATATATTTCAGATTTTAATTTCACAAGATCAAGGTTCATTTTTTTATATGTTTTAATTGGCATCATTGTGTTATGAGGCGGTAATTGTGATAAAAATTTATTGAGTTGTATGTGAATTACTTTGTATTCATCAATATTTATATTGTGCTTATTAAGAATTTGTCGGAATTTGGAATAGAATAATTTAAAATCTAAAAGTTGTTTATCCTTTTCAGATGAAGTTTTCTTAATTTTTATTGGAACTAGGACTATTCTTTTTATTTTTGGTTCAAAGATAATTTTTATTTGTTCATTAGCTTTAGTAGACTGATTTTTAATATCTGTAATAGGTATTATAATTTTCATTAGATTTTTTCTGGTATATTATTCTAGATATTTAGTTTTAGAAAAAGGATTGTTTGTTGCAAATATAATTGCTATTTTTACTTCTTCCTTGTTTAGATTTTTTAAAGAGTGTTCTGTTTTTTGAGGGATTAAAACTACTTGTCCTTTTTTAACATTTATTAATTCCCTTCCAATTCTTACCTCAATAGACCCTTTTATTACGAATATAATTTCTTCGTTTTCATGTATGTGTAAAGTTGCTCCAGAGTTTGTTTTTATTATATGTATTGACAGAAAAGTTTCTTTAGAATTCGTATGATCAAAAATATCACTCCAATAATATCCTTCTCTTTTTAATTTATATTTTAAATTTTTTATATCAGTTATTTTAGAGTTGTTTTCCATGATTTAGTCGGTAATAATAATTTTACTGTTTATAGTTATTATAAATATTAAATATTATATTTAAATATTAATTCACTAGGGATTATAAATGTTCGATGTATTAATAATAAATGGAAATTTAGTTGATGGTACCGGTAAAAAGGCATCAAAAGCAGATATAGGGATTATTGCGGATAAAATTGATCAAATAGGAAATTTAAAAGATGCATCTGCAAAAAAAATAATTGATGCAACTGGAAAAACATTATCACCAGGATTTATTGACACACATGCTCATTCAGATGGGGCATTACTTATTGATCCTATTCATGAAAATGGAATAAGACAAGGTATAACAACTGAAATACTTGGCCAGGATGGACTTTCTTATGCCCCTTTATCTAAAGAAAATTATTTATTAAATAAAAGATATTTAGCGGGAATTTTAGGCAATCCTCCTGATGACCTAGATATGTCTTCAGTAGAAAAATTTAGATCACATTATGATAAAAAGTGTAGTATAAATACTGTTTATCCTGTGGCACATGGAGCTTTACGAATTGAAACTGTTGGATTTTTGGATAGGCCTTTATTAGGGGATGATATGAAAAAAGCAAAACAGCTTTTATATAAATCTCTTGAAGAGGGAGCTGTTGGATTAGCGACAGGTATGTCATATTACCCGAATGCATGGTCTGATACAAAAGAATTGATTGAATTATGTGAAATTGTTAGTGATAGTTCAAAAGTTTATATTACACATTTAAGGGATAGAAATACAGAAAGAGGTTTTATGGGAGGTGGTGTTTTAGAAGCTCTTGAAATAGGTAGGCAATCTGGGGTGAAAGTTCATTTTTCACATACTAGGACTAGTGCGTTGAATGTTGGACAAGTCCCTGAATTGATGAAAGATATTGATGAAGCGAAATCTGAAGGTATAGATGTTACTTTGGAATTATATCCTTACCCTACAGGTAGTACATATCCATTAAGTTTTTTACCTACTTTTGCGCATGAAGGTGGGCCGGACGAGATTATAAAAAAGTTAAATGACCCAAATGAATTTGAAAAAATAGTTAGTACTATGATAGAAGAATTATCCCCTTATAGAAGAGAAGCTTTTAAGGATGCAGTGTTTTCTTATTCTCCTAATAATCCAGAATTAGAAGGTATGAGTCTTTCAGATTTAGCAAAAATGAATAATCAATCACTAGAAGTAACATTATGTGAACTTTTAAGGGATAACAAATTACAACTTGGTTATAGAGGCGCACCCCCAATAAATGTCAGGGTATGGAGTCAATTGAATGAAGATGCTATAAATTTATTAAAACGAGATGATTATATGGTAGGTAGTGATGCAATACCGATGGGTAAATATTGTCACCCTAGAGCTTATGGATGTTTTCCTAGATTTCTAGGAAGATTAAGAAGATCTTTTTGGGAAAATGGACTTGAAGAAATGATCCAAAGAATGACGCAAAATCCAGCTGAAAGATTTGGATTATCAGGTAGAGGAGTACTTAAAAAAGGAAATTTTGCTGATGTTGTTATTTTTGATGCCGATAATATTAACGATTTGGCAACTTATGATGATCCTATTCAGTATCCAGTAGGTATTGAAAATGTTTTGGTAAATGGGGAATTAGTTGTACATAATAATAAAGCTACAGGTCTTACACCAGGAAGAGCGATTCCTTAAAGGTTACTTTTTATTTCAGTAGAAATATCTCTTACTAATCCAACTAATTTGTTAAGATCATTTTCCGTTGTTTTGATATTTAGAGCTCCTGCATTTTTAGTTTGCATAAGAACTCCGTTGTTCAAAAGTCCCATAAATAAAACTTTTGTTAACAAATTGTTATTGTTAATAAAAGATCTGTAATCTTTAATTTTATTGCTATTAAAATTTATTCCAAAAAGAGAGCCAATTCCCGTAATTTGGCTATCTATTTCTAGTTCATCAAAAATAGAGTTTAATTTTATTCTGAGAGAGTCACCCATAGAATTCATATTTGTATATTTATCTTTTGTTAATGTAGACATAACTGCAGCGCCAGCTTCCATAGTTAAAGGGTTACCATTGAATGTTCCTGCATGAGATAATTTGTAATTATTACTTGAAGGATTTAATGTTTCCATTATTTCTTCTTTACCACCAAAAGCACCTACTGGCAATCCTCCACCTATGATTTTTCCTAATGAAGTTAAATCAGGTGTTATACCAAAAATTTCCTGAGCACCGCCGGGAGCGAGTCTATAACTTTGAATTTCATCATAGATTAAAACAATATCTAATTCATTTGTAATATCTCTTGTAAATTGAAGAAAATTTTGTTTTAGAGGCAAATATCCTAATCCGGATATAACAGGTTCCATTATCAGACATGCTAAATCTTCTCTGTGAGCATTAATAAGTTCCTTGCTTTTTTCAATATCATTAAATGGAAGGACTATTACATCATTAAGTAAACTTTTAGGTTGTCCAGGGTATTGCAAGATACCTGGGTGAGTAGATTCTTTTAAATCTTCTGCTTTAGGGGATACGCTAATAGATACATGATCATGTGTACCATGGTAACCACCTTCAAATTTTGCTATTTTATGTTTTTGTGTATACGCTCTTGCTGCCATGATGGCCATCATGGTTGCTTCTGTACCTGAGTTAGTAAATCTTAATGTTTCCATTGAACGAGTTCTATCTGTAATTAGTTTTGCCAATTTTGCTTGTCCATCAGTTGGGGCGCTATATGCAGTACCTTTTTGTATTTGAGTATTTAAAACATTTTTTACCTCTTCAGATGAATGCCCAAGAATAAGGCTGGTAGCATTTATCATAAAATCTAGATAATTATTTCCGTCAATATCTGTCATAATTGAGCCATGTGCGTTATCTGCATAGAATGGATATGGCTCCATCCATTGAGTTGTTCTAGTGCTTCCTCCGGGCATGTATTTCTCAGATATTTTTTGCATTTCATATGATTTTTTAGTTTTAGAAATATATTGATTTTTTTGTTTATCAAGTAACTGATTTAATTTCTGATTCATTTTTTCACCATAAATATATTAGATAGAATCTATAATATAATTTCCAATCGATTTGTTTTCAATAAAATAATCAGGGTTTTTAGTTGTGTTTATTCCTATCAATGGGATTTTTGTTTCGTATGTTGAAGCATGAGATCTTAAATCATTTGGAATTAGCGAAATATCAGAATTTCCAAATACAACATCTTTTTGCCCTAATATCATCAAATCTCCTATTCTGTTAGAATTTAAATTGAATTTCTGACATGCTTCCGATTTATTTAAAACATCTTCAATACCATCAACACTTTTTAGTATCTTTTTAGATTCAAAAAGGTTCGAAAGATCATTTAGATATAAGTAAATAGATCCACCAAGATTAGAATGATGAATTTCATGTTTATCTTTAATGATTGGTATAGCAGCTGAATGTATATTATATTTACTTAATTCATTTTCTATATTAACTAATTTGGTTTTATCAGACATTCCGTGGTCAGCAGTGATAAATATTTGATAGTCTGGATTTTTATTTATTAATTCGCAAATTGATTCATCAATTAATTTTAAATGTTCTAATGAATGAGTACTTTCGGGTTTAAATTTATGCATAGGATAATCTGTTAATGAAATATATGAAAAATCAGGGGATTTTTCATATATAAGCATTGATGCAGTTGAGATAGTCCAAGAATTTGCTTTTATAGTATATATGCTGGGCGCTTCACCAAATTTTTTTATTAAAAATGTGGAAGGATTTTCTGTGGAATAGCTTAAATTATTATTAAAATTATTATTTATTAATAACGTTTTTAATTTATTTTTTGAAGTAGCTAATATACTAGTAAGGTTTTTTTTATTACATATATTAAAAATAGTTTCTGACATCACATATTTGTTATCTTCTAAATATGTACCCTGATTTAGATTTTTAGAATAATGGTAATTTGAACATATCCCATGCTTTGATGGATAAACTCCGGAAATAATTGATAGATTATTAACATTTGTTACTGAAGGCATCATGCTTTTAACAGGTTTTGTAAATGATCTTTTTTTCAGAGAAATGAATTCCATTTTATGATAATTAATATATTCGTAGTCCCAGCCGTCAATACATATAACAATAAACTTATTCATATTTACCATTGTGAATAGATATTTTTAATTATAGAATATTTTTATATGAAGTTTGATAATTATGGATAGAGAATTTGAAAATATTCTAATTAAAGAGATTGTTAGACAAAACGAGTCTATTGTTCTTATAGCATCTGAAAATTATGCTAGTAAATCAGTAAGAACTGCACAAGGTTCAATATTTACTAATAAATACGCTGAAGGATATCCTGGGAAGAGATACTATGGGGGTTGTGAATACGTTGATCAGATAGAAATATTGGCAATTCAAAGAGCTAAAGATTTATTTGGTGCTGAACATGTAAATGTACAACCCCATAGTGGAGCTCAGGCAAATATGGCAGTTTATTCAGCATTATTTGATTCTAAGAGTGTAATAATGTCTTTACCGTTAGATCAAGGAGGGCATCTAACACATGGTTCAAAAGTAAATTTTTCAGGTAATTTATATAATTTTGAATTTTACAATGTAGATAGAGAAACCGAACAGATTGATTATGAAGCTTTAGAAAAACATGCGCAAACAGTAAATCCACAGGCAATTTTATCAGGATTCACAGCTTATCCCAGAGAAATAGATTTCGAAAGAATAAAAAGTATTTGTAAAAAAATTGATTGTATGATGATCGTTGATATGGCACATATTTCGGGTTTAGTAGCAGCAAAATTACATAGTGATTGTGTGAAATATGCTGATGTTGTTACCAGTACTACACATAAAACTTTAAGAGGTCCTAGGGGAGGAATAATACTTTCTAAAAATATCTATGCCAAATCTATTGATAAAGCTGTTTTTCCAAATATTCAAGGCGGACCAATGATGCATACTATAGGAGCAAAAGCAGTAGCTTTTGCAGAAGCAAGCACTAATGAGTTTGTCAATTATCAAAAACTTGTAATTAGTAATGCAAAACTATTAGGAAAATTATTATCTGCTGAAGGACTTAGAATTGTCACAGGTGACACTGACACTCATATGATATTGGTTGATGTTACTCCTTTTAATTTAACAGGTAAAATAGCTGAAGAAAAATTGGCTGAAGTTGGATTAATAGTAAATAGAAATACAATTCCTTATGATTCTAATCCACCTAGGGTGGCAAGTGGGATAAGAATAGGAACTCCTGCAATTTCTACACGAGGTATGAATGCTGAAGCAATTTCAATTATCGTCGATTGTATAATTGGAATATTAAAAGAAAAGGAAGAATCAAAATTAATAAAAAATAAAGTAAAAGAACTAGCTAATAAATTCCCTATTGATCTTAAATAGATTTTTGTTTTTCCTCGTTTTTTAACATTTTAGTATTTTTTACAGGTCCTTTCTTAATTAGATTTTTTATTTCATTAGTATAATTATTCCAAAAAAATGCTTTTACTTTTGTTATTCCAGAGTCAATATAAATTGCTCCAATTAAAGCTTCAAAGCAGTTTGATAACATTGAATCAGTAATCCCTACTTTGTTTTGGCCTTTACTTACATTAATATACTTTTCAAGTTTGATTTTTTTTGCAAATTTTGTAAATGTTTGATTTGAAATTATATTAGATCTGATTATTGAAAATTTCCCACTATTTTCATTAAATCTTAGATTTTTATATAAATGAACTGTGATTATGAAATACATAATAGAATCACCAACAAATTCAAGTATTTCATTTGATTCTAGATTTTCATTTTCAAATCTTAACGATGAATGGGTTAATGCAGATTCAAGTAATTTGGGATTTTTAAATGTTATTCCTAATTTTTTTTCTATTTTAAAGTTTTCATTCATTTATTGCATTGTACATGTATTTAATATTTTGATAAATTATTTATTAAATACAAATAATTGAAATTTATTTTAATTACTTATTTAAAGGAGTATACAATGCCGGAAATCTGTGCGGAATATATTTGGATTGATGGTACGAAACCAACACCCCAACTTAGATCTAAAACTAAGATTCTTACTTTCGGAGAAACTCCTCCAATATGGAGCTTTGATGGATCTAGCACTAATCAGGCTACAGGAAATAATTCAGATTGTGTACTTAATCCGGTATTTATTTGCCCTGACCCTATAAGAGGTGATGATAATATTTTAGTTCTTAATGAAGTTTTGAATACTGATATGACTCCACATGAAACTAACACAAGAGTTCAAGCTTCAAAAATAGCTGAAAAATACAAAACTCATGAAAGTTTATTTGGTATAGAACAAGAATATACTTTATTAGATCCTTTTACTAATGCTCCAATAGGATTTCCAGAAGAAGGCTTTCCTGAACCTCAGGGACCTTATTATTGTAGTACAGGTGCCTCATGGATATTTGGAAGAGAAATGGTTGAAGAACATCTTGAGATGTGTCTGGATGCAGGTTTAACCATTTCTGGGATAAATGCTGAAGTAATGCCCGGGCAATGGGAATTTCAAATTGGACCAATAGGAACTTTAGAAGTAAGTGATCATTTATGGATAGCTAGATGGTTATTATTTAGAATAGGTGAGATGCATGGAATACAACCTTCGCTTGACCCAAAGCCCGTGTCAGGAGATTGGAATGGGGCTGGAGCACATACAAATTTTTCAACAAAAACAATGAGAGAAAATTATCAGGCTATTATAGATGGATGTGAAGCTTTAAGTGAAACTCATAAATTACATATAAAAAATTATGGGGAAGGAAATGAAAGAAGATTAACAGGATTGCATGAAACTCAATCTATAGATCAATTTACTTATGCAGTATCAGATAGAGGAGCTTCTATTAGAATACCGTGGCAGGTAGTAGCTGATAAAAAAGGATACCTTGAAGATAGAAGGCCATCTGCAAATATGGATCCCTATGTTGTTACACGATTAATTGTTGAAACTGTTTGCAGTGATTTGCCGCAATAAGAATTTTTTAATATTTTTAATTGCAATAAATGATTTAGTATAGTTATAATCATTTATAGAATTTATTTCGAGGAGATAAAAAAATGGCGCTAAAATCTGGAAGTAAGAAAGTTTCATCTGATAAAACTAATACTGGAACGTGGAAAGTAAAAGCAGGATTAGCTCAGATGTTAAAAGGTGGAGTAATTATGGATGTTGTTACATCAGAACAAGCTAAAATTGCAGAGGATGCAGGTGCGTGTGCTGTAATGGCTTTAGAAAGAGTTCCATCTGATATAAGAAAAGATGGTGGGGTTGCAAGAATGTCTGACCCTAGTATGATTGCAGGAATTATTGATGCGGTTACCATACCAGTTATGGCAAAAGCTCGTATTGGACATTTTGTTGAAGCCCAAATTCTTGAAGAAATGGGAGTTGATTATATTGATGAATCAGAAGTTTTAACACCTGCAGATGAAAATAACCATATAAATAAACATAATTTTAAAGTTCCTTTTGTTTGTGGTTGCAGAGATCTTGGCGAAGCTTTACGTAGAATTGGTGAAGGGGCAGCAATGATCCGTACAAAAGGTGAGGCTGGTACTGGAAATGTAGTGGAAGCAGTAAGACATGCCAGATCAGTTCTAGGTGAGGTTAAAAGGATTCAAACTATGGATGCTACTGAATTAATGTCTCTTGCAAGAGATCTAAAAGCTCCTTATGAATTAATTAGAGGAATTCATGATAACGGTAAATTGCCAGTAGTTAATTTTTCTGCTGGTGGTATTGCTTCTCCAGCTGATGCTGCGCTAATGATGCAGATAGGTGTTGAAGGAGTTTTTGTTGGATCAGGAATTTTCAAATCAGAAAACCCTGATGTTATGGCCAAGGCAATAGTAAAAGCAACAACACATTATAATGATCCGGAAATGTTGGTAGAAATTTCAAAAGGACTTGGATCTTCAATGCCAGGCCTTGATGTTAGAACTATGCCAGAGGATCAAAAAATGGCACAGAGAGGTTGGTGAAAATTTGCATATAGGTGTTTTAGCTCTTCAGGGAGACTATGCCGAACATATAAATATGCTGCAATCAAATAATGCTGATGTTTCTGAAATAAGATTACCATCTCAGTTGGATGATGTAGATGGACTCATAATTCCAGGTGGTGAAAGTACAACTATTGTTCAACTTATAGATATATATGATTTTAGAACAAAATTAGTTGAGATGGCCTCTGAAGGGTTTCCTATTTGGGGGACTTGTGCCGGAATGATTGTTATGGCGAGAGAATTAACTGATCATAGGCCAGCCCCGCTGAATTTAATGAATATAAAAGTAAGTAGAAATGCTTTTGGAAGACAAATAGATAGCTTTGAAGAAGATTTAACTATTAAAGGAATTGAGGGAAAATTCCCTGCAGTTTTTATAAGAGCACCTATAGTAGTGGAAAATGATTCAAGTGTTGATATATTGTGTTCTATAGATAAACCTTCAGGTCCTGTAGCAGTTCAACAAGGGAAGTTATTAGCCACATCTTTTCACCCTGAATTAACCAATGATAGCAGAATGCATGAATATTTTTTATCAATAGTAAAAATGTAGTTAGTTGGAAAAAGAATTAAATTTATTAATCAAAATATTACCTAAATACCTTTATGAGATTTTATCTAATCATAAAAATGTGGATAATCTTAATGAAATTGTTTTAGATTTTGGCAGACCGCCTGAGGCAAGATTTACAGACGGTTCAGAAATATTTAATGACTATGAAATATCGAAAGAAGATTTAGATTATGTTCAAAAAGGGGTAGGTAAGTTTATGCCTGATAATCGCGCGGGTATACAAAGGACACTTCATAGAATTTCTGCAATAAGAAATAGAGAGAATAAAATTATAGGTTTGACATTGAGGGTAGGCAGAGCAATTGAGGGAGCCATAGATATTATTCGAGATATTGTCCAAAAAGGGGAGAGTGTTTTAATTTTAGGACCTCCTGGAGTTGGTAAAACTACAATGTTGCGAGAAGTAGCAAAATTTTTAGCTGACGAAATGAATAAAAGAGTCATAATTGTTGATACATCTAATGAAATCGCCGGAGATGGAGATATATCTCATCCAGCGATAGGCAATGCTAGAAGAATGCAGGTAAATTCACCTGTAATGCAACATTCGGTGATGATAGAGGCAGTAGAAAATCATATGCCTGAAGTTATTGTTATTGATGAAATTGGAACTAATGCAGACGCTCTGGCTGCCAGAACTATTGC
>CATLOZ010000004.1 GCA_950054395.1 uncultured Chloroflexota bacterium
GGCATATGTTTGCTACTTTCTTACTTCAAAAGAATACACATGCTAAAGTTGTGCAAGAATTGCTTAGACATAGCACTCTTTGAGCAGAATAATAAATAATACTGCCCACTTGCGTATTAATAACTGTTATATGCTATTAAGTTGAGATTGGTGTATACTATAGGGAATTAAGAAATGTTATGAGATATTAAGACTACAGTTTATAATTCAAAGTCCTTCCTGACACCACTACACCACCGGGCATTGTTCTCTTCAGTATATCAATATTTAATTAAAGATTTGATATTGTCTTTGTCCAATATTTTGTTTAAATAAACTTATTTAATTGATTGTTGCGTTAGTAGGTTAGTTAGTTGTTCGGCAGTTGTAATAGTAATAGATAGAAGGAGTTAGTAGATAGGGGCAAGGCTTAGGATTTATTGATGATAGGTTAAACATGTGCATGACAGATTTAAAAAACAAAAAAAGGTTTGTTTTGTAAGTGTCCCATTACACACTTTATATAACTATAAAAAAGATGCACAAGTTGCACATAGTAAAAAAAAGAAGTGGCACAAATGTCACATATAAAAAAGAAAATATAAAAATTAAAGAAGAAAATTAAAATGACAAATATTAAAAAAATTATAAGAAAATATAAATATAAGATACGAATTAAATTATCAGATAGAAAAGATAGTAAAAGAATTGAAATATTATTTAAAAAATAATATTAATAAAGAGTAAAGGTTGCAGATCTAAGAATTTATCTTTGATTTAAAGGGGGTATGTTTTAGAGTTTCTGTGTTTGGATTTTTACATATTATCATTCTTCTTATTGCTTCTACATTCATAACTACAGCAACAAATATCAATATAAATTTAACCTGATTTAATAAAGCACCCAATAGCATAACAAATATACGCATATCTCTTCCAATACGTATGTTTCTTGTGTTTATATAAATTTTCATTAAATTATCATATTTATCTGCTGTATAACTAAGCATAAAAGAACCTGTAATTGCAAAAAAGCCTATTATTAAATATAAATTTCCACCATCATTAGAATATAGATGCCACGTCAAACCAAACAATAAGAAAGCATCTGCGTAACGATCCAAAACAGCATCAAACCAACCACCATAACTACTTTCTTGATATTTTAAACGTGCCACTTCTCCGTCACAACCATCGATAATAGATGAAATTTGAGCTAATATTCCTCCTATAATTAATGGGATATATGAGCCCATAGAAAATAAAAGTGAAGCAATGCATGCAACGCTAAATGCAAATATTGAAATTTGATTTGGCGTAATATTGGTAACAGATAATTTCTTTGAAATCCAAATAGAAATAGGTCGATTAAAATATCGTGCTATAATTCCATCATGTTGTTTATTCAGATTTTTTAATACCTCAGATTCAGCCTTACGATATGATTCCGGATCATTGACATCAGCCCAAAACTTATCATCAATCTTAAAAATGTTAACTTTACTTTTGTCTGCTAGATATTGTATTGCATCTGTTAAAAACCCCATGTCTTTTTTTATACATATTTCCAAGGCTTTGAAAATTGAAGGTTTGCAATAAAATATTCCTGTATCAAAGCCATCGTATTCTTTTAAATTTTTTCCTATTTTAGTTATTTTATTATTATCAACCTTAACTTTGGTAACACAATTTAGGGCAATCATTGGATTTTTAATTTTTGTATCTATTGCCAAAACAACATCAGATTTATTTGATTGTGAAAATAAATTTCTGACTATAGATGGATCAAACAGATGATCTGACATTAATAATAAAAAAGGTTCCTTTATTTTATCCTTAACACTGAGTACAGAAAAACCATTTGCCCCATTTTCCCATTCAGAATTATAGATAGTATGTATTACTAAACCTGTGTCTTCACTTAATTTTTTTAAAATAGCTTCTAAAGGATCTTTTTCATGCCCGGTTACCACAAAAAATTCATTCGCACCAGCCTTTTTAGCTGTACGAATAGTACGTTCTATTAATGGTAATCCAAGAAAATTAACAAGCGGTTTGCTAGTTCCTTTTTCTTGTAATCTTTCTCCCTTTCCAGCTGCAATTATTACACATTTCATAATATTCTTTATATCTTATAAAAAAGTTACTCAAAGCAAAATTACAAACAAGTTACCTTTTGTTTCTTAAAATCGTTGACTATGCCACTGTCTGTGATCATAACAAATGTAAAAACCAATAATATTCAGTAATATTAGTTAAAAATAACAGATAGATAATTGACTAACTTTGCGTTGGGTTGAAATTAATTAAATTATATTATCGAGGATTATTAATGATAAATTTAAATAACTAATACCTATATCCTGATTCTATTATATTCCATGCATTCCTGCAAGTTTCTTAAAATCTGTTGGTCTTAGGGTGGTGCGAGTTCAAGCCTTGCCCACTAAGTAATTGATCTTATAAACTATTTTAATTTTGTTAGTGATTTTAATAATTATTTCTTTATTGCTATATCTTTATTTAGAAAAATAAATAATATGATAGAATTTTATGATGAAATTTTTACCTGAAGCATTAAGATCTAGACATTTTAAAATTTATTTTATAGGAAATATTTTTTCCTATCATGCTGTTCAGATCTTTATTTTTGCAGAATCTTGGATTGTACATGAGTTGAATAAAACACCTGAAGCATTAGGTATGTTAGGTTTATACGCTTCATTGCCAACAATCATTTTCAATGTATTTGGAGGAGCGGTAGCAGATAGATTTAATAAAAAATTGCTTGTTTCAATGTCTCAGATATTTCAGGCAATAATATTTATTATTTTTGCTTATTCTTATGCGAATGGGCATCTTGAATATTGGCATGTTTATATTATTGCTGCAATAATAAGTTTTTCAACTGCTTTTGAATTACCTGCAAAAATGTCATATTTCCCATCATTACTTGATAGAACAAATTTATCTAGTGGTGTAGTAGTGGATTTATTTGCATGGCAGGGAACCAGAGTTATTGCTCCATTGATAGCAGGTTTTATTTTTGCAGTGTATGGTGGAAGCTTTGCTTTACTTTGCTCATCTTTACTTATTTTAATTTTTATTATTTTGTTTAATACAACTAAACCTTTATATAATCCTAAAAAACCTATTGATGGAAATCCAATTTCTGATGCATTTGATGGATTGAAATATATATATCAAAACAAACCTATGCTAGTTTTACTTAGCCTTTCATTTTTAGTTTATTTATCAGGTTATGCTTATTTGAACATGCTGCCATATATTGGAGTACAAATTTTTAAAGTTGGATCAAAAGGGACAGGTTTATTAATGACTGCAGCTGGTATTGGTTCAGTTTTACCAACAATCATTTTTGCAAAATCAGGAATTCCAAATAAAAGACTAGGAGTTTGTTTAAGTATGCTATTTTCAGGATTCTTTTTAATTCTTTTTGCCGGATCTTCTATTTTGTATCAATATATACCATTGGCAGCTATTATTATTTTAATTATTGGTTTTGCAAATTCTTTGTACGCAACCTCAGTGATGAGTGCAATACAGATTCATGTTTCTGAAGAATTCAGAGGTAGAGTTGTAGGTATTTTTATTATGTCTTTTAGTTTTATGTCTCTTGGGAGTTTATGGGTTGGAACATTGGGAGGATTTTTAGACAAAGTTCTGTTAACTGAACATTTTGGAGTATTAATTTCTTTAATGTTTGGAGGTGTTATTTTACTTTTTGCAGGAATAATAATGTATTTATTTAATACTTCTCTTAAAAAAATATAAATAAAATACAAATTTTATAAATATAATTTTAATAAATCACCTTAACTTTAATTATTAAATGGTACCTTGATTTCTTGCTTCAATAAATGCATTCTCCATAGCTTCGACAGTTATATTAACATCATCTTCACTATGTTCTGCCATCATTATAAATCTTGATGCTGACCAAGTGTCTATTCCTTGATTAATTAAAGATAATCCTAATTGATTATGTATTGCACTATCATAAGATTTTGATTCATCTTCTTTAGACAAATTGATAATATCTTCTACAGAATTTGCTTCAATTCCTAATCTGAAATGAACTAATGAATCATTTCCGTATGCCAATCCTGGAATTTCTAATTTTGATAATACTCCATTTAATCCGGATATTAATTGTTGACCTCTTTTTGCAGCAATTTCATTAACATTAGTAGTTCTTACTATGGCTAGAGCTTTTGCCCCTGCCGCAGCAGATAATGGATTAGCATTAAATGTACCAGGGTGATATATTGCTTTTCCTCCAGGTTTTTTTTCTAGAATTTCCATAAATCTAGCTTTTCCAGTAACACAACCCCCTGGTAATCCTCCTCCAAGTATTTTAGCCCATGAGCTTATATCAGGTGTTATCCCAAGCAGTTCTTCTGCTCCTCCTTTGGCAACTCTAAATCCTGTTACAACCTCATCAAACATAAGAACAATTTTCTTATCAGTACATAATTGTCTGAGCTCTTTTAGAAAAGAAGGTTTTATTGGGTATTGCCCCATATGAGCACCAGTTGGTTCTAACATTACGCCTGCAATATCATCATCTTTATCTAATAATGATTCAAGAATAGAAATATCATTTGGAGGTATAACAATCATTGTATTTAAAATTTGGGCTGGAATACCAAATTCCCAATTGTCATCAGCTCCACCTGTGGCTGATGCTCCGTCACTCCAGCCATGAAAATGATCTTCAAATTTAATAATTCTATTTTTGCCTGTATAAGCTCTCATTATTCGCATTCCCAGCATATCAGCTTCTGTTCCGGAACTTGTAAATCTTATTGTTTCCGCTGATGGTATTAAATTTTTTATAGCTTTTCCCCAAGCAATTTCAAGTTCAGTAGATGCTCCAGGTAAACTACCTTTTGCTATTGTTTCCCTAACAACTTTAACTATTTCAGGGTGAGCATGGCCTAATAACATTGCCCCATGACCTGATTTGTAATCAATGTATTCATTTCCATCAATGTCCCATTTTTTAGATCCTTGAGCATTTGTGATGTAATAAGGAAAAGGTTTTGTCATCCTAGCATCGTGTGTAACTCCGTTTGGAAATAAATTCATTGCTTCTTTAAATTTCTGCTCTGATTTAGAGTGTTTTTCTTTATATATTTTTTCTATTGGAGTTGTCATATTTGTCACGGATTATATTGTCTTATTAATTAATAATAAAAATTATATAAGACTTTTAATTATTTTGTAACTATATTGTTTTAAATGGTAAATATTTATATTAAATATATTCTATAATCTTTTTGTATTAAAATATTTGCAGGTTAATTTTTATGAGAAGTTTTGTCGTTAATCTTGAATGTACTTACCCGGGTTGTGGAGAAGAATATTCTATAGATGAATTAAATAAATTATGTATTAAATGTGGCAGAGTATTGTATGCACGATATGATATTAATGCAGTAAAAAAATCATTATCAAAAGAAGATCTTATTCATAGGGATCCTAACATGTGGAGATATTTTGAGATGATGCCTGTAAAAGATCCTAAAAATGTTATTACGTTAGGTGAAGGATTTACTCCAATATTTCACGCAGAAAATTTAGGACAGATTGAAGGCTATTCAAATCTTTACATAAAAGATGAAGGACTTAATCCTACTGGCTCTTTTAAAGCGAGAGGTTTATCTGCAGCTTTATCAAAAGCAAAAGAACTTGGAGTTAAAAAAGTAACAATGCCTTCAGCAGGGAATGCTGCTGGAGCAATGGCAGCATATGCAGCAGCAGGGAATTTAGAAGCCCATGTATTTATGCCCAAAGATGCTCCTATTATGAATCAGAAAGAAACAGAACTTGCCGGGGCTTCTTTGAATTTAATAGATGGTTTAATTAATGATGCAGGCAGAATTTCAAATGAATTTGCTGATAAAGAAAATTTATTTGATGTATCAACTTTAAAAGAACCATATCGACAAGAAGGTAAGAAAACAATGGGTTATGAAATTGCAGAGCAGTTTAAATGGAATTTGCCTGATACTATCGTTTATCCAACTGGAGGTGGGACTGGAATTGTAGGAATGTGGAAAGCATTTAATGAAATGGAAGAACTGGGCTGGATTGGTTCTAAAAGGCCAAAGATGTTTTCTGTTCAGGCAGTAGGATGTGCTCCTATAGTAAAAGCTTTTAGAGAAAATAAAATGCATGCAGAATTATGGGAAAATGCTTCTACAAAAGCAGCAGGGATGAGAGTGCCTGTTGCAGTGGGAGATTATTTGATATTAGAAGCTTTAAGAGAAAGTGGTGGTGGTGTAGCGGCGATAGAAGATGAGGATATGATTCATACTATGAGATTAATTGCAAGTAAGCAAGGCATCCTCCCGGCACCGGAAGGAGCTGCAACTTATGTTGGTTTAAACCAACTAGTAAGCGAAGGAAAAGTAGATAAAGATGAAAAAATTTTATTAATGAATACAGGTTCAGCATTTAAATACTTTGAATTAATGTAAAAAATCCTTATACTTTATTGACAGTGGATATTTAGCTGTGTGATACTTTTCACTAGAGTTTTTATGTGAGGTAAAATTGGATCCGATTCCATTAACACAACAAGATTGGAAAGAACTACATCTTATTGTAAATAACATTTGGTTAATGTTGGTTTGTGCCTTGTCATTCTCAGGGAATATGTTATTGGCTCATGCTATTATACCTTCTCTGGTTGAATCAGGATCAGTTAGCAAATATTGGAAAATTTTGAGAATTTTATTTTATATGGGGGGTTTTGGATCAGCGGCACTATACATTGGTTTGGCTGTATGGGCAATTATAGCGGGAGATGTATTAAATAAATTCTGGCCAAACTTTTGGATTTAATTATATGAAGGGGAAAAATTGATACCTGGTGATTTTAGAGTTCCAAAAATAAGTCCAAAGATCTTGTTGATTTCATGTTTGGGGACTTTAATAACTTTAGTAATATTAATAATTGCTGTTTTATTCGTTGGGTCTGCATGGTGGACTCAACCACTTTTTGGTTTTGATGAAGGTCCTGATCAACCGATAGCTTTTAAACATTCTCCCCATGTAAAGGACCTGGGTATGAAATGTACTTATTGTCATCGTTTTGGAACAGAAGGTGCAGCTGCAGCTGCTATACCACCTGTTGAATTTTGTATGTCTTGCCACAGAGTAGTTGGTGATGATAATAAAGAAATCAAAAAGATCAGAGATGCATATAACGGAGGCAAACCGATTGATTGGGTAAGGGTACACAGACTTCCTGATCATGCTAAATTTTATCACCCGCCACATATAAAAAAATTATCTGAGAAAAATAATATAGAAGCAAGCGAAGTTTGTTCTACTTGCCATGGAGATGTGGCATCTATGAATAAAGTAAAACAAGTTTCTCCTATGAAAATGGGATGGTGTGTCGATTGCCATAGAGCAAATGGTGCTTCAACTGATTGTACTACTTGTCATTATTGAGGAATATATAATATGGATTTAACCAGAAGAGATTTTATAAAATTAATTGGTGGAGGAGCTACAGGAGCTATAATTTTTAGTGCTTGCGGAATTCCTGAAGAAGAATTATATTTTCAGTCTCCTAACAAACTTCCTGAAGACCAGGTTACTGGAATAGATAATTGGTACGCTACACTTGGATCTAATGGCGAAGGCCTTGCAGTCAGGATAATGGAAGGAAGAGCAAAAAAAGTAGAAGGTAATTCAGATTATCCTAGTAATACAGGTGCTCACAGTTATTCCAATGAAGCCGAATTGCAAATTTTATATCACCCTGAAAGATTAGAGTCACCTTTAGTAAGAGATGGAAATAGAGGCAGTGGTAAATGGATTGAAATAGGATGGAATGATGCTTATCAGCGAATCAATGATCAATTAAATACTTTGGGGTATGATAAATCTCGATTTGTAACTAAACCGCTTGGAGGAAGAAGTAGTTCTGTTATTAGTGCTTTTTCAGATGAGCTTGGGAATAAATTATTAAGCTATTCTTTTTTTGAAGATACTAATTTAATTAATGCTTTAAATATAATTACTGGTTCAGGTAATATACCAAAATTGGATATTGGTAATTCAGATATGGTGCTCAATTTTGGAATGGATTTTTTGAATTCCTCTTATTCACAGGCAATGTTTGGAAGAGAGTATGGAAAATTCAGAACTTCACCAAGAGGTAATTTATATCATATCGAGCCTAGATTGTCCTTAACAGCTACCAATTCTGATGAATGGATATTTTGTGAATTAGGAACTGAAGGTATGATTGCTTCTGCAATAGCATATGTTTTGATTTCTGAAAAATTAGTAAATACAGATTTTGCCAAGAAGATTAATTCAAATGATCTTTCAGATTTTATGCCTGAGAAAATTTCTAAAATAACTGGTGTAAAACCAGATAAAATAGTTGACTTGGCTCATAAATTGGCTAAATCAAAACATCCTTTAATTATCGGAGGTGATACTGCTTCCGCCAATACAAATGGCTCATCTAATATGATAGCTATATATGCATTAAATTTGCTTTTGGGGAATATTAATAAAGAGGGTGGATTGGTATTAAATCCCGATTCACCTTTAGCAGATTTGCATTCTTCAAGGACAACTAGTTCTTATCAGGAAATTTTATCTCTTATTGGAGATATAGATTCAGGCACTACTAATTCATTATTTATTAATCAGGTAGATTTGAATTATTCAGTGTCTGGTAATATAAATCTTAAATCATCTTTGAGTAAATTAGGATTTATAGTTTCAATGAATTCATTTATTGATGATACTTCTCAATATGCAGATATTATTCTCCCTTTAAATACTCAGTTTGAATCATGGGGAAATGATGTTCCTGTAATTGGTCCGGGATACGAAGTTGTAGGATTTCAGCAGCCAATAGTAAAAAGTCGATTTTCTAATAAGGGAAGACAATCGGGGGCTAAAAGTGCAGAAGAGATTATTATGGAATTATCTAAAATTATGGATTTTAAGAATAAATATTCAGGCAAAACTATGAAAGATGTTTTGATGGATGATGCAAAAAATATTATGAATTTAAACAGAGGTTCTATAAGAGCAAATGATCTGAAAACTTTTTGGAATGGTTTATTATCTAGAGGTGGATGGTGGGATGTAAAATCAAAAGTCTCCAAATTGGAAAAAACAAAATTGAAACAATGGCCAAAAATTAACAGTCCTGAATTTTCAAGTTCCAAATCTTCTTATCATTTAATCCCTTTTAAAACCACAGTTTCTGATGGAAGCTTAGCTAATTTACCTTGGTTGCAAGGATTAACTGATCCTATGACAACTATTGCATGGGAAACATGGGTTGAAATTAATGAGCAGGAAGCAGATAAATTAAAAATCAAAGAAGGTGATGTTTTAGAGATTGATAATGGTAATGGACGTAAAATTAAAGCAGTAGCTTATCCTACTCCTGCTACTCCTCCAAATGTTTTGTCAGTGCCAGTAGGAAGAGGACAGAAGACAGGTAGATATACATCAGGATTTGGTACAAATATTTATTCTATTATGAATACATCGTATGATCCTAATACTGGTGCTCATGCGTGGGCTTCAAATAAAGTCAATATAAAGAAAACCAAGAGCAATATTAAAATACCTAAATTTGAGGGTAGATTTGAGGAAACAAAACGGGATCCTCATAATCATATTATTAAAATAAAATCATCAGATTCTGATCATTAAATAGAGAGGTCATAAATGAAACAATCAAAATGGGGAATGGTAGTAGATTTAGATAAATGCACAGGCTGTCAGGGATGTGTCGTGGCATGTCAAGCTGAGAATAATATACCATCAAATGAAAAATCAGATTATGATGAAGACAGGGTAATACAATGGATTAGGGTAGAGAGATATTGGGAGGGAACTTTTCCTGATGTTAAAGCAAGATTCATCCCTATTATGTGTCAGCATTGTGATGAAGCTCCTTGTGAACCAGTATGTCCAGTATATGCTACGTACCACAATAGCGAAGGCTTAAATGTACAAGTTTATAATAGATGTATTGGTACCAGATTTTGTGCTAACAATTGCCCTTATCAGGTTAGATTTTTTAATTTTTGGGAGGCTGAATGGCCTGATTCTTTGAAAAATCAACTTAATCCTGATGTGACAGTTAGATCAAGAGGTATTATGGAAAAATGTACTTTTTGTATTCAGAGAATTAGAAGAACAAAGAGAGATGCTAATGTAAATGGGTTTGAAATAGATGATGGCTCTAGAGCAATTAATCCGGCATGTGTAAATGCTTGTCCAACAGAAGCTTTAGTGTTTGGAGACATGAATGATTCTAATAGTAAAGTTTCTAAAATAAAAGAAAAAGAAAGTAAAAAAAGTGGCAGAGGATATCACTTGATGGAACATTATGGCACGTCACCTAATGTTATATATTTAAAGAAAATAGAAAAAAATAAATCACATTCAAATTAAATAAATATGAAATTAGAATACGATAGCAAAACTAGAAAAGGGAAATTAATATATCCTGAGAAAGTTATCGAAAGATCTCTTGGAAAGGTCCCTCCTTCAAAAGACCTGATAGATAAACATTTGCATAAAAGAGGGGGCATGTTTAGGATTTCTTTGATGCTTACTGCAATTTTTTCAGTCATAGGTATATTAGGAACTATCCTTAAAGTTATTAATGGTTTTGATAATTTAAGTGACTGGTCAGTATATGTTACTGCTTGTGTTTTTATATTCACTACTTTTATGGGAGCACCTATGTTATCTATGGCTACAAAAGTTGCAAGAGGTAACTGGAGCCGTCCTGTATCTAGATTGTCCGAAATATTCTGTATTTCAGGTATAGCCGGACTCTTAATGTTTTTACCAATCTTATGGGTATTGCCAAGCCTTGAAGATGGAAGAAATACATTATGGTTTTATGATCCAGGTAAAGTTCCTGCTTATTCCCCGCATATCTGGACTACCATTGTAATGATTGCATTTATACTAACTGCCTTAGCACTTTTATGGATAAATGCCCGTCCTGACTTTGCGATTTTAAGAGACAATTCAAAAGGAAAAAATAAAATATATTCATTTTTGTCTTGGGGCTGGGTAGGTTCAACTAAACAGTGGAATTCGTTGAGGCAAAGAGTAAGTATTTTGGGTATTTTTTATTTTATGCTTTTAATAACTGTTCATTTTTGTTTGGCTTCAGATTTTTTGATGACATTACTTCCAGGCTGGATTGACTCATTATATCCTGTAACTCAAGCTCATAATGCAATTCAAGGTGGTGTGGCTGTATTAATTATTGCTGTATTTATTGCTTGGAAGTGGGGTGGGTATAAGCAATATATAGGTTTAGATCAATTTTGGGGATTAGGTAAATTATTATTTGGCATTTCATTATTGTGGGTTTGGTTTTTTATATCTAGCTTGATGGTTTTATGGTATGGTAAAAAACCTAATGAACGAGATGTTTTACAAATTTTAATGTTTGGCAAATATCTTCCTGTATTTTTGGGTACAATATTTTTTGTTTTTATAATTCCTTTTACATTATTAATATTGAATAATGTAAGAAAATCCTTTTATGGTCCGCCTATTATTGCTATCAGCGTTTTAATTGGGAACTTTTTAGATAGATTCAGACATTATTCTTCGGCTTATTCTTTAGATAGAACAATAGATGAAAATACACATAGATTTGCCAATTTACCCGAAATCTATGTTCCAAGTATTGTGGATATAATGGTTCTTTTAGGAGCAATTTCATTACCAATATTTTTAATTTTAATTATATCTAAGTATGTTCCTATTATAAGCTTATGGGAAAATAGGGAATATATTCTTTACGGGAGTCATGAAAAATACCATCATACTGAAGTTTTGGTAGAGGGTAAGCCTTATTAAATATGGAAATTATATAAATGCAAGAACATACACAGTTATCGGATAAGGAAATAACGGATGATTTATTATCTCCAGTTATAAGATCACCAAAATGGTTTTGGATGACAATAGGTTCCCTTGGTTTGATTATGTTATTAGGTTTATCTGGATATGTATGGGAATTATATAGTGGTTTAGGTGTCACTAATGTAAAAAGACCAGTATATTGGGGTGCATATATTACTAATTTTGTTTTTTGGATTGGTATTAGTCATGCAGGAATTATGGTTTCAGCTATATTAAGATTAACTCAGGCAGAATGGAGAAGATCTATAACTAGAGCAGCTGAAGTTTTAACTTTATTTTCTTTGATTGCTGCTCTTAGTAATATTTTATTTCATGTTGGTAGACCCTGGAGAATATATTGGATAACACCTTTGCCGCCAGTAGTAATAGGATATGATTTTGCGAGAGGAATTTGGCCTAATATTAGATCTCCTTTTGTATGGGATCCTGTAGCAGTTGGAACTTACCTTTTAAGCACTATTTTGTTTATTTATACTTGTCTACTCCCTGATATAGCATTAGTTCGAGATAAAGTTAAATCTAAAATTCCAAAAATTATATATAGTGTCCTTGCCTTAGGATTTAGAGGAACACCAAGACAGTGGAAAATTCAAGCCACAGCTCCAATTTTATTATCTGCACTAGTACTACCTATTTTCGTTTCTGTACATAGTATAGTTTCATGGGACTTTGCAGTTTCCATTGCAGTTGAAGGCTGGCATTCCACGATTTTTGCTCCTTACTTTATTATTGGAGCTATTCATTCAGGTGTTTCAGCTGTTGCTTGTTTAATGGCAGGATTGCTATGGCTATATAAATTGGACAAATATATTAAACCTGATCACTTTGATGCTATAGGGAGATTATTGGTAATTGTAGCAACCATATGGCTTTTCACATTATTTTTAGAATGGATTTTTGCTTTGTATCCTTTGGAAGATCCTGAAATAGCATTGAGAAATATGCAGGTTTTCCAATCTCCATGGAATTACTTATTTATTTTGTTTTTATTCACAGCTTATATAATACCGGTAAGTGCATGGTTATTTAAAAATATAAGAAGAAGTGCTAAGTGGATGTTCTTTACAACGATATTAGTTAATGTAGGTATGTGGTTAGAACGTTTTTTGATTATTATACCCGGATTATCCAGAAGAACAGAATTAAGCTTTAATTGGGGATCTTATTCACCTAGTCTTGTTGAGATGGGCTTGGTTGCATTTACATTTGCATTTGTTATTTGCGGTATATTGGTTTTTGCAAGAATCTTTCCTATAATCCCTCCTTTTGATGTCAAAGAAGGAATGAGGTTCAGGCATATAATAAAAATAGGTAAAAGAAATATTTCAGCAGTAGTAAGGGAGTAAATTATGGCTAATAAAAGTGTTTTAGGATTGTTTGTAGATGAGAATGTAGTAGGAGATACATTATCTTCTCTTCGTAAATCAGGTTATAAAGATAACGAATTAGAGGTTATGACCGGATCACCATATCCTGAAGGTACATTTGGCGAGGCAGAACCACATCATAAATTATTTAGATATCCAATATTTGGAGCTGTAATAGGATTTACAGTAGCATTGATAATTACTGTTGGAACACAATTAGCATATCCTTTGGTAACAGGGGGAAAACCAATTTTATCTATTCCTCCAATGCTTGTTATCTTTTATGAAATGACATTGTTATTTTCAGTTATTGTAACTATCCTAGGTGCATTATTTGAATCAAGATTACCAAGGATATTTATGGGAGCTTATGATGAACGTATTATGACTGAAGGGTATATTGGTTTAGTAGTGACTGTTAGTGAATCGAGAATTAAAAAAGCTGAAGATACTTTAAAAAAATTTGGAGCGGAATCTACTAAAAGAGGATGGGAATGACAAATTATTTAGGTAAGAGATATACATTTCTTTTATTCTTATTTTCAATATTACTTTTAACAGCTTGTGCTGCGAATATCAAAACAGGTGAACTTAACATTTTAGGAGAGACTGCGACTTTAGATATGCCTGCAGTTCCTAGATCAGGAAGTCATGCAATAGTGATATTTAGTGAAATGCATTATCAGCCATCTTATAAGAGTCAGGAGATTCCAAGGATTATGCCAAATCCTGAAGCAGTTCCTATGAATGGGAAAGAAATAAATCGAACTCCTGAAGAATATAAATCTTTAACTATCCCTTCTGAGTATGATGATGACGAATTATCCAGTCAAGGAGCTTTGTTATATGCTGAGAATTGTGTGTATTGCCATGGAGAACAATTAGATGGCAATGGAAAATATAGGAATTATGTAAATAAAAAATTAGATGATGGTAAAGTCATTAATAAAGGTGCGTATCCTGCAAATTTATTATCTGATAAAACAGTACAATCTACTAGTGGTGAGATTTTTGCATTTATATCTAAGGGATCTAGAACAGGTTTGGCTCAATATTCTAATGATTTACCTATTGCATCAGGTATGCTTCCCTATGATTCAATTTTAACAGAGGAAGAAAGATGGGCTTTAGTTTCATATATTCGTAGAATTCAAGGGAGGTAATATGTCAGAAAAAAAATGTGTCAACCCAAATTGCAAATGCGTAGATTGCGCTTGCGATCCCTGCAATTGTTAAATAACTAGCATAAAACTTATTTTATTTTATTTAAATTTTATATATTTTACTTAAAAATTCTATAAGATATTATGCCTGCAATTAATCAGAGGTTTCATGGTTTAGATGCTCTAAGAGGTTTTGCCATGCTGCTTGGAATTATTTTACATGCAGCATTACCATACATGGGTTTTGGTGAAAGTATGATTTGGCCTTCTGATAATGATGATTCGAGATTAATTGCTATCATTTTTCAATTTATACATTTGTGGCGTATGCCTGTTTTTTTTATACTTTCAGGATTTTTTGCTAGCTTATTTGTCAGTAGATATGGTTGGACCTATTGGTGGAAAAACAGATTTCTACGCATAGTGTTACCTTTAATTATTTTTACTTTTATAATGAGTGCAACTATCCCATGGATATTTAAATATGGATATACGGAAAAATTATCTTTATTTTATTCTAATGACATCAACCCCATCATTTATGGTTTTTGTGGCATTTAATTATAATCACTCTATTTATTATATTTTATAAGTTTTATTCTCTGATTTTTTTAAAATTATTGAATATATTGAAATTTTCAAAATTAATAATTTTTTTTAATTTTATAAAATCATTAATCGCAAAAAATTTATTTGATTTCCAAATCCCAATCACTTTAATAATAATTTTAACTATATGTAGTCTCAATGATATGGGGACAGAATTAGCTGGTAATCCGATTTCCACTGGTATTTATTTTGCCTATGGATACAGTTTGTATAAAAATACAAAATTATTTCATAATATTATTCATAATTGGAAATATTATTTTTTATCAGCCATATTATTTTTCTTGATTCACACTTTGATTGAAGAGGAATACATTTCAATTGATTTTGAGCAATTCCCTGTTTTTTGGATTCCTTTTATATTTATAAAAATTTCTAATTCAATATTATTTTCCTTTTCATTTATTGGCTTGGCCGAAAATAAATTTGGATCTTATAATTCAATTTTAAGATTTTGTTCAGATGGAACATATTGGATGTATTTAATTCATTTACCAATTGTTACATTTATTACATTTTTCATGTTTCAATTTGAGCTTTTTGCAGAATTTAAATTTCTTTTGGCAATTATTTTAACAACATTTATATGCCTGATAACATATAAATTCTTTGTTAGATCAACCTGTATAGGAATATTGTTAAATGGAAGAAAATATCAATTTAAATGGAATAATTTTAATTAATTTAAATGTTTTTCACCCATATAGTTTTCGCAATATTTAATCCGAGATCTACAGTACTTTTATTTATTTTAATAGTAATAATCCCTCTTGTAACAGACAGTTCTTTTATTGAAATTTTATTACCTGGAAGAACTTTGTTTTTGTTAAGGAATTCTACAAATTCTGGATTTTCTGGAGGAATTTTAGAAATAATATATAATTCATTTGTAATTGATTTAGTAAGAGGGAAATTTTGTTCATTTCCATTGAAATTCACACCGGGTATAGTTTGTCCAAAAGGATCTTTGTTAGGATAATTAAGTAATTTATCAATAGAATTTTCTACTTCCTGTGACATTGCATGTTCTAATCTATGAGCTTCCTGAAAGACATCTTTAAGTTCAATTTTTAATATTTCATGCAAAAATTTACTTGCAAGTCTAAATCTTTTAGTTTGTTCTTTAGCTGAAATTTTGCCGTATTCAGTTAAGAATATTTCATTATTTTTATCTTTTGTTATTAAGTGATCTCTTGTCATTCTCTTAAGCATTCCAGTAACAGTTGGCAGGCTTGTACCTAAATTTTCGGAAGAAGGTAATTGTTTAATGTATTCTAATAAAGTACTTGCTGTGATTTTTTCGTTTTTTTCATTTAGTAAATACATTGCATATAAATAGTTTTCGGTATTGTGAGATAATTTTCTATGTACAGGGCAATTTATATTTTCCCATTTTCTAATTTGTTTTTGTTGATTCATTTGTTAACTTTTATTATTTTAATAATATAATATATATATAATTGTTTATCTCAGTATAATTTATTTTTTATTTTTCTAAAATGTCATTAATACGAAATATACTTTTGTGGTCTTCTAAAAATTATTGGATTTCACATAAATTACCCAAATATAAATTTGTTCAGAAATCTGTTTTAAGATTTATGCCAGGAGAAACATTGGATCATGCTTTGAGCAAATGCTCAGAACTTGAAGATATTGGTTATGGAACAATTATTACTTATTTAGGTGAAAATTCCTTAACTAAAACTCAAACATTAAATACTGTTAAACAATACAAAGATGCTTTAGGAAGTATAGATTCTCGTTCACTTAAATCAGTTATTTCAGTTAAATTAACACAGCTTGGATTAGATATTGATGAAGAATTATGCGTTGATAATTTGAAACAATTATTAAATATGGCAGATTTAAAAAATACTTTTGTTTGGATTGATATGGAAGAATATATATATTTGGAATTAACATTGAAAATTTATAAAAAATTAATTCAAAAACATAACAATATTGGTATTACTTTACAATCATACTTATATCGCTCTGAAGATGATCTTGAATCATTGTTAGATATTGCTCCTTATATCAGATTAGTTAAAGGTGCTTATGCTGAAGATTCAAGTGTATCAATGCATAACAGGAATGAAATATATGATAATTATATTAAATTAGCTAATATTATGCTTGAAAAAAATATACTTAAAAATGGTTTGATACCCTCTTTTGCAACTCATGATCACCAAATTATTTATTCCTTAATCAATAAGATAAATGCAGATAAAATTGATAAATCCCATTATGAATTTAGTATGCTTTATGGAATTAGAAGGGATTTGCAGGATGAAATTTTAAATTCTGATCAGAATTTAAAAATTTTAATTAGTTATGGTGAAGAATGGTTTCCTTGGTACGTGCGAAGGCTTGCAGAAAATCCAAAGAATTTAATTTTACTTATTAAATAAATTTATCCTCTTTCTTCGATTTTATCTTCTGTTGCAATTTCGAAAAATTCTATATCGTAGGATTGAATTAATTCCATAAGTTTAGGTGCATTTTCTTTTACAGCTGAAGGTACATTTGGCATTCTGTTTGCAGCAATTGTTTCTTGAGTCCATTCAGCACAAACTGTAATTTCTGCAGCTGGTGTTCCCGCACCACCTATGTAAATTGTTGCTTTATCTCTACCGTTTTCTTCATAAGCATTGCATATTTTGGTCAGTAGATTAGCTACTTTCCAAGCATTTACTCTTTCTGTACGACATACCCTTCTTACTAAAAACATGTTTTCCTTTAGAAATATTATTAATAATTAATCTTCTATTTCTACAATCATTTCTATTTCAACAGGAATATTACCTGGAAGTGATCCCATGCCAACAGCAGATCTTGCATGTTTCCCCTTATCACCAAATACTTCCACCATAAGGTCAGAGCAACCATTTGCCACTGTTGGTTGATCGACAAAATCAGGTGTGCAATTTACCATGGTTAATAATTTTACTATTCTTTTAACTTTATCAAGATCGCCTACTTGGCCTTTTAACCTTGCAATACATCCAATTCCTGTAGATTTTGCAGCTTCATAGCCTTCATCTTTTGTTAAATCTTTACCGACTTTACCTAGCATACTTGGATCGCTTGGACCTAATCCTGAAAGGTATAATAAATTCCCTGTTCGAACTCCTGGTACATAGTTGGCTATAGGTTGTGGTTCTACAGGTAATTCAATTCCCATTTTATTAAGTTTATCTTCAATTTTTCCCATTTTATTCTCCGTTAATGCAGTTTCTTTTATACATTATAATACTTTTTATAATTAATTGTTAAGAGATTAATTTAGTGTCATAATACCTATATAATATTTTACTTATTTGGAGGTAATAGATGCTAAGTTATATTTCAAAAATTGATTGGTATAAAGTTCCAGATGAAATTGTATGGGATGAAGTTGCAGGAATATCGATAGATCATGAAAATAGACTAATTGTATTTGTAAGAGGAGAAATTCCTGTAATTATTTTAAGCACTAATGGTGAATATATAGGCAGTTTTGGCAAAGGTGAATTTACAAAACGAGCTCATTCAGTAAGAGTTGATTCTGAAAATTTTTATTGGTTTGTAGATGATGGAAATCATACAGTCAGCAAATATAATTCCAAAGGAGAAAGATTACTTACTATAGGCATTCCTGACAAACCATCTAAACTTCATTCAGGAATTCCATTTAATCGCTGTACTGATATAGCAGTTGATTACAGAAATGGAGCTCTATTTATAAGTGATGGTTACGGAAATTCATCTGTACATAAATATAATTTAGATGGCGAGCTTATTACTTCTTGGGGAGCTCCTGGAACTGATCCTGGGCATTTTAATATTGTACATAATATAACTATGGATGATTCAGGGCTGCTTTATGTTGCTGATAGAGAAAATCATAGAGTACAAATTTTCAATCAGGACGGTAAATTTATTAATCAAATTGTTAATATGCATAGACCTTGCACTGTAACAATTTTTGATAGCAAATTATATGTTGGGGAATTGGGTTATGGATTACCTGTTAGTAAAGATGTTCCCAATATAGGGCCAAGAATTAGTTTGTATTCTTTAAATGGAGAATTAATAGATAGATGGGGAGAAGGATTTGGATACGGTGAAAAGCAATTAATGGCTCCTCATGGACTTACAGTTGATAGTGATTATAATATTTATCTTGCCGAAGTCTGTGTCGCAGTTTTGGGTAGCTTAGGGCTAGAAGTTCCGCATTATAACGGAACAGTTTATAATGGCCTAAGAAAATTGGAGAAAGTTAATTAGGATTATTCTTGTAAAATAAAATCTTTTTCTCTTAATAATATTTCTCGTGCTTTTGAAATGGAAATATAATAAATTATTGGTATATTTCCATTTTTAACAGCAACTCTTTTTTCATCTAATTGTTTTAATCTTAGTCGTGTTATCCTTGATGGTGAATTGGGTTTTGGAACTAAAGTAATTAGTGCATCAGACTGATTGAAATCTATATCTTTTGATTCTGAATCATTTAAAAACCCATCAGCTAAAAGTAATTGTGTAGTATTTGCAAACCTTGCAATTTTATATGAATCAATATCTATATTATCCTGATTGTTCAATTGCCATCCTTTTTCAGTTAAATTTAATTCAAATTGTTCACTTGGATAGGAAAATCTGATGGCAGCTAATTCATCTGCTGGGAAATTTGAGATAATAGGATTTCTCCACATATCTGGATTTGTTGCAAATATATCTGGGTATGGGCAGGTAAATCCAAAAACTTCATCAAGGTTAATTTTTTTAATAAAACATGTTTTTGTTTCCGGTTCCCATTTTCCAACTATGAATTCTTCTTGTAGTGTTGATTGTAAAAAGAATTGAACTAAAGTACTTTCATTTTCATTAAGACCTATTCTATTAAAATTTTTGGGGTTTACTGATATCAATTCTGATTTTTGAATATTGTTTACTGCTTTCCAGAACAATGAAAGCTTTGGTTTAAATACTTCTTGTTTGCCAATTCGCCATGAATTATTTACCTTATATAGTTGTGAAGACTGAGATTTGTTACTGATTGTGACCCTGTCAATTATTTTTTGATCAATGAAAATGATGCCTGAATCATCGTAAAGATTATTTGTATTTGATACTAATATTTTTACACCAGCAATTGCTATACTTAGTATGATAAATATAGAGAATAATATAAATGTGGGTTTATTTTTCATCGCTAAAAGTTTTCTTTTGAATTGATTTTCTTTTTAAATATCTATAAAAACCAATGATAATAAATATAATTGGTGTTAGTACATAATTTAGATTTTTTGTAAGTGTTTGATGGCTGAAAAATTCACCTTTTGAACTCCAGTCAAGTTTCCTTTCTCTAATTACTTTTGATCTTATATCTGCTAATTTATTTTCTTGTGCTAACCAATCTACCATGTTCATACCTAAAGCAAAATTTGATTGATTTGAACTTGCAATAAAATCTGAAAGCCAATCTGAGTCGGCTATTAGAATTGCTCTGATAGGAATGTTACTTGATTTGTCATTATTTTGTATTTTGACTCCAATTACCTGAACACCTGTATTATCTCGACTTGCTTCAAAATTTGCCCCCGGACTTAAATCTTGATAGTCATATTGTATTGAAGCTGTAGGAGATGTAGTGATTAATGGTTCTACAATAATATTATTAATTAATGGTTTGATTAATTCTATTGAACTAGTCCAAGGAAATAAAATAGAATTTACCTTCCCTGTAGATTTAGAATCCAATGGAGGTGTTCGTAACCAATAAGGATAAGGTAATAATACTTCTCCTGACTGCGTGCTAAATGGCAATGTTTCATAAGAATTCATATCAAATAAAATATTGTTTTTTACAATTATTCCATAATTTTCCCAATATTTAGATCCACTAAATTCGTTTTGATAAGCAATCATTCTGTTGGTATCAATATTTACAGTATCAATCAGTATTAAGAAACTAGTTCCTTGATTAATATAGTTTTGAATTGTTTGGATAGAATCAATCTTCATATTTTCATAACTACCTCCAGGCAAAATAAAAACATCTGGTAGATTTTGAATTCCTTGCAGTTCATCAGGGGAAACTATATTTATGTTATATTGTTGAGATAATAAAGATATAAATGAACTCATACCATATTGATCATTTTTAGATGAAGGGAGATTGATAAAAGTTATGGTTTTTTTTGTGTCATTTAACATCTTAAATGTTAAAGATGTAATTTTATATTCTAATCCATCAAGTGATTCTATAAATGGAATAACTTCTTTGTTATTTGCATAGGCAATGGTCATACCTAAATATCCTGTTTTAATCTGAAATTCCCCTTGCCTTCGGATATTAAACTGTACAGGAGGTATGCCTAATATTTCAGATTCTTCAGCATCTTTTTCATTAGCGTCTGGATATCTATGCTTAATTCTTACAAATTTAGATCTTGCATTTAAATCAGATAAGAAGTCATTAACATCCCTGGCTGTTAGAGCAGTATTAATGGGATGATCTTTTGATTCAAATAAAGTAATTGTTACATAATCATCTAAATTATCAAATATATTTTTCGTTGAAGGAGCTAAAGAATATATTTTATCTTCAGTGAAATCTACTCTCCCTTGTATAGAGTTCCCAAACCAAGCAAATACTAAACTTAATATAACTAAACTTCCCACACCGATACGTAAATTTCTGTATTGCATTGAGTTAGTATTTAAACTTTTCCCTCTTATACTAAGGTAAGTAAGACTTAGAAATGCGATATCAATGGAAATAAAATAAAGTACATCCCTAAGGTCTATTAACCCCCTGGTTATAGAAGAAAAATGTGTGATCGGACTAAGATCTTGTAATAGTATTGATAATTCAGATGGTAAAGTTATATTTATAAACTCTAAACCAATAATAATTAATAATATGCTTATACTTAACGCAATCATAAAAGCTACAATTTGATTTTTTGTAAGACTTGAACTAAATATTCCTATGCTTACTAATGATGAGGATAAAAATATAGCACCTAAGTACTGAGCAAGTAATGCTCCAAAATCTAAATTCCCAGCAAATACAAGGCTAAAAGGAATTATCAAAGTTCCCAAAATTCCTATAACTACAAATATTAAGCCAGCAAAAAATTTAGATAAGATTACTATTACACCTCGTACTGGTTGAGTAAACAATATTTCTAAAGTTCCGTCTCTTTGTTCTTCAGAAAATAATCTCATTGTTGCTGCTGGTATATATATAGACAGAATCCATGGGAGCATAGAAAACATTGGTCTTAAAGAAGCTTCATTTGTAGTTTCTATGGTTCTAAAAAACATAAATGAAATAGTAACTACAAATATTATATTTAATATATATCCTGTAGGTTGATCAAAATATGACTTTAGGTCTTTATTTAATATTGTTAATAATGATCGCATTATTATTTTTCTTCTTCTCCAATTGTTAAAAATTTAAATACATCTTCAAGTTTTGGGCTAGTTTTGCTCATTGTAAGTAAAGTCCAATTTTCTTGTACTGCTTTTTTAAATATATCTTTTCTTGGGTCGGAATTTTCTTCTATTGATATAATAAATTTTTTAATTGTTTCTTCATTTTCTATTATTTCTATATCTTCAATACCATTAATTGAATTTAGTTTTGTATGAATATCTTTTCCTATAATTTCTAATTGAATTGTTTGATTTTTATTCTGACTATTTAAAATTTCTTCAACAGTACCTTCAGTAATGATTTTGCCTTTATTGATTAGAATTATTCTAGAACATGTTGATTCTACTTCTTGTAATACATGAGTTGATAACATAATAGTACGTTGTTTCCCTAAAGATTTAATAAGATTCCTCATACTTACCCTTTGATTGGGATCTAACCCTTCAGTTGGTTCATCTAAAATCAGTATTTCAGGTTGATGTAATATTGCCTGAGCTAATCCTACTCTTTGTCTATAGCCTTTGGATAATTGATTAATTGGGCTATAGTAATATTCGTGAATGCCTGTTTCATCTACAGTATCTGTTAAATTGGTTTTATAATCTTTTGGTGACAAATTTCGCAAATCACTAATTAATTTCAGATAATCTTTAACAATCATTTCGCCGTATAAAGGATTATTTTCAGGAAGGTAACCTATTTTTTTTCTTGTTTCAATATCAGAGTCTTTTGTGTTTATTGAATCAATAAAAATCTCCCCTGAGTTTTGTGTGTAATAAGAGGTTAAAAGTCTCATCGTTGTACTTTTCCCAGCTCCATTTGGCCCTAAGAACCCAACAACTTCCCCTTTGTTTATAGAAAAATTTATTGAATTTACAGCGACTCTGTCACCAAATGTTTTTGTGACATTTTCTACTACAATTTTGGCGTTATTATTTTCCATGATATGCTTTATTATATAAAAGTTAATCATATTTTATCAGAAATTCTGTAAACCTATAATTTTTTTATATATATCAAATAATTAATTCACGAGTAGATATTTGTAGATAAGGAATTTATAATTACATATCAATAAATATAAATGATCATTTTTTAGGAAAGAACAAATGACTAATAAAACCCAAACATTATATAAAAGTTATATAATTGAAGAATATTTTGCTACAAAAAAACCTTACTATGTTTCAATTTCTGATGAAATAGAATTATTTGAAGCGGCTTATAAACAAAAACTTCCAGTTCTTTTTAAAGGACCAACTGGTTGCGGAAAAACAAGATTTATTGAATATATGGCATATAAGATTGGACAGGAAATGAAAAAGTCCAAAAAAAATAACAACTCTCAAATAAATATTCCATTAGTAACCATTGCATGCCATGAAGATTTAACTGCCAGTGATTTGGTTGGCCGTTATTTATTGGAAGGAGATTCAACTGTTTGGCTGGATGGGCCATTGACAAGAGCTGTGAAAGCTGGGGGTATTTGTTATTTGGATGAAGTAGTAGAGGCTAGAAAAGATACAACAGTAATAATTCATCCTCTAACAGATCATAGAAGAATTTTGCCTGTTGAAAAGAAAGGTGAATTATTAGAAGCAGCTGATGGATTTTTATTAGTTTTATCTTATAATCCGGGTTATCAGAGCGCTCTTAAGGATTTAAAACATAGTACTCGTCAACGGTTTATAGCCATAGAATTTGATTATCCTTCTGTGGAAAAAGAAACAGAAATTATTGCTCACGAATCTGGCCTTGATGATGGTACTTCAAATAAACTTGCTATACTTGGAGAAAAAATCAGGAACTTAAAGGAACATGGACTACCAGAAGGAGCAAGTACTAGACTTTTAATTTATGCCGCAAAAATGATTTCTCAGGGTATTAAACCCGTTAGAGCTTGTCAGGTTGCTGTGAATTGGGCAGTAACTGATGATTCCCTGTTACATCAGGGTATACAGGAAGTAATTACATCAATATTTCCTGAGTAACTTAAATTAATGGATTTAAATTTAGTTATTGATAGGTTTAAAACTGACAGAGATACATTGGAGATTAATGATATTCAGTATATTTCTTCAGCAGTATTATTACCTTTAGTAATTGATTCAAATCAATTATGTGTCCTGTTACAAATTAGAAGTGAAAACCTGAACCATCATCCAGGTGAAATTGGTTTTCCTGGTGGTGCTAAAGAAAATTTTGATTCAGATTTTGTAGAGACGGTTTACAGAGAAACAAAAGAAGAAATTGGCTTGAATCAAAATGAGATAGAAATCATTGGTAAATTAGATGATGTTATAACTTCAACCAGATTTTTGATAAAACCTTATGTAGGAATAGTTAAAGACCCAGGGGATTACAAATTATCTTCTGAGGTCAAAATGGTTATAAATGTTCCTGTTTCAGATTTAAACAATCCAATTAATTGGAGAAATGATTATATTATTCATGAAAAATGTCTTATAAAATTAAAAACGTTTTACTATGATGGTAATATTATTTTTGGAGCGACTGCTAAAATTCTAAATAATTTTTTTAATATCATTGATTCATATAAAAAGTAGTATTAATAATGAGTAATATTTTTGAAAAGTATCCTGAGAATTTAAATATTGAATTTGATAATTCATTTAAAGTATTAAAAGATAACTTTTCTGATGAACAAAGAAATGAATGGGAAGATTTAATTAAAAGTATAACTGATTCAGGAGTACGTTCATGGGAAATTACTACTGCATTATTAAAAAAATCTGTGGATTTATCTAAGATATTAAAAGGAGCTGAATTAATACAATGGGCTAAGATGATAAGCAATTTAGTTAATTTATCACATGTTTTAGCATCTTCATATATTCAAAACTCTGACAAATTCCTTAGTATTACTAAGGGCAGACATATAGATTCTATGAGTGTTATGGCGGAAAATATATATGATGGAAGTTGGAAATCCGGGAATTTTGCTTCCAAAGTTTTTGATCATTCACCAAAATTTTTAAAAGTTTTAACTTTTGCTGAATTTGAAAAAATAATGTATTTCCTAAATGAAATTACAACTCAGTCATATGATATGGCTGTAGAATGCTTAGATTATAGCTATAACTTTTTAACAAAATTTCATTCCAAACATACAGGAATAGAATTTTTGAGTAATTTAAAAAGTAAGTCTAGTAGAGATTTAAAGAATATATTAGAAACATCCCCGAAATTTTTAGTCAAATTTGATGAAAATCAAAGAGTAACTTTGATGGAATTGATATTATCGATTATTGATGCTGGTGGTTATTCTTCAAGTACTATAATGGATGATGTTGCCACTCCTTTTACATTGATTCATAGAAATAGTTATGATGAAATTTTAGAATTATGTAAAGAACTGGGGCAAGTACAGCCACAGGTGATAATTGGTTTTCTTACAAAAGTTCCGGAAATTTTGAATAAAATTGATATTAACCAAATGAAAGAATGGTTTGATGAAGGAATTAAGCTACTTAATCTAAATAGAGATGCCGGAGTGGCATATTTTAAACTTGAATCATTGACTAGTGAAACATCACTAAGTCGTATAAGTTCATCTGTTGAATATGATTCTGTTAAAGATATATTACAATTATATTGTTCAGCTTTGGCTGGTGTTGATCTTGAAATACTTCCATCTTCTGAATTAGTAGATAAAAATATAGGTTGGTCTTCAACTATGAATCCTACTACTGAAGGAAAATCTATCTATGTCCCTGAAATAATAAATAGATATGATAGTAAAATTATAAATTATAAATGGTTTAAAGTTATTTCAAGTCATCAGGTTGGCAGACTTGAATTTGGTAGCTTTAAATTTCACTTTGATTCTGAGAGTATTTATTTTAATAATATGAGAGAGGATTTATATAATGATTTTTCAAAAAAAATAAAAACACAAGAGCAAATTCATTTTCCTCTAGAAGATGAAAATTCAGAAAATAAAATTGATCCTGTTATAACTAAGAAAACTGACTTTAATAAATTTTTCGAATTATTTCAAAGCAGAAAATTGGTATCAGATATTTTTGCTATTATTGAAGACACTCGTGTGGAAAATCGTATTAAAAATAAATATTCTGGTTTAATAAAAGATTTTGATGATGTTAAATTACAAGCTTTAGAAAAAAGACCTAATATTAATACTCTTAATGCACAGGATGCAATGGTAGAATTTTTAGTGCAAATTAGTTTGGGAAAATCAGATAAAACCAAAGTACCAAAAAAATATTTAGATAAGTTTAAAAATATGTTTATTATCTTAAATAAAATCGTGAATAATGATTCAGATGTTCATGATTCTTCTGAGGCTACAATAAGAATTTATAAATTAATACACTCTACTGAGAATGAGAATACAGAGAATGAAGAAACTGAAGATCTTGATTTAGATCAAAATCAGGATCAAGATTATTATGAAGATGATAATATTTTGCAAGAAATAATGCAATTTATGATGAATCAGGATTCTATGGATATACACAGTGAGTCTGACGATTATCAGTCTCCTGAACAGGTAGATTACAGAGGTGATTTCAAACCTGAATTAGTTCAGTTATTAGAGAATATGCGAACTATGGATAGCGAAGATTCTGAATTTTCACAAGAAAATATTACACCAGAAATGCTTAAGGAATTATTAGATCAAATGGAAGATTTAGATATTGAAGCTACTGAACGTCCGATTGATTCTTCTACAGATATGATAGCTGAAAATATATTAAAAGAAATAAGTGCAGAATTAAGTGAAAATTCTAAACACAATCCTGGTGATACAGATAATTCTGAAGATTTTGAAGAACTTGAAACTGATGATCCTGAATCTTATATATATGATGAATGGGATTTTCGTTCAAACGATTATAAACCAAGATGGTGTATTGTTAAAGAACGAATAATGGGAGAAGGAGATAAATCGTATTATGATGAAACATTATTAGACTATAGTACTATTGTTAATAATTTAAGAAGACAATTTGAAATGATTTCTCCTGAAATGTTAAAAAAAGTAAATAGATTAGAGGATGGGGAGGATTTTAATATTGATGATGTTATAGAAGCATTTGTTGATATTAAAACAGGAGTGAGTCCTAGTGAAAAGCTGTACTGGAGAAGAAATAAAATACAAAGAGACGTTGCCTGTGTTTTTCTATTAGATGTGAGTGCTTCTACTGCAGAATCAATAGAAGATTCTAATACAAGCAATGATTGGGATGTTCCGGACGATCCTGTTGATTATATGAAATGGATAAAATCAAGAAGGAAATCAGGAATTGTAAGAACCTACAAAAGAATTATAGATGTTGAAAAAGAAGCATCAGTATTATTAATTGATGCTCTTGAAAATTTAGGTGATCAGTATGGTATTTATTGTTTTTCCGGATACGGAAGAGAGAATGTAGAGTTTTATACTGTTAAAGATTTAGATGAAAATATGAATGATAATATCAAAGCTAGAATAGATAAAATGTCTCCATTACATGCAACTAGGATGGGGCCAGCAATTAGGCATGCTACTTCTAAACTTGAAAAAGTACAGTCAAGAACTAAATTATTATTTTTAATCAGTGATGGCCGACCTCAGGACAGAGGATATAGCAGAGAGGGAGTGGAAAAAGAGTATGCAGTTCATGACACGAAAATGGCATTAACCGAGGCAAAAAATAAAGATATTATACCTTTTTGTTTAACCGTAGATAAAAATGGACATGATTATCTTAAAACAATGACTCAGGATATGGGCTATGAAGTTTTAGATGATGTTACAGATTTGCCAGAAAGATTATTGGATTTGTATAGAACTTTAACAATGTGATTATTTTTTTATTGGTGGATTATCATATAATCCAATAATTGCATCAACCCATTTTGCATCAATCGCTAGAACAGGTTTAATATATTCATTGTTTTCTGAATACGCATAATAGCTTTTGCCATCTTCAGTTTTATCACCTATCTTAAATAAGATGCCATCAATAAATTCAGTTCCTTTAGCTGAAAAAGAATTAAATCTTAATTCAATTGCATCACTTGTTTTGTTTATTCCGTATTTTATGTAATCTTCTGCTTCACTGGCATCTGATTTAACAACAGTGATACTATTTGGCCCAGGTAATAAATGAGTGGATTGAGCCCATAATTCTTTATTAAGTGAAATTTTCTCACCTACTTTCAGGAAAGCAGCATAGCCCATTCCAGGTTCTTTATTTAGTGAATTAGATGTTTTTTCATCATTTGGATCAGTCAAATCCATAAAATACCAGTCTTTATTGTTTTTAGTTTCAAACTTTTTAGCAGGAGTAGCTTGGGATTGAATATCCCCTTTATATATTGCAAGCCCTACTATAGTTTCAGGGTTTCTTTTGACATACCATTTTGGAATTGGAGGGTCATCAATCAATCTTCCAAGTACATCATTCCATGATGAGGCAATGATGAATAATTCCTCAAAATCATTTATTTGACAATAATAATGTTTGAAATCTGAAGTAGCATCACCTAGTTTTAAACTTAAGTGTCTTCCTCCAATTAAATCAAAATTAATTATTAATCTAGGGTCATCCAATCCATATTCTGCAGGATTATCAATTTTGTCTGCAACGAGCAGTCTTTCAGTTTTAGGACCACTTAATAATAAGGTTACACCACCCCATCTTGTATAACTAGGAGGTATTCCTTTAGGATCTACAAATGACCATCTATTAACTTCGTTTTTGTAAAATGATAATGATTTGTCTTTTTTTGTGAGTCCAATATAATTTATATCATCCATAGATACTTGGTAAAACCAGGGAGGATCTATTTCTACATCTTCACTTTTATAATTAGTAGTGTAATAAAAGAAAGCTCCTATACTTATTGCTATTATTGATAAAATAATTGTTATTTTAAAATTCAAAGTTTATTCCTTAGTTTTAATATAGGTTTATTTACCTTCTTCTCCACCATACAACTATACTAGTTGCAAACATTAAAATAAATGGTAACCCACTACTCCATTTTAAAAATTCTCTTTCTCTTCTGTTAACAACTAAAGATCTAAAAGGGACAATTTTTGGACGTATTGATATAATTTCATAATCTTCAGCAAGCCATGCAAGGGAATTTAAAATTATGTCACTGTTTTGATTGCTATAGAACCATTTATTAGTAACAAAATCAGAATCAGCAAAGATCATCATTTTACTTAGATCAAAAACTGGAATATTTGAGTTTACTGGGCCTTTAGATTCTATGATAGTTATCAAAGAGAAAGGGCCTCTAATGTCTGTGTCTGGATCAAATTTTGGGTTTTCTATATCGGATTCAAGCCAGCTAATACCTGTAGAAACTGCAATTTGAATATTTTTAACATGCGGAGGTCTGTCAGCTGGAGCTATTGTTTCTAAAATAGCTCCTGAGCCTGGGAAAAATACAGCGTTGATTTGATCAGTGATAGATTGGATTCTTTTAGTTTCTGATTTGTCGTTTCCTGTAAATTCTAGCAAGTTTATTTCAGGTACAAATTGGTTATTTGATTTTTGTATTAATGGTGTTAAAAAATTACTCCCAGCCAAGGAGCTTAATGGATCGGCTACAGGTTGTTGGGATACAATAATTCCCCAATTATTTATTAAATCATTCCAAGATATGTGAGGATTTGGATCAAGTAAAAACGCAACTCTCCCTCCTGTTGCGATATAGTCTACTAATATTTGTGCATGTTTTTTTGGCAATGCTGATGTTGGTCCAATAATTATAAGTGCAGCTGCGTTTACTGGTATTTTTTCAATTTGGTCAAAATTTATAGATTTGACATTATAATTATCTCTTTTCAATCCATCAACAAAATAGTCTATCCCAGAATCACTAATTTCGTTTGTAGTTGTGTCTCTAGATAAACTTTTTTCTTTATGTCCTGTGGAATAATAAATAACTTTTTGTTTGTCCCCCATTGATATTAACATTGCAGTTACAAAATCTTGTTCACTAAATGGATTAAAGCCTTTTTCATAAACGGGTTGTAATTTTCCTGTAGATAGATCCTCAAATATAATTGCAGGATATTGCATAACTCCATATTTGATTGCAAGAGTTTTATTTAATTGTGGATCTGTAAATCTATAACTAAATTTATTTGAATTTTTTGCAAATTCACCTAATAAATCTTCAGCATTGGTTTTTAATTTTTCTTGTTCAGGGTCATTAGGTACAAAAAATGCATTTGCCCTTACAGGAGTTTCAAGGTTGGATATTATTTTTTTTGTTTGTTTAGATAATGAGAATACTCTGGTTGCTGTAGTATCTAATCTGTATGAATTAAGTATAAAGAAGCTATTTGTTAATATAACAATTGAAATAAAAGCTATTAACATTATTAATGTATTAGTTCCATATCTACCTCTTCTTCCTTTAAATATTAATGTAGTAGATTTTGGTGATATTAAAATTCCAAGAAGTGACAAAGTAGCACCAGCTATAATGACAGATAGTGCAAAATCTTTGATTTCAATAATTAAAAAATAACTTACAGATCCAAATATTATAGATAATGCTCCGGATATTAAAAGAAGGATACTCCAATAATTTAAATTTGTAACGAATGGCTTTACATCAGCGCTTATATTTTTAATATTATCAAGATATTTATTCAATACTTATCTCCATCTCCGCATTTGTAATATTACAATTGTAAAAAAGAGAAATACTGAAGCTGTTGAAAGATAATAAACTATATTTCTAATGTCAATCACTCCTTTAGTAAAATCTCCATAATGATAATTGAGTGCTATTTCATTAAATATAGTGGATGGTATTCCGTCTATCATTGCTCCTAAAGAATCTAGGAATGAAAGTAATAATAATATAACAATCCCAACTACTGCAGATACAATTTGATTACTACTAAGTGAAGATGCAAATACCCCTACACCAAGAGTAGCAATACCATAAAGAATTATTCCTAAATATGCACTAAGTAATGGACCGAAATCCGGTGTACTGTATATAGAAATCAATATAACGTAGAAAAAAGTGCACAGTAAAGTTGAAATGAGAATTACAGTCGAAGCAAGATATTTACCCATGACTATTTCCCAATCTTTAACAGGGGAAGTAAGTAGTAATTCTAAGGTACCTAATTTTTCTTCTTCCGAAAATAAACGCATTGTGATTAGAGGGGAAAATATAATAAATAACAAAGTTGTGGGTTCCAGATATCCCCTGACATTAGATTCTGTAATTGGATTTGACTCACCTGGTACTATGCTTGTATTAAAAAACAACCATGTTAATCCCAAAAACATACCTCCAACTATATATGCCATTGGACTAGCAAAGTATGTTTTAATTTCTTTAGAAGTTATTAATATAATGTTTCTCAAATTAATTTCCCTTTATTCGGAAGTTGTTATTTGCAAGAAAATATCTTCTAATGACATTCCTATGGATTGTAAACGGATTAATCCCCATCCATTATTTATTATAATTTTTGAAATTTCAGATCTAATATCACTATTAACTTCAGTTTCTATTGTAAAGGTAGAGAATTCGCTGGAAGATTTATTAATAGAAAATTCTACTGATTTTATATCATTGATTTTTTCTAATTCAGTTACTATTGATTGTGGGGATCCAATAATATCTGCTTCGATTTTGTTTTTTCCTGACATAAGTGAACTTAGATTTTTAATAGTATCGGAAGCTGCTATTTCACCTTCGTGAATAATTAAAACTCTTTCACAAATTGAACTAACTTCAGGGAGTATATGACTACTTAATAATAGTGTGTGTTCACCAGAAAGATTTTTTATTAGTTGTCTTGTTTCAACCACTTGATTGGGATCAATCCCGATTGTTGGTTCATCTAGAATTAGTACTTCAGGGTCATGAATTATTGCCTGAGATATACCCACTCTTTGTCTAAATCCTTTAGAAAGTTTTGAGATTAAACTGTTTCTATAATCTTCTAATTTACAAATTTCTATAACATTATCTACTTTAGATTTAATATTTTTCTTATTAAGTCCTCGGAGTAATCCCATGTATTCAATATATGAGTACACAGTCATGTCCGTATATAAAGGAACAGTTTCTGGTAAATATCCGATTTTTCTACGTGCTTCTATAGACTGGGTTACAATATCATAACCACCAACAGAGAGTTCCCCGTTAGTTGGTGGCATAAACCCCGTTATCATTTTCATGATTGTAGATTTCCCAGCACCGTTTGGTCCTAATAATCCTACTATTTCTCCCTTTTCAATTTTGAAAGATATATTGGTTACAGCCGGGAAATCACCGTAATATTTAGTTATATTTTTTAATTCAATCAAATATTGTACCTATAGTAATGGAATTACCATTCACGAAATGAAATGATAGTATATTCTATACGTTGTAACCATGTATAACAATATTATTAACTATATATATTGTTATTTTTTTAACAATAGAAAAAGATATAAGGAAATATATGGCATTATTAAATATATTACATTATCCAAATCCATTACTTAGAAAAAAGTGTAATAAAGTGACTGAAATTACTAAAGATATCATTGGATTGGCAGATAATATGTGTGAAACTTTAGCTTATCATAAAGGATTAGGCCTGGCTGGCAATCAAGTTGGGCATTTAAAAAGAATAATTGTTATTAATTTACCTGAAGAAGAAGAATTTAGAGTTTTGATTAATCCGGAAATAATTCAATCTTTTGGAATAAGAGAAGTAGAAGAAGGATGTTTAAGTGTGCCAGGGTATACTGGGATTGTAAATAGATCTATTTGGATACGAGCAAAAGGATTAGATATGAAGTGGAAGAAATGGAAAATAAAAGTAGAAGGCTTATTGGCTCAAGCCTTAGAACATGAAATTGACCATTTAAATGGAATTATGTATTTTGATCACCTGGTTGCTCACAGTGAAGGTGAATGGCATGATGGGTTGGTGAAGATTCAAAATTCAAATCCTGCAAATCACTCTTCAATAACTAATTAGTCAAAATATGCAAATTTAATTAATTATATTTCTATAATTTAGATAGAAAAAAATGTTTAATAATAAAATTAGTAAAAATATTATAGATTTACTTAATCTAATTTCTTCTTCCAGATTTAACACTTATTTGGTAGGTGGATGTGTTAGAGATATTATTTTAGGTTACACTCCTAAAGATTTAGATATTTTGGTAGAAGATGAAATTGATGAATTTTCTATATTTTTATCTACATCATTAAATAGCAAGGTTATTAAGTTTCAAAACCATGGTTTTGAAACTTTTAGAATTATTAATACTAAAACTAAATTAAATATTGATATTACAAAATATTCTAATGGTAATGACGGACTTCTTAATGATCTTTCTATGAGAGATTTTACAATAAATTCTATGGCTATTAATTTAAATGAGGGGCAATTTGATTTTAATGATATTGTTGATCCGTTTCATGGACTCGAAGATTTAAATAATAATTTGATTAGATATGTTTCTAAAGACTCAGTCTTATTTGATCCTCTAAGATTATTAAGGTCAGTGAGATTGTCATCTAAACTTAATTTTAATATTGAAGAAAATACTAAAAAGTATTTTATGACTAATAGTGAAAAAATAAATATTGTAAGTAATGAGAGAATTAGAGATGAAATTATTGATATATTTGCTTTAAATAATTCATCTAAATATTTGATATTGATGGAAGAGTTGAATATTTTAAATCAAGTATTTCCTGAGATTCAAGTAACTAATGGAATAAATCAAGGTGGATTACATGATAAAGATGTGTACATGCATTCCTTAGCCACTTTATATTTTATTGAAAATATTATTAATGAAAATTTATTTCCTGAGATAAGTTTGAATAATAGTATTTTCGCACATGAAAATACTATTATTCCTTACATCAAATTAGCTGCTTTTTTACATGATATTGGGAAACCTGATACTAAAAGTTTTATTCAATCTCGTACTAGATTTTTTTCTCATGATGAATATGGTTCAAAAATTTCGGAAAAAATTACAACACGATTAAAATTTAGTTTGAAAGTCAAAAAATACATATCCTGCTTGATTAAAAACCACTTGAGATTAGGACATTTAATTTCATTACCAGATTTGCCATCTGATAGAGCAATTAGAAAGTTATCTAGAGATTGTTATGATGTTATAAATGATTTAATTTATTTAGATTTTGCAGATTATTTAGCTACTAGTCAAAATAATTTTGATAATTACCTTGATCATTATAATGATTTAAGAAAAATCTATTTTAGAATTATGCAATTTAGATCTGATAAAATCGAAAAATACGATAAGATTATAGATGGTAAAGAAATCATGGAAATTTTTGGATTGAATGAAGGTCCAGAAGTTGGTAGGGTTCTAGATGCTATTCAAGATGATATTATTAATAATGGTAATATCAAAAAAAGCGAAGCTATTAAATTGGCAAAAAAAATATTAAATAATTAATTTCTTGGAGTCTGGTAAATGAGAAGGTATTGGAAATCATCTTTATTTTCATCTCTCATGATTTTAATTGCGGTCTTTGTTGTCTTTAATCAAAAATTTAGTTTGGGAGGTATTGAAATAGGATCTGATGCTGTTTTAGGATTGAAGTTGGGATTAGATTTACAAGGAGGTAGTCATCTTGTCTATCAGTCAGATTTAAAGAATGAAATTGGAGAATCTATTCCTCCTACCAAAACACAAATGCAGGCATTGATTAAGACTATTGAGAGGAGGGTAAACTCTTCAGGTCTTGGCGAACCAATAATACAATTATTAGGTGATGATCGCCTATTAATACAATTACCCGGTATTGTTGATCCTGAAAGAGCTAAGAAGTTGATTGGGGAAACAGCCAGATTGGAATTTAAACATCGTTTTACAGATGCGAGTGATCCCGTTGATGCAGTAATTAATGAGGGAGTATTAAACTCTTATATAGGTTTATATCCAACTTCAACTTCTGAAGTTGATGCTAGGAATAATTCTACTGATAAGAAAGATAATGGCACTGATCCAGTAGCACCTCCTTTAGGGGTGTTTGTAAAATTTTCTGAAAATTCGTATTCAGTTTTTAAACAACTTCATGAAAATATAGTACAAAGTTTAGAATCTCCTGGATATGATCGTTTGCAAGTAGAAGTTTCTGGGAATGATGATGCAAGAAGATTTGAATTATTGGGGACATTTATTACTGAAACTTCAGAAAAAAGTGAATTTGTATTTATGATTCCATCGAATTACTATAAAACAGTTGAAGAAGCAAAAAATGCATTAGGAGAATCACCAAAATTTGAGTTATTAAGTATTTTGTTGGGTCAAAGAGATGAAGTTATTGGATTGACCGGAGAAGATCTTAAAAGAGCGTATCCTGGGCAACATCAGACAACAAACAAGCCAATAATTAATATAGAGTTTAATGAAGGTGGAACTAGAAAATTTGCTGAATTAACAACTGATATTGCAGGAACAAATGATAGAATTGCTATTTTCTTAGATCAGAATGAGTTAATTAGCCCTGTTGTAAATCAACCTATTTTAGGAGGTGCGGCATTCATTGATGGGCCTACCTTTACAATTGATAGGGTGAATGATTTAGCTCTGATGCTTGAATCAGGGAGACTACCTGTGCCAATAAAATTATTACAAGAAAGAGATGTGGATGCAGTATTGGGGGCAGATAGTTTATCTAAAAGTTATTATGCCGCTGGCGTCGGATTGCTTTTAGTTGTAGTGTTTATGATTCTTTATTACAGAATTCCAGGCCTTTTTGCTTCTATAGCATTATTCTTTTATTGTTTATTGGTTATAGCGGTTTTCAAATTATTATCTGTAACATTAACACTTAGTGGGATAGCTGCAGCAATTTTATCTGTAGGTATGGCTGTAGATGCGAATATTCTTATTTTTGAAAGATTGAAAGAAGAATTAAGACTTGGAAGAACGTTATCAATGGCTGTAAATATGGGATTCTCACGGGCATGGCCTGCTATTAGAGATAGTAATGTATCAACCCTTATTACTTGTTTAATTTTATTTTGGTTTGCAGATCAATTAGGAGCTACAATCGTGAAGGGATTTGCAGTAACTTTATCTATTGGAGTTATTTTAAGTATGATATCAGCACTAATGATAACCCAAACAATACTAAAAGTAGCATCAAATTCTTTTTTATCTAAGTTTTTATATTTATATGTTCCTGCTGGGCGTAAAGATATTGGTTAAAGGGAAAATATATGCAACTTTCAAAATATAGATTATCTTTTTTTAGTATATCTGGGCTTGTAATAATTATAGGTTTTATTTTTATTATTTTAGGGGGGCTTAATCCGGGGATAGACTTTACTGGTGGTTCAACTTTAACTTTAAAAATTCCAAATGTTGATTCTTCGTCTGAAGTTAGAAATTCATTATCAAATACCCAATATGATAATTCCATAATACAAAATTTTGGAAATAATACATTTTTTATTAGAACTGTTATGATCGACGATGATCAAAAAAAGAATATATTACAGAATTTAGATACCATAACTCCAGATAAGGATGTAGAAGTATTGTCTTTTGATCTAATATCTCCACTCATAGCTAATGAAACTGTTGTTAATGCAATATGGGCTGTTTTAGCAGCTACTATAGGTATATTTATATATATATGGTGGGCATTTAGAAATGTTCCAAACCCTGTAAGATACAGTGTGGTTGCAATTATTGCATTATTGCATGATACATTAATTGTTGTTGGGATCTTTGCTCTACTTGGTTTTTTCTTGGATTATGAGATAAATACAATGTTTATTATTGCGTTCTTGACTGTTTTAGGTTACAGCGTAAATGATTCAATCGTTGTTTTGGATAGATTGAGGAGTAATATAATTGATTTTGGGGGTATGAGATTGAGCCAGATGGTAGATTTAAGTATTTCTCAAACATTTGGAAGATCGTTAAATACAAGTATTACTTTATTAGTTACTTTATTGGCAATGTATATATTTGGTGGAGATACTCTGAAACCATTTATTTTAGTATTAATGGTTGGAGTGATTTCAGGGACTTATAGTTCTATCGCAATTGCAACACAAATCTTAGTTATTTGGGATGAAAGGAATTAATTAAGGTCAGATTATTTTGAATTAATATTTAATTCATTCATAAGATTTGACAGATCTTTAATTTCTTTGTTTTCTATTAAAGATACTAAACTGTAGATATATGCTGAATTATCGAACGATCCGGAGTTTAGGCTTTGTGATACATACGTACTAGCTATTTCTTGCATTTCTGCTATCCATCTCCCTGATTTTAATGGAAGTTTAGGGAGTTGATTTTTCATTTTTATCAAGGTATCTTTCTGGCTATAATCTAATTCCTCGATTAATTCATCAAATATGTTTAATTTCTTTGATAGGAGTAACAAAGATATCCATAATGCACTGGTTCCTTTTGTAAGAGATGCATAACACATTTTAATACTTGATGCTGCTTCTAGTTTATCTCCTAAATTTATTATTTGAAATGCTTTTGATTTTAAGAATTCAATTTTATTTGCATATTTTCCTGATATATATAATTTTGGTTTATATGTATCAGTTGGCGCAGTTCCAATTATAGATCCATCAATATATTTGCTATTTTTAAAAGCTGTAGCAATAAATGATTTTTCAATAAATTTAGTTGTATCTGGAGAAATAGCATTACATTCCACATATGTAATAGGTTTTAGAGTTAATTGTGATAATTTACTTAAATTATTTGCCACTTCTACCGAAGAGCTAGGAGGGATAATAGAGAGAATGATATCACTTCTATTTATTAAATTAGATAGAGTTACGTTTGTAATATTATTAGTATTAGTATTCTTGATTGTTGTTTGACTTCGTCCATCAAGATTTGTAAGAACTTCAATTCCAGAGTTTAATAAAGCTATACCTACTGAAAGCCCCATATTCCCCATACCGATTAATCCAATTGTATTAATTTGATTCAACCTTGCCTGACTTTCATCCTAGGATTTTTTTTGTTTATAATATATAAACGTCCTTTACGTCTTACAACCCTATTATTTCTGTCTCTTCCTTTTACAGATTTTAAAGAATTGAATATTTTCAATTTTTCACCCATTAATTTATATCGAAAGAATATTATAAATATAAAGCTTTAATTAATCTATGTGTTTACTATTTATTTAATACTGATTTTTTTTACATAAATCAGTATTAAATAAATATTCTTTATTAGCTTGATAAAAATAATAATCCACATTATCGGTATCTTTAAGTGATTTTTGTCCAGTTATTTTTTTTGCAAGATCTTTCATGTGGTGAAGAAGTATTGGTTGGGTCATATCATCTGAGTAATGACGTAATGTTGAGCCCGTAGGACCAACATTAGCATTTCTAAGATAACCGTACCTGGTTATTGCGTAGTGTAATTTTCCAGATATAGATTCTTGTGAGTCATTTTCATTAACCATTAAGATTTCACTTTCCCATTGATATGTTGGGGTTTCAGTTGTATATTCGCTATTTTTGAATTTTGTTGCAACAAAGCTAGTAAAATCTATTAATGTAACAATATATTCAAGTATTGCTTTATTTAAGTCTGGATCGGTTGATTTATATGTATTTTTATATTCAGATTCAAGGTGCATTAAATCATTTGCAATTGTTTCTTCTAAAAAAATACCTGCCCACTGTGAGACGCAAGATTTAATTTTTAACCCCTCACCATCTACAGGCATATTTTGTTTACTTAGCTCAAAAATCCTAATTGGTGCCCAGATTTTTGAATTATTATATGCCATTGTTAGATCAAATTTAATGAGTTGAGTTGATGCTATAGGATTTTTTTCGTATTGAGGGTATATGTAAGTATTGCAATTAAGGATTAATAGTGAAACAGGAAGCATACATAACATTAATATTTTTTTATTCATGATTATTGAGTATAAGTTTGATATTTTTGATGGTTTTACTAAAGATTAAATGAATATAATTCAATTTGTGTTAAGTCAATAATATAATAGTAACATTAATATTTACTTTATTTAAATTAAATTATATTAAAGTTTATATATGAATTTTATAGTTGGAGATGAAAAAGATTTATTTGATTCATATTGAAATGAAATTAATTTTTAATTTGTTTTCTATTAATATAGACCTTATACATAATTTAAATCATTAATATAAAATGTCATTAATATTGGTGATTTAAATTAAATGAACTTAAAATTTTCTTGATATTAATAAGTTATTCTTTTATTTATTTTATAAAAAATTAACCAAATAAAATTGATGTGAACAATAATAAACAAAGTATTAAAATTATTAATTCTAAATCGGAATATTTTTTTACTAAATTAAAAATCTTATTTTTTGTTTTGTAAAGCTGGTTAATTATCAGGTAAACACCATAAACAGCCGGGGCAACGCCAACTATTAATAAGATTGGTAGAAATAGTAAGCTGGGAACAATAGTCATATTGGTAGTAAAACTAATTATTAAGCTTACAGGATAGAGCCAGAAAAATATTTTAAATATTCTATCAAATATTTTGTTGATAAATACATAAATAAAATGCATTATTCCTATACCCATATACAGCCAAAAAACAGATACTAATCTCAGATAATATATGGGGGTTTCATTGGGATAGAAAT
>CATLOZ010000005.1 GCA_950054395.1 uncultured Chloroflexota bacterium
ATTAATATTTTTATTTAAAATCACATCTTTAATAATCTCAATACTGATCTCAATTAAATAATTAAAATATAAATAATCTTCTTTTAATAAATTTAAGTATTTCTCAGAATTTGAAAGTTTAAAAAACATTGGGGAAAAGATAAAATCGATAAATTCTTTAACTTCTACATCGAATTTAATTAACAAATCTATATCATCAAGTAAAAGTAAAGTTAGCCAAATCTTACCTCTTGATACAAACCAAATTTTATCAATTAATTCTTTATCTAAATCCTTATTCGAAGATGTGATATCTATAAATTTTGAATATGGAAAATTTAATAAATTATAAACTTCACATCTTGAAACAATAGTATTTGGAATTTTTTTTATATCTGGGGTGGTAAGTATAAACAGTTTTTGTGTTAAAGATTCTTCAAATAATTTTAATAATGCATTAGATGCTTGCTTTGTCATAAAATTAGCATCCTGTACTGCAAGTACTTTACCTTCAGAATTTACGGAACTTAAATATGAATGTTTTATTATATAATCTTCTACAGTTTCTGATTTAATGGAATAATTATAAGAGATGGAATCATTCGATGAAATTAAATGAAAATCAGAATACTTATTATCAATTATGATAGTACAGTTTTTACAATATGAATTATTAACCAAGCATTTTTCTGAACACAGATAAAATGAAGCTATAATTCTAAGTAATTCATAAACACCATCATACCTAGTCCCAACAATTATCAATGGTTTAACAGAATAATTATATGATAAATTGATTAAAATGTTTTCAAGAAGTTCTTCAGTGAAATTTGAAAGTGATTTTATTTTATCCAATAACAATTTACACATCCATTTTAAACAAATCTGAAAGGGATTCTCTTTTTCTAATTATTGAATCCATTCCATCTTTAACAGAAATAATAACTGGTCTAGGAATCATATTATAATTACTTGCCATAGACGTAGAATAAGCTCCGGAGACGGGTATCGCTATGATATCTCCTGATTTAATTTCGGGTAACAATATATCTTTGATTAAAATATCTCCAGATTCACAATATCTTCCTACTATAGTCACTTTCTCCTTAGGTCTTTCATCCCATAATCTATTAATAACAACTGCTTCATATTTTGCTCCGTATAAAGCTGGGCGAATATTATCACCCATTCCTCCATCTACAGAAATATACTTTCTTACGTTTTCTATATTTTTAATTGCCCCAACAGAATATATTGCTACTCCTGCAGGTCCTATAATTGCTCTACCAGGTTCTATTATTAATTTAGGTTTTGGCATATTAAAAAAATCCAAAGACTCATTTAAAGTATTACAAATTGCTTCAGCGTACTCTTTCACTGATGGGGTTTTATCTTCAATAGTGTAAGGTACAGCGAAACCTCCTCCTGGACTAAATTCTTTTAATTTTAAATTTTTAAATTGAGATAAAAATTCAATCACTTTCTTTATACCCAATACATAAGGAACTATACTAAATATAGGTGAACCTAAGTGAAAATGAATTCCTATAAGATTTAAATTATTCATACTTTCAATTAAATTAATAGCTTTTTCAGCATCTCCATTATCAATTGCAAATCCAAATTTACTATCTAAAATACCAGTAGTTGTATATTTATGAGTTCTTTCATCAAGTTCTATAGCAGGGGATAATCTAATTAAAATATCTTGTATTACGTAATTATTCTGAGATAAAGAATTTAATAATTCCAATTCATGGAAACTATCTACTACAATTTTACTTAATCCTGCTTCTTGTGCTAATTTAAGCTCAATTTCCGTTTTGTTATTTCCATGAAAATATATCTTTTCAGGATTTATCCCACATAGAATTGCTAATGTCAGCTCTCCTCCTGAAACAACATCTGCACCTAGTCCTTTGTCCAATATAATTTTAAATATTGATTTATTAGCAAATGCTTTAGAACCATAAACTACTTGTGTATTTTGGTACCTACTAATAAATTCTGTATTATAGGTATCGCACACATTTTCAATATGTTCACTATCAAATATATAAAAAGGAGTTCCGTATTTTTGTGCTAAATTTTGCACATCACACCCTCCTATTTCCAATTTTCCTAAACTAGTAATTTCAGATGTATTAGGAAAAACTTTTTCAATAACTTCCATTAATTATCCTCAAAAAATAATAACTACATTTCTATCTTAATTCTTATAATTTAATCTATCAACTGAGATAGAGAGTGTTATAAATAAAATGTTATAATTCAAATGTCTTAATATAATAATTACTTAAATTCTAAGTTGGGAATTATATGGTAAATAGAGCTTATGGTGAATTAAAAATCTTTGCAGGTACTTCTCATCCTGAATTAGGAGAAAAAATATGTAACTATCTAGATATTAAGCTTGGAAAATCTGAAATATTTAAATTTAGTAATGACAATACATTTGTTCGTATATTAGAAAACATAAGAGAAAAAGACATATTCATAATTCAACCTGTCTCTACTCCTGTAAATGACAACTTAATGGAATTATTAATTTTTATTGATGCAGCTAAAAGGGCTTCTGCAGGAAGGATTTCTGCTGTTATTCCTTATTTTCCTTATGGAAGAACAGATAAAAAAGATCAACCAAGAGTACCAATAACAGCAAGATTAGTTGCAGATTTGATTACAATTTCAGGTGCAGATAGAATTTTAACTTTAGATTTGCATGCTGGGCAAATCCAAGGATTTTTTAATATCCCTGTAGATGAATTAACCGCCAGCTCAATCCTAGCAAATAAATTAAAATCTATTATGAAAGATAAAGATGATGCTGTAGTAGTTGCCACTGATCTAGGTGGAGCGAAAATTGCAAGAGAAATTGCCAAAATACTAAACACATCAATTGCAATAATTGATAAAGCACGAAATGATAATAGCGAAACAGTAAAATCTCATAATTTAATTGGTGATGTAGCCGGAAGGGATGCGTTTATAGTAGATGACGAAATTGGCACCGGAGGAACAATAGAATCTACTGTAGAAGTATTAAAAAGTAATTTTGTTAAAAATATTTATTGTGCGGCAACTCACGGGGTATTTTCAAGAAATGCTATTGAGAAATTATCAAAATTAAATATTAATAAATATTTTATAACTGATTCATTACCCCACAATTATAATAAAAATACTCAATTCAACAATGTTTCTATTGCAACCTTATTTGGAGAAGCAATCAAAAGAATACATGAAGGTTCATCAGTGGGTGAATTATTTAAAAAAAATAACATATAAATTTTCTGAAAATGATTACTAATTTAATAAACAAAATTTTTCCTGATAATAACGAAAAATTTATTAATAAAAACTCTCATCTTCTTATAAAAATTAATGAAGAAGAAAGTAAATTAATTAACTTATCCGATGAGGAATTATCTAAATATTCTCGGCAACTATTATCATCAAACAATACGAGTACAAATGAAGAATTAATTGTAAAAAGCTTTTCAATAGTAAGAGAAGCTTCAAGGAGATTTCTTGGGATGAGGCATTTTGATGTACAAATACTAGGAGGGCTTGCTTTAAATGAAGGTAATATAACAGAAATGAAAACAGGTGAAGGTAAAACTTTAGTTGCCACTCTGCCCTCTTATTTAAATGCCATATCTGATAATAAAGTGCATGTAGTCACAGTAAATGATTACTTAGCAAAAAGGGATGCTATATGGATGGGGGAAATATATAGCTTTTTAGGATTAAGTGTAGGATATTTACAAAACAATTCATCATACAAATTAACAACTGATCAAAATAACAATATTACATCTATTGCATCTGAAAGAAAAGAAATTTATGAATGTGACATTGTTTATGGAACTAACAGTGAATTTGGATTTGATTATCTTAGAGATAATATGATTTATGAACAATCGCAAAAAGTTCAAAAAACTCTTGATTTTGCAATAATAGATGAAGTTGATAATATTTTAATTGACGAAGCAAGAACTCCTCTTATAATAAGCGGATCTTCCAATCAACAAAGTAATGATTACCTAACATTTGCCAATCTCGCAAATAGATTAATATTAAATTCTGATTTCGAAATTGATGAAAAAAGTAAATCAGTATATTTAACTGAAGAAGGCATCTCTAAAGCAGAAAGTGCACTTAAATTATCAAATTTATATGATACGGAAAATGTTAAATCTTTGCATTTCTTAGAAAATTCCTTAAAAGCTAAAGCTATTTTTGAAAAAAACAAAGATTATGTAGTAAATGATAACAAAGTTATTTTAGTTGATGAATTTACAGGAAGATTAATGCCAGGACGTAGATATTCTGATGGACTGCACCAAGCAATTGAAGCTAAAGAAAAAGTAACAATTCAAAGCGAAAGTATTACTCAAGCAACTATAACTCTTCAAAATTATTTCAGAATGTACACAAAGTTATCTGGCATGACAGGAACTGCAACTACTGAGGCTGAAGAATTATTGAAAATATATGGGATAGAAGTCATTAGCATTCCCACTAACAAACTAAATATAAGAAAAGATTTTACAGATTTTGTATTTAAAACGGAAAAATCAAAATATAAAGCAGTAATTCAAGATATAAAAAAAACACATACCTCAGGACGACCAATACTAATCGGAACAGCTAGTATAGAAAAATCAGAACATTTAAGTAAATTATTGAAAAATGCAAAAATCACTCACCAAGTACTAAATGCTAAAAACCATGAAAAAGAAGCTATGATAATAGCTGAAGCAGGCAAAATTAATGCTGTCACTGTAGCTACAAATATGGCTGGAAGAGGTACTGATATTATACTTGGAGGATCAGACACCACTGAAATGGATATATGGCAAAACCAACATAATGAAATAATTAATTTAAAAGGGTTATATGTAATTGGAACAGAAAGACATGAAGCTAGAAGAATAGATAATCAATTAAGAGGAAGATCTGGAAGACAGGGAGATCCGGGAAGCACAAGGTTCTATGTTTCATTAGAAGATGAATTGATGACAAGATTCGGTGGTGAAAAAATTAAAAACTTTATGGAATGGGCTGGGATTGAAGATGATATCCCTATAGAAAACAAAATGATAACAAAAACATTAGAAAATGCCCAGGTGAAAATAGAATCATATAATTTTGATATAAGAAAACATTTGGTCCAATTTGACGATGTCACCAATACTCAAAGAGACATTATTTACAAATTAAGAAGAAATTTAATCGAAAAAGACAATATAACGAAAATCATTGAATCTTTATCAGAACAAACAATACAAAAATTTATATCAGATATTCAGATTAATAAAGATAAATCAGTTATAAATCTCTTTGATTTAATTAATCAAGAATTTACAAATAAATTTGGAATGGAAATACTTTTATCAAATAATACAGATATAGAAAAAAAGAAATCTGACCAATTAGAGGAATTAATATTCGATAAATTAATGAATGTATATGATGAAAACAAAAATTCTTTTCCTAGTGAAGACCACTATTTAAATATAATCTCATCTTTTTCTATTAGAATAATTGATTATTATTGGATAAATCATTTAACAAGCATAGAAAATCTAAGACAAGGAATTGGGCTGCAATCTTATGCCCAAAAAGATCCCTTGATGGCATTCAAAAAAGAAAGTTTGGTATTATTTGAGGACCTAATTGAAAATATTCATTTTGGCATAATAAAAAATGTACTGCATACTACAACTTCTAATAACATTCCAAATCAATCAATTAACCTAAAAAGTAGCTCTATACCAACTAAATTACATTCTCATAATAATTCAAAAAAACTTAAGAGAAATGATCCTTGTCCTTGTGGATGTGGTTTGAAAATTAAAAAATGCCCTAACGGACAATTAATACTGAACTCCTAATAAATTTTATGCCTCATTTAATTCAAGAATTAAAAAGTAAAATTGAAAATGGGATAAATTGGGAAAAAGCAGTTGTTGATTGTATATCTGATTGGGATATAAGCGAAGAATTTTATAGAGGATACAAATATAAATATTGGATAAATAACGAAGCGTTTGACTGGATGTCATTAACAGAAAGATTGGGCTCAGCAATAAAATCATATTTAAATAAAAAAAAATACCATGAATTAATTTTTACAGGTCTATTACCCAGTAAAAGTAGCTATGAATATATGAAAAAAGTAATTTCAAAAAATAAACTGAGTCAAATGCGTAATTTTTATTATGGAATAATCATAGAAGATTTAATTTATATACAAAAATCACAGCAATATTTAAAAAACTCTATATATACCACAAATGAATATGATGGTTATGAGGAAATTTATGGCAAAAATATAAATTTATTATTTCAGCAATTTGCTAAAATTACGAAATTTACCAACCAAACCAAAATAAATCTCTACACATATAAAGAATTCATATATTGGCTTTTTAAATTCAGAATAAAAAATTCAGATAAAACTAAAGTGGCAAGTGATACAAATCTATCTATAAAATTAGCAAAAAATATTTTAAACGAAAAAATAACAATGCTTTTTTAATCTTTGGTAACTGAATAATTAATATTTTTTTTAATATATATAGTATAAATACTCCATTAAATTGTTAAGATTTTAAATAAATAAAAATTATGAGACAAAAACTTAACAGAAGGGTTGACAGATTTCCTTCAGACCAATATTATTTATCAACATATATTGTAATCAACTTTATTAGATTTTAGTTAGCTTTATAGATATAAAAAGATTTATTTCTATAATTAGTTTACTTAATTTAGAGGGGAAAATAATGAAAACAAATTTAAAAAATATTAAGATGTCCACTCTGATAGTAATATCATTATTACTAAGCATTGGATTAATAGCATGTGCAGGCCCAGCTGGAACAGCTGGTGCATCTGGTGCGCCTGGTCTCCCTGGTCTTCCTGGGTTACAAGGTGCTGACGGAGCTCCTGGCAATCCTGGTCTTCCTGGTCTTCCTGGAATGCAGGGCGTACAAGGTAAGCCTGGTCTTCCTGGTCTTCCTGGTCTTCCTGGGTTACAAGGTAACATCGGTGATACCGGTTCAGCAGGTCCTCCTGGTCCACCTACATACTTGGTAGCTGATGCTACAACTGCTGGTGGTTCAACTAGTATTTACGGCGCTGGCTTTAAAGCAAATGGCCAAGTTGCTGTAACTGCTATAGCAGCTAAAGGCGGATTAGATAAATTCTTAGTTGGTGGTAAAGCTAATTCAAGCGGAGCTGTTTCATTAACAGTAAGTATTGCAGATGACTGGCCAGAAGGTGTTTATACTTTGATTGCTGAAGGAGAAGGCGGCGGAAAAGCTGCTGCAGCTCTTAAAATTACTGTTTCTAAATAAATAAACTAAAAAATTATTTAAACAATCAACTTGAAAAGGGGAACTGAGTTTAAACTCAGTTCCCCTTTTCAAGTTGAAAGTTAATGAAATATATACTTAAAACAAATTCCAAATAATGAATTAAATCAATAATATTATATTATTATTAACAAGTAAGTAGACAAATATTTATGATCAAAGCCAAAACTATAATATTTTATGTATTACTTTTTTCCTTAACAATATCATGTACAGTAGAAGGAGAAATAGGTCCTAAAGGACCAATAGGTAATCAAGGAGAAATAGGATCTCAGGGAGAAAAAGGCAATCCTGGAGTCCCTGGAATTCAAGGAGTAAGCGGTCCTCCAGGTCAATTAGGCAAAACTGGACCACAAGGGCAAGATGCTCCTCAACCTCAAGCAACTATAATTACAATAAATAATACAGTATTTACAATTCAAGAAGAAATTGAAATATGGGGGTCTGGATTCAAATCAGAAGAAACAATAACTTTATATATAAAAATTTCTGATACATTAGAATCTATAATCGGCACGGCGATATCTACAAAAAACGGGTCTTTTACTACAAAAACAAAACCATTATTCAATAATTCTAAAATAAGTTCTCAAATTGTAAATCAATCGATTTATACAATTTTAGCTAAAGGATCGAAAAACAGTAAATCAAGTACTGCAATTCAAATTATACCTAAGCAAATTATACCTAAGCATCTTATTTCTCCTGACGCAAATTTGATAGTTTCGGCTACTGTACCTAATGGCTCTACAGTAGCTTATGGATCAGGATTCAACTCGGATGAGAATTTTATTTTAGGTATTATATTAAATTCTAATACAACAAAAATACTTGGTTCTGGCACATCTAATAGTTCAGGTGCATTTAAATTAGAATCTACTATTGATTTGGGGACAGGAATTTACACTGTTATTGCAGAAGGAAAACAAGGATCTTCAGCTAGCGCGCCACTTTTGATTTCTTTATATAAATAATTATCGTAAATTCCTAATTTTCTTAGCTGGTACTCCATAAACTAAAGAATATTTTTGAACATCTTGAGTTAATACAGATCCAGCTCCAATTTTAGCTCCTTCATTAATAATAATAGGAGCAATTATCATTGTACCGGATCCAATAAAAGCTTTCGATTTTATATTAGTTTTATGCTTTTTATCCCCATCAAAATTACAAGTTACAGTACCTGCTCCAATATTCACCAATTGCCCTATAACACTATCTCCAATATAACAATAATGTCCTAATTTAGACTTAGAATCAATGATAGAATTTTTAATTTCAACATTTGTTCCTATAAATACATTATCTTTTATATCTGTGTATTGCCTAACATGACTAAATGGCCCAACGTGTACTTGCTTACCTAATTTTGATTTTGTAACAATAGAATGATTTATAATAGAATTATTCCCGATAATTGAATCATGCAATTCTGAATTAGGTCCAATTTTACAATCTTTTCCTATAATACTTTTACCCTTAATATGTGTCCCTGGATAAATAATAGTGCCCTCCTCAACATCAGAGTTGTAATCTATATAAGTTGAATTAGGATCAATAATAACCACTCCTTTAGTCATTAATTGTTTATTTTTTCTAATTCTCGCAATATTATTAGCCAAACTAAGCTCATAATTATCATTTATGCCAAAAGATTCATCTGAATCTTTTGCATAAGAAGTTCCTATATTAAATCCTTGCTTATATGCTATTTCCACTAAATCAGTAATATATTTTTCTCCATTAGAATGGGTTGCTAAACTTGGAAGGCAATCTTGTAGCCAATTAACTTCAAAACAATAAACTCCTACATTAAATTGAGTGGTGTTGTCTTTATTAAACTCATAATGAATTCTTGATTTTTCCTGAATAGATTTGATATTGCCATCATTTGATTTTTCAATAATGCCATAATCCCCTGGTATAGTATCTGTTAAATTATCTTGGATCAATGATAAAGTTAATTTTTTATTTTCATGATTATTCATTAAATTAAGATATGAAGATTGAGTAATTAATGGGACATCAGCATTAACAACTAAAACATACTTAGATTTCAATTTTTTTAAGGCATGGAATAACGCATCACCGGTACCTTTAGGATTGTTTTGAACGGCATATACAAATTTATTATCAATATTATTTATTTTAGATTGAATATTTTCATAATTTGGAGAAACAACTACAATTTTATTATTAAAATTCTTAATAGGTAAATTCAACAACAAATATTCTATTAATGTTATTCCATTTAAAAGTTGCATAGGCTTACTCAAGGTTCTTGATTTCATTCTAGAACCTTTACCTGCAGCTAATACAACAATATCAAATGTATTTAAAAGAGATTTTATCTTAATCATTATTTATAATTAAATCATAAATATTAAAGAATTATGAAGTATAATCATTAAAATTAATGAATAAAAATGAATAAACTTACATTTATACCAATTATTGGTATTCCTGAAATAAAATCAGGAGATAATATCCCAAAAATAATAAATAAAGGATTAAATACTAATAAAATAAATCTAAAAAATAATGATGTATTAGTAATAACACAAAAAATAATATCAAAATCTGAAGATAGAATAATAAATCTTACTTCGGTTAACCCAGAAAACAAAGCAGTAGAACTCGGGGAAAAGTTAAAGAAAAACCCAAAGCTTATTCAGCTCATAATAGATGAAAGCAAATCAATAATTAAAATTGATAAAAATAGAGGGATAATTATTACAGAAACTAAATTAGGACATATTTGTGCAAATTCTGGAATAGATTCATCAAATATTTATGGAACAAATAACGTTTCTTTGCTTCCTAAGGATCCTGACAAATCAGCAAAATTTATTTATAAAAACTTAAAACAAAAATTCAAACTAGAAAATTTAGGTATTATTATTAGTGATACTTTTGGAAGACCATGGAGAATAGGCCAAACTAATATTTCAATAGGAAGTTATGGAATTAATCCATTCATTGATTACCGTAATAATACTGATGCATTTGGAAAAAAACTAAATACAACTAAAATATGTATAGTTGATGAATTGTCTGGTGGCGCTGAAATATTAATGGAAAAGTCTTTAAAAATACCAGCTGTTCTAATAAGAGGAGTTAAGTTTCAATTTTCTAATCAGGGGAGTAAAGAAATTCTTAGAGATAAAAATCTAGATCTATTTAGATAATTAAATTGTTTCAGAATCAGAGTTATATTCAGATGACCAAACAGAAGTATCAGTATAATTATAAAATTCTTTGGTTTTTCCGCATTTTTTACATCTGCCAATGCTTTTTGAACCAGATGGCTCTTCTATTACCCAATAACATATACAATTTAACACTTCGAGTTCACTATTAACATCCATAAATTAATTATCTCCAAATTGTGAAATATTTAACATATGAAATTATAACATATTAATTAATAAATGTCATAAAATTATGCTTAATATAATAAAATATCATATAATAACAAAAAATATTACACATTTATGAATTATTGGTTATTTAAATCTGAACCTTCAGACTATTCATTTGAAAATTTCATTTCTGATAAAGAAACTTGCTGGGAAGGTATAAGAAATTATCAAGCTAGAAATTTCATTAGAGATGATATAAAGATAAATGATGAGGTCTTATTTTATCATTCAAATATATCCGAACCTCATCTTGTTGGACTTGCAAAAGTTATTCGTGAAGCATATCCAGATCATTACTCCTGGAACAAAGAACATAAATATTATGATCTGAAAAGTTCTCCTGATAATCCTAGATGGTTTATGGTAGATATTAAAGCTATAAAGGAATTAAAAAGAATAGTTTATCTTAAAGAAATAAAACAAGAACCAAAATTATCTAAAATGATTTTGTTAAATAATTCTAGACTTTCAATTCAACCTGTAAAAAAATGTGAACGGGATTTAATTATCAAAATGTCAAATAATTGACCTAATTTGTGAAGCTATAGAATCACCCATTTCAGAAGTTTTACACCATTTAGAATCGTGTGAAATATCTTTTGTTCTAAGACCAGAATTGATAACATTATCTACTGATTTGGTAATTAATTCAGAAATATCTTTATGTTCAAAAGCAAATTCAAACATCATAGCAGTACTCAAAATCATACCTATCGGATTTGCAATAGATTTACCCGCTATATCAGGAGCACTCCCATGAATAGGTTCGTATAAACTTTTTAAATTACCATTAATATTCTCACCTGGGAAAAATGATAATGAAGCCGAGGGTAACATCCCTAAAGAAGCGGATAATATAGAAGCTTCATCAGATAATATATCACCAAAAGTATTTTCTGATACTATCACATCAAATTGTGAAGGATTTAAAATAAGCTGCATGGCAGCATTATCAACTAAAATATGATTTAATGTTACATCCGGATAATCTATGGCCAATTCATCAACAATTTTTCTCCATAATTTTGAAGTTTCAAGAACATTCGATTTATCTACTGACGTAAGTTTTTTAATTCTTGATTGAGCAATTTTAAATGACATTCTTACAATTCTTTCTATCTCATACTCATCGTAATACATAGTATCCACAGCTGCTCTTTTGGAATTATCATCAATTTGTTTTTTAGGCTGTCCGAAATACAAACCACTTGTTAATTCTCTAATAATTAAAATATCTACATTATTTAATATTGATGATTTTATTGGTGAGGATTCTTTTAAAGCTTCAAATATTTTTACTGGACGTAAATTTGCATATAAATCCAATCTTTTTCTTATATTTAAAATACCAAGTTCAGGTCGAAGATTACTTTCCAAATTATCCCATTTCGGACCTCCTACTGCACCAAAAAATACAGCTTTGCTATTTTCAATTAATTTTATTGTATCTTCAGTCAGTGGAGTGCCAAATTTATCAATTGATTCTCCACCAACAATTCCATATTCCAAATCATATTTATTTCCAGTAACATCTTCAATTGATTTAATAATTTTAATTGCTTCTTTAATAACTTCAGGACCAATACCATCTCCTGGTAAAACTGCTATATAACTCATAATTATTCCCTTATTTAACTACTAAATTAAGTAATTTATTTTTAACATATATAGATTTCAAAATTTGTTTTTTCTTAATATATTTTTTAACATTTTCAGATCTTAAAGCCAAATCTTTTAATTCATCTTCGTTCAAAGCATTTGATATATTTAAAATATCTCTAACTTTACCATTAACCTGAATAACTATTGTAAGAGTATCAGTAATTATCAATGTATCATCATATTTCGGTAATGATTGTTGATGTATTGAAAAATTATTACCTATAGTTTCCCACAATTCTTCTGCAATATGAGGAGCTAAAGGAGCAAGATGTAAAAGTAATCTTTCTATTGAAGATTTCCATAAATTTTTTGAAATTTGAAAATTGTCATATCCGCGTAATAATTCAGTTGAATATTCCATTAATGTTGCAATAGAAGTATTAAATTTGAAAGCTTTCATGTCAGATATTACTTTCTTGGTTGTTAAATGAGAAATTCTTACAAAATTTTTCTCTATATGTTCCTCTAAATTATCATTAAGCACTGATATATCTTTATGGACTAAATCCCAAATCCTCAGCAGCCATCTTCTAATACCATTCATTCCTGAATCAGACCAATCTCCTCCTTGATCCCATGGTCCAAGAAACATTAAATAACATCTTAATGTATCTGCTCCAACATTTTTCACTATTGGATCAGGAGTTAAAGGATTAGATCTCTTTGAAATTTTCTTATGTTCTTTGATCAACATACCTTGATTAGTTAATTTGGAATAAGGTTCATCAAAATTAAGGAAACCTAAATCTCTAAGTGCTTTGTTAAAAAACCTTGCATATAAAAGATGCATAACTGCATGTTCAGCACCACCCATATAATGTGTTACAGGCAGCCATGATGAAATTTTTTCATTGTCAAAAGGTTTTTCATTAGAATTGGGGCTTGCGAATCTTAAATGATACCAAGCAGAGCATACAAAAGTGTCTAATGTATCAGTTTCTCTCTTAGCAGGCTTATTACATTTTGGACAACTGGTATTTAAAAACTCTGGCAATTTAGTTAATGGGGATTTTCCATCAGATTCAAATTTTACTTTTTCAGGTAGTAAAACTGGTAAATCTGAATCCGGAACAGGAACTGTGCCACAATCATCACAGTAAACTATTGGTATAGGTGTTCCCCAATACCTTTGACGTGATACTAGCCAATCTCTTAAATGATATGTAGCAGTTTTGTATCCCCAATTATTTTTTTCTACTTTATCTGCTATTAAATTTTTTGCATCTGTATTAGACAAACCATTAAATTCAGCTGAATTTACTTGAAAACCTTCTAAAGTGAATGCCTCTGAAAATTCTTTACCATCCCAATTCCTAGGCGATATAACAACCCTAATATCTAATCCGTATTTTTTTGCAAATTTGAAATCTCTTTGATCATGTGCAGGGACTCCCATTACTACACCTGTTCCATAAGTAGCGAGAACATAATCCCCAATAAAAACAGGTATTCTTTCACCATTTAAAGGATTAATACAATATGCCCCCGTTTTAACTCCTGTTTTTTCCCTGTTTGTTGATGTCCTATCTATTTCGGTTTGTTTACTAGTATTTTTTATATAATCATTAACATCTTTTTCATAACCTGGCTGTACAATATTTTTTACTATAGGATGTTCCGGCGCTAAAACTACAAAAGTCACACCAAAAACTGTATCAATTCTTGTAGTAAAGGTTTCAATTTTTTCATTTTGTAAAAATTCACTTATATCAAAAGATAATGTAACTCCGGTAGATTTACCAATCCAATTCTTTTGCATGATTTTTATTTTTTCAGGCCAATCCATTGAATCCATATCTAATAATTCATCTGCATATTTTGTAATAGCAAAAAACCATTGAGGTAAATCTCGTTTTGATACAATGGATTCGCATCTTTCACATGCCCCTTCCTTCACCTGTTCATTTGCTAAAGTAGTTTGACATTTTGGACACCAATTAGCCTGAGCGTGTTCTCTATATGCTAATCCTTGTTTATAAAATTTAAGAAAAAAATACTGATTCCATTTATAATATTCTGAATCAGAAGTAATTAACTCTCTATTCCAATCATAAGAAGTTCCCATCTCTTTAAACTGTCTACGAAAATTATCAATATTGTTATAAGTCCATTCTCTAGCATCTGCTCCTCTTTCTATAGCAGCATTTTCTGCAGGAAGCCCAAAAGAGTCGAATCCTTGGGGATGCATAACATTATAACCTTCCATACGCTTAAATCTAACATGAGCATCAGCCGGAGCAAATGCATACCAATGACCCATATGTAAATCACCTGACGGGTATGGAAACATTGTTAAAGCATAATAATTTTCTTTACCACTCACATTATCTTGAGCATTATAAATACCATCTCTATCCCATTTCATCTGCCATTTTTTTTCTATTTCTGAATGATTATAAATATTTTTCAATTTATTTTATTTCCTATGTATTAACTCATTATATTTAATACTACATTTTTAATAACTTCTTCAGTAGAATTATTACCACCCATATCTTTTGTAATAATGTTATCATTTATAGTTTTTTGTACAGCTTTTCTAATTATATCTTCAATCTTAGAATAACCTAAATAAGATGCCATCATAGAACATGATAAAATTGCAGCTAATGGATTTGCTATACCTTTACCTGAAATATCAGGTGCACTCCCATGAACGGGTTCAAACATGGAAAGAGAATTTTTAGAAGGGTTAATATTAGAGCTTGGAGCAGTACCCATACCCCCAGTAATACCTGCACCCAAATCGCTTAGAATATCTCCAAAAAGATTACTAGCAACTATAACATCAAAATCTCCGGGTCTTCTAACTAAATCCATACATGCAGCATCGACTAATAAAGATTCTGTTTCAATATTTGGGTATTTTGCAGATACCTCTTTAAAGCAATTGTCCCACATAACCATCCCGAATGCTTGTGCATTTGATTTTGTTATAGAAGTAACTTTTAATTTATTATTTCTACTGATAGCATGTTCAAAAGCATATTCAATGATTCTTATACAACCCATTCGCGTAAATACTGCTGTTTGTATAGAAGTTTCAAATTCATTACTAGAATGTAAAAACCCACCAATATTTGCATATTCACCCTCAGAATTTTCTCTGATAATAACAAAGTCAAGATTTGAAATATTTTTTAATACACTGTCTGTATTTTTCCATAAATAACATGGTCTAACAGAAACATATTGATCAAATCTTCTTCTAATTGGAAGTAATAACCCATTTAAAGTAATATGATCAGGTACTTTTGGATGCCCAACTGCACCTAATAAAATAGAATCAAACTTTGATAACACATCTAAAGCATTCTCGGGCATCATTTCATCATTTTTCAAATAATAATCTGACCCCCAATCAAAATAATGGAAATCAAACAAATTAATATCAGATAAAATTTTTTCCGATTTTTTTAATACTTTAATAGCTCCTTCTATAACTTCTATCCCAATACCATCTCCTGGAATAATAGCTATATTTTTCATGTCCCACCTTCTGATATATTAAATAATTCTATACACAAATTAATCAATTCATCTGTTAAATATATATCTGATGATTGATTATAACTTTCATTAATATGATTTAATATCTCTTTTTTATTAAACCATCTCCATGAATCATCTTTTAATTCACCACCAACAATTTTGCACAAATATATCATATCAATGTGTTCATGAAATCCTTCTTTTATATCATTAATAGGTTCAATAAATATGGTATGGGGAGGAATAATAGAAATAACATTTTTAAATTTCTTTATATGAGTATTTGAAGTATTAATTATTTGTATTTTATAACCTGTTTCCTCCAAAATTTCACGTTTTACTGTTTCTATAGGATCTTCATTTAGTTCAACATGACCTCCTGGTGGCAACCATAAGTGTATTTTCGGATGTAAATGTAACAAAACAGAATCGTTTTTAATTATTAATCCTGTTGCAGTAAAATGTCTATTCATAAAATCCATAAAAATGGCGACCCCGACCAGATTCGAACTGGCGATCTCCGCCTTGACAGGGCGGCGTGTTAACCGCTACACCACGGGGCCGAATAAAATTGGGCGGTATTGGGGTCGAACCAATGACCTCTGCGATGTCAACGCAGCACTCTAACCACTGAGCTAACCGCCCAATGAAATTTAATTAAAAAAAGTTTAACAAATTCAATAATAGTATGCAAATTTGTTTTAATATAAAATCACAACTTTAATCAAAGGATCATTATCGGTTCTGTTTTTTTAATTAGGATCTTTATCTATCAAAATATCAGAATTTAAACCATTTACTGAGTTCTCAATATCAAAATCAAGATTATCTAATAAATTTAATTCATTATCTAATTTATCAAATCCTAATTTTGCTCTACCTTCTTCAGTTTCATCAAATCTTGCAGGTATTAACCTTCCAATGATTACATTTTCCTTTAATCCTCTTAATTCATCTACTTGTCCATTTGTTGCCGCTTCAGTTAACACTCTTGTTGTTTCTTGAAAAGAAGCCGCTGCTAAGAAACTATCCATATTTAATGAAGCTCTTGTAATACCTAACAAAACTGGACTTGCTGTAGATGGTTCTCCACCCTCAGCCATAATTTCTTCATTTTTATTACTAAAATCATTAATGACTACAAGCTCACCAGGTATATAGTCTGTATCACCTTGTGAAGCGATTCGTACTTTTCTAAGCATTTGAGAGACTATAACCTCTATATGTTTATCATTTATAGAGACACCCTGAGATAAATAAACATTTTGTACTTCTTCAATAAGGTATTCCTGTACAATATTTATACCTTGTATAACCAAAATCTGCTGAGGGCTTTTCGGACCAAGAGTTAAAGGATCTCCAGCTTTAACGGGATCTCCTTCTGAGACAATCAGGTTTGATGCAGCAGGAATCAAATATTCTCGTGTTTCTTCATTTTCCCATATGATTGTAATTTTTTGTTTAGTTACCTTTAATTTTCCTGACACCACAGCATAAGATGATTCTGATTGTACTATTTTGCTTGGATTTGATTTTGTATCTTTAGCACTTATAGATTGATTTTTTGGAGAAATAAGTTCTGTTCCAACTATAACACTATCGCCATCCTTAACTTTAATTTCCCAACCCTTAGGCACAGCTATTTCTTGCTGCATGGTTTCTCTATCACTAACCTGAATTACCAATCCATCAGAAGTTTCTAACAAATCAACCATTCCATCAATATCACTTAATATTGCCTGCCCTTTTGGAGTTCTCGCTTCAAACAATTCTTCTACTCGTGGCAAACCACTTGTTATATCAGCTACTGAAGCTATACCTCCTGTATGAAAAGTTCTCATAGTAAGCTGTGTACCGGGTTCACCTATACTTTGAGCAGCTATTATCCCAACTGCTTCACCTATCATCACAGGATTCCAATTTGCTAAAGAACCACCATAACATTTTTTGCATAATCCTCTCTCAGTCTTACAAGTCAAAGGAGAGTATACAGAGGCTGAATCTATTTTATCCTCTTGATCAGCAATTTTATTAATAACTTCATCATCAATATATGTATCTTTTTCAACAAATATTTCCCCTGTTTCACTGTTAACTAATGGCTGAGCTATATATCTGCCTTTAATTTTTGAAATTATTGATCTTTTAAATTGATCTTCAGGTTGATTTTTATAAACAACCCTAAAATCATCAGTGCCACAATTATCATTAATAATTGTCATCTCTTGAGCTACATCAATTAGCCTTCTAGTTAAATACCCACTATCAGCAGTTCTTAACGCAGTATCTGCCAAACCTTTTCTAGCTCCATGAGTTGAAATAAAATATTCTAATACTGTTAAACCTTCTCTGAAGTTAGATTTGATAGGCCTATCGATAATTTTACCTTTTGGATCAGACATTAACCCTCTCATACCAGCCATCTGTTTTATTTGTGCAATATTACCTTTTGCACCAGATGTAGCCATAAAATACAAACCTCCATAATTTGATAAGTCACTTTCAATTGTATCTGTCACTTCTTCATTTGCATCTGTCCAAATTTTAACTGCAGATTGATATTTTTCATCATCTGTAATAAAACCTTGATCATATTTATTTTCTAATAATTTAATTTGATTTTCAGCTTTGTGAACAATTTCATATTTAGATTCCGGGATCTTAATATCATTAATAGCAATAGTAATTCCTGATTTTGTTGCATATTCAAAACCAACTGATTTTAACCTGTCTAATAAATCGGCAGTTTCTTCATTTCCTAATGCTTTAAATGATCTTAAAGTAATATCTTTTAGGTGGGATTTATCTATAGTAAAATTATAGAATTCAAAAGAGTCGGGTAAATTAGAATTAAAAATTATCCTACCAACTGTTGTAGTAATAATTTCATTATTTTCAGATTTATCATTCCTAACTTTAACTAAAGATCTCAAATTAATTAAACCAAGATTATGTACTAATAACACCTCATCAAAGTTTGAGTATAATTTTAAGTCAGTTTCTATATTTTCATTTTCCGGACCTGTTAAATAAAAACAACCTAAGACAATATCTAACGTAGGTGCTACGATAGGTTCTCCAGAACTAGGAGTCAACATATTATTTGAACTTAACATAAGTTTTCTACTTTCAATAATAGCCATCTTTGATAATGGCAAATGTACTGCCATTTGATCCCCATCAAAATCAGCATTAAAAGCAGCGCACACTAAAGGATGTACTCTAATAGCACTTCCGTTAATTAAAACCGGTTCAAAAGCCTGTATCCCTAATCTATGCAATGTTGGAGCTCTATTTAAAAGTACAGGTCTATCCTTTGAAACATCTTCTAAAATATCCCAAACTTCTGAGCTTCCTCTATCAACTAATCTTTTTGCTGTTCTAATATTATGAGCATACCCTTGTATCACCAATTGATGCATCACAAATGGTTTAAATAATTCTATAGCCATTTTTCTTGGTAATCCACATTGATTTAATTTTAATTCAGGACCAACTATAATTACAGATCGAGCACTATAATCCACTCTTTTTCCAAGTAAATTTTGTCTAAATCTTCCCTGCTTGCCACGTAATAAATCAGACAATGATTTTAAAGTATGATTATGACTGCCCAAAACCGGACGTCCTCTTCTTCCATTATCTATTAAAGCATCAACAGATTCCTGTAACATTCTTTTTTCATTTCTAACAATAATTTCAGGAGCATGTAATTCCAATAATCTCTTTAATCTATTATTTCTATTAATCACTCTTCTGTATAAATCATTTAAGTCACTTGCAGCAAATCGACCACCATCCAATTGAACCATCGGCCTTAATTCAGGAGGTAAAACTGGAATGATTTCTAATATCATTGATGACAATTCATTCCCGCTTTTTCTAAAAGCTTCAACAACTCTTAATCGTTTAACTGCTTTTTTTAACCTTTGGCCTGAAGTTTCCCTTATTTCCTTTTGTAATTCATCTCTTAATAAATCCAAATTTATATTTGCCAAAACTTTTGCAACAGCTTCAGCGCCCATTTCTGCAGTAAAAATATCCATTTGAAATTTAATTGTTATTGTTCTAAGTGATTTATATTTTTGATCAGTTAACAATTCACCTAATTTTAAATTTTCAAGATCAGTAATTACTAAATTAATTTCAGCAATTTTATTTTCTTTGTCTTCTTCAGACAATATAATTAAATTATCTTGATTTTCTTCTTGTTTAATATCATCATCTTTTGAAGAATCTAAATCATCATTATTTTGCTCTTCTGCTTCTTCCGTGGCATCACCTGATTTTAATTTAATGACTTCATTATTTAAAAGTTTTATAAGTTTATCTTGGGATTCAATATTTACTTTTGTTACCAAATACTGCGCGAAATATAAAATCCTCTCAAGATTTCTTGGTGATAAATCTAATACCATTCCAAGTCTGCTCGGTGATCCTTTGGCAAACCAAATATGTGCTACAGGTGCAGCTAAAGTTATTGTTCCCATTCTTTCACGCCTTACCTTAGAACGAGCTACTTCTACTCCACACCGATCACAAATTACTCCCCTATATCTTATTTTTTTATACTTTCCACAGTAACATTCCCAATCTTTAGTAGGACCAAAGATTTTTTCACAAAACAAACCGTCTTTTTCTGGCCTCAAAGTCCTGTAATTTATTGTTTCGGGCTTTGTCACTTCTCCATAAGACCATAATTTAATCTTTTCAGTAGAAGCTAATCCAATTTTTATAGAATCAAAACTAGTAGATGTTTGTACCATAATTTATATACCTCAATATTTATTAATTTTTATTCCTTATTATTAATGTCGGAATCTAAGTTTTCTTCATCTTTAAGTTCAGGAATATCATCTAAAGTTATATCTACTTGATCTGTAGTGGCATCCGAACTTTCACTAACAACTTCTTCTATATCAGTATTTTCCAGATTATTACTAGGTATATCATCTAAACTAATATTTTCAGATAATAATTTCTCATCAACATTATCTACATTATTGTCAGAATTTCCACCTGCAGATAGAAGATTACTTCCTTCATTGATACTTGTTATTAAATCAACATCATCAACAATATCTGATAGATCTAAATCAGATTCACTATCAAAATCATGCATCAGATCAACTGATAAGGCCAAACTTTGCAGTTCTTTTAATAAAACATGAAAAGATTCAGGAATACCTGGTTGAGATATAGGTTCACCTTTAACGATAGATTCATAAGTTTTTACTCTACCTACAACATCATCAGATTTAATTGTTAAAATTTCTTGAAGGTTATGAGCAGCACTATATGCCTCTAAAGCCCAAACTTCCATTTCACCAAATCTTTGTCCACCAAATTGTGCTTTACCTCCCAAAGGTTGTTGCGTAATTAATGAATAGGGGCCTGTTGATCTTGCATGAATCTTATCTTCTACCATATGAATTAATTTCAACATATACATAAATCCTACTGCAATTGGCTGGTCAAATAATTCTCCTGTTCTTCCATCATATAATTTTTCTTTTCCAAAATTAGGTGAAGAAAATTTATTTAACTTATTAAGTTCATCTACTTTTTCTTTTAATTCATCAATAGAACATTCACTGACATTTTCGTTAATTTCTTCCTCAAACCATAATCTTAAACATTCTTCTTGTATATTAATTGAACTAGGAGTTTTCTTATCTGTATCAGTAAAAAATCCCATCAGGTTTTCTTTATTCTTTAATTTTAGCCATTCGTAAAGTCTGTCATAATTTGTCTGTTGATAACTTAAATGATCATCTATAGAGTCATCTAAAGCACCTGATTTTCTAATAACCCAAGCTTTTAATAAAGCTTCTTCTATCTCCTTATCTGTAAAACTTTCAAAAACTGAACTGTTAGCTGATTTCATACCTAAAGCTTTAGCAGCCCAACCTAAATGTAATTCAAGAACCTGCCCTAAATTCATTCTTGAAGGAACTCCTATCGGATTAAGAATAATATCAACTGGGGTCCCATCTTCTAAATATGGCATATCTTCTTGTGGCAGTATTTTTGCAACAACACCTTTATTTCCGTGTCTACCGGCCATCTTATCCCCTTCTGAAATCTTTCTTGTTTGTGCAATCCATACTCTTACTTGCCTGTTGACACCAGGTGGTAAATCTTTAACTTCTTTAGAATCAAGAATTTTTACATCAATAACTTTACCCCTTTGGCCATGTGGAACTCTTAAAGATGTATCTTTTACGTCTCTAGCTTTCTCTCCAAATATTGCTCTCAATAATTTTTCTTCGGCACTTAACTCTGTTTCTCCTTTAGGCGTGATTTTACCAGCCAAAATATCTCCTGGCCCAACTTCAGCACCAATTCTCACTATACCCTCCTCATCCAAATTCTTTAATGCTTCTTCGCCAATATTAGGTATATCTGCAGTAATTTCTTCAGGCCCCAATTTAGTATCTCTCGCTTCAATTTCTAATTTTTCAATATGTATTGAAGTATAAGTATCACACTTAACTAATCTGTCACTCAATATAATTGCATCTTCAAAGTTATATCCATCCCAACTCATAAATGCACACAAAATATTCTGGCCTAATGCCAAATTTCCTGATTCAGTAGAAGAGCTATCACACAAGATCTGTCCTTTGCTAACAATATCACCTTTTGAAACAATTGACCTTTGGCTTATAGTTGTTCCCTGATTACTTCTTACATATTTTTGCAAAGGATATTTTTCAATTTTATTCTCTTTATCCATAATTTGTATTTCAATACCTGTTGAGCTTATTACCAAACCATCAGATTTAGAAATTTGAACCTGTCCGCTATCTCTTGCTACAATTTTTTCCATACCTGTACCAACTATTGGAGCTTGTGGTGAAATTAATGGAACAGCTTGTCTTTGCATGTTTGAACCCATTAAAGCTCTATTCGCATCATCATGCTCTAAAAAAGGAATTAAAGAAGTTGAAACGCTTACTAGTTGCATTGGTGATATATCTATTAAATCAACTGTTCCTGCAGGAACAACAACAAATTCTTCTCCTTTTCTAATTTCTATCCCAGCATTTATAAATTCACCATTATTATCAATGGGAGAGCTTGCTTGAGCTATATTATAATTTGTCTCTAAATCTGCAGATAAATATTTTATATCATTAGTTAAACTTGAAACATAAGATACAACAGAAAGATCATGTTCTGGAAGTTTTAATATTTCTTCAATAACTTTTTTTGTAATTTTTTTATTTTCAGAAAGTATAACTTTTTTTCCAGCAGTGACATCTTCAGTAACCGTTCTACCCAATATAGATGGGTCTTTACTATTAATTGTTTTTTTAATAAGTCTGTACGGAGTCTCAATAAAACCATGTTCATTTGTTCGTGCAAAAGTAGCAAGTGATCCCAATAATCCAATATTTGGTCCTTCAGGTGTTTCAATTGGGCATATTCTACCATAATGAGAAGAATGCACATCTCGTACATCAAATCCTGCTCTTTCTCTAGATAATCCTCCAGGGCCTAAAGCAGATAATCTTCTTTTATGAGTTAACTCAGCTAAAGGATTTGTTTGATCCATAAACTGTGACAACTGAGATCCTCCAAAAAATTCTTTAACTGCAGCAACAACAGGACGAATATTTATCAATGCCTGTGGCGCAGTTTCTTGTGGTTCCATAGCAGTAATCATCCTTTCTTTAGCCACTCTCTCCATTCTCAGCAAACCTACCCTCATTTGATTTTGAATAAGCTCTCCTACTGCCCTAACCCTTCTATTTCCCAAATGGTCTATATCATCTGTATGCTCTAAACTATTATTTATCAAAATCAGTTTTTTAATAATATGGATAAAATCATCTCTATCCAAGGTTTTGAGATCAATATTTTTCCTCCCTAACCTATTATTTAATTTATATCTACCAACATTACCAAGATCATATCTTCTTTCATTAAAAAATGTAGTTTCTATAAGTTCCTCTGCATTTTTTTCATTTGGAGGTTCGCCTGGTCTAATACGTTTATAAAATTCTATAAGAGATTCTTTTCTTGATTTAACATCATCATTATCATTATCAAGGGTTGTCTTTATATAACCATCGATAGGTGAATCTACATCTGAAAATATATTAAGCATTTCATCATCTTCATAACCCAGAGCCCTAAGAAAAATGCTAATAGGAATTCTTCGTTTTCTATCAATTTTTACAGATAAAATATTCTTTGTACTAGTTTCAAATTCTACCCATGAGCCTCTTGAAGGAATTAATTTTGCATTAGCTAAGGGTCTGCCTGAAATAGGTTCATTAGTTGCACTAAAATAAACTCCTGGAGATCGTACTAATTGACTAACTACAACTCTTTCTGCGCCATTTATAATAAAAGTACCATTTGATGTCATTATAGGTAATTTTCCTACGAAAATTTCCTGTTCCTTTTCTTCTTTTGTTTCCTTAATTTTCAGTAATGCCGTAAACCACAATGCAGCATCATACGTTATTTCCCTTTTTCTGCACACTTGCTCGCTGTTCTCAGGTTCTTTAAATTTATGATTAATAAATTTCAATTCAAATCTGCCATCTTCTATAGGAGAAATATCTTCCAGTATGTCTTTTATTCCTTGATTTTGAAACCATTCAAAAGAATCTAATTGTACTTGAATTAAATTTGGTATTAAATCTTGTCCATCGAAATTTGATTTTTCATTCAATCTTATCTTCATAATAAAAACTCCTGAAAATTAAAATCCAAGTAAATTAAAATATGGAATTTTATATATTTGAAACAAAATATACAAAATAAATAAAATGATATAAAAATTTAGAAAAAATATTCCTAAATCTTTTATATAATTGTATGATATTTGATGTCTTAAGAGCGATATATTCATCTGCCAAACAAGTACATTACATAATAACAGTTACAGTGTCAATAATTAATTGTGACTTTTATAAGGAATTTTATTCAATTTTACTAAAATATACCCTAAGTATTATGGTTAATAAATTATCCAAGTGTTAAAATCTGATTCTTGTATTTATTCTTATATATGAATTAGCATAATGCCAACTTTAAATTACATAAAAATATATAGCCCTGCAACAATTGCAAATATGGGACCTGGATTCGATTGTATAGGTGGAGCAATAGATTTATGGAATGAATTTGAATTTATATTTCATCCCAAAAACAATAAAACTATTGAACTCAAAATTGAAATAAAAGAAGAGGGAGAAAATACCCTGTCAGTAGATAAATCAAATCTGGTTTACAAAGCATTTTCAATACCATTCAAACTATTAAAAATAAATATTCCAAAAATAAATATTAAAATAACAAATAATATCAAACTTGAAAGCGGCCTAGGAAGTAGTTCATCTGCTATATCTGCAGGATTATTAGCCGCAAATTATTATATTAATAAAAACCATGGCCAATGTTTCAATAAAATAAAACTTTTAACCATAGCAAAGGAATTAGAAGATCATTACGATAATTTAGCTGCATGTATTAATGGTGGAATTAAATTATGCATACAAAATAAATCAGAGGTCATAATTTCAAATATTGAATATGATCCTAATATAAAATTAATAATAATAATTCCTAATAATAAAACCAATACGATTGAATCTAGAATAAAGTTGCCAAAAACTATTTCAGTCGAAAAATTCATTCATAATATGAGTAGATTATCTCTATTAACAAATAGTTTGAAATCGCCAAATACAAATACAATCAAAATTGCATTTGATGATGTATTTCATCAAAACATCAGATTAAAAAACTATCCAAAATTATTAAAATTATTAAACAAGATCCCTGAAATTGGAGGATTAGGTTCTTTTTTATGTGGCTCAGGTCCAACAATAGCAGGAATTACAACTAAAAATCCTATGAGCTTTTTTTATGAAGTAGCCGATTATTGTGATAAACAAAATATCGAAGCTAAACTTTTAATAACTTCTTTTACCAGTAAAGGAGCATATATAAGAAATTAGATTATGGAAATAATAGTAAGAAAATATGGTGGGACATCTCTAGATTCAATAGCTAAAATTAAAAAAATAGCTGAAACAACAAAAAAATCTATAGATCAAGGCAAAAAAATTGTTTTAGTAGTATCAGCGATGGGAAAATCTACAGATGAACTCTTGAAAAAAGCAAAAATGTTATCAAAGCATGCAAATACCCGAGAATTAGATTTATTAATGTCTTCTGGGGAAATAGTCTCAAGTGCTTTAATGTCTATAGCGCTTCAAGAACTTGGATTAAAAGCAATTTCGTTAACAGGATTCCAAGCAGGAATTGATACAAACTCAACTTTCGGGGAAGCTCAAATCATTTCTATTGATAACAAAAGAATACATAATGAAATAAATAAGGGGCGAATCGTAGTAATAGCCGGTTTTCAGGGGTACAATGAAAATTTTGAAATAACAACTCTTGGAAGAGGGGGGTCTGATACAACAGCAGTAGCATTAGCAGCTAGTTTAAAAGCTTATATTTGCGAAGTTTACACTGATGTAGAAGGTATATTTACAGCTGATCCTAGAATTGTTAAAAATGCCAAAAAAATTGATTATTTATCTTATGAAGATATGTTAGAACTAGCAAATTATGGTGCTAAAATGCATCCAAGATCAATTGAATTAGGTTTACATTATAATATGCCAATTATTATTAAATCTTCTTTTGAAAATAAAACTGGAACTATAATTTGTAATATAGAAAAATTAAATGATTTACAAAAAAGAGGTATAATTTTGAACAAAATAACCGAAAATAGGAATAAAGTTACAGGAGTCACTTCTGAACGGAATATATCAAAAATTACATTACATAGTATTCCTGATAAACCAGGAATTGCAGCAAAAGTGTTTAAACCTCTAAGTGAAGCAAGGATAAATATAGATGTAATAGTACAAAATATAAGCAGAAATCATAAAACAGATTTAACGTTCACGGTAAAAAATGAAGATTTAGATCATGCTTTAATCATAGTACAAAATAAATCAATCAAAAATATAAATTATGAAAATATAACTTCAGGAAGTAATTACGCTAAAATCAGTATTATTGGATCAGGGATCCAAAATACACCTGGTTATGCTGCTAAATTTTTTGAAACTTTATTTAAATCTAAAGTAAATATAGAAATGATAACAACATCAGATATAAGAATTACTTGCTTAATTAATGACACTGATTTGGATAAAGCAGTTAATAAAGTACACAATGTTTTTGATTTATTTAAATAAATCAAATAAAAACACTAAAAAAGTATTGCAAAATGCTCACATTAACAAATAGAATCCTAACGATTTTATAAATGTATTAAACTTGATCTGTATGGAAGTAAAAGCTAAAACTAACGTTAACTCTCTGATAAAATCAGCTATCAGAGAAGCCTCAAATAATAATTGGGAAAAAGCAAAAAAATTGAATTTAGTAATTTTGAATATTTCAAAAAATAATATCGAAACACTTAATAGACTTGGAATTTCTTATATGAAATTATCTAACAAAGTTAATGCAACTAAATGTTTTAAAAATGTATTAAAAATTTCTCCTAATAATGTGATTGCTCAAAAAAATTTAAATAAATTACAATTAAATTTACCCGAAATAACTATTAATCTTAGCAAAATTGATTCGGCCAATTTAATAAATGAGACCGGAAAATCAATACATTTAAAATGTGATATCAAGAATTCAAAGAAAATTTTAAATCAAGGCATTGATACCGGATCAAAATTAACTATTAGAAATGAAAAAGATTCAATAGGAATTTATAAAGGTAATAGTAAAATACATATAATAGATAACAGTATAGCAAAAAGAATATCTAATCTAATAAATCTTGGAAATGAATATACTTGTACAGTATTAGGTGTGTCAGAAAATTCAATAAATATCAACATTAAAGAAACATCCAAATCAAAAAAGACAATGCAAATAATATCATTCCCGGAATATTTAAATTCAGATCTTCATAAAACGTCAATAAATCAAAATATAAAAAATTTAAATCTCGTCAATGTTGATGAAATTGATTAATTCTATTATTTAAATAAAAACTATTGATAATAGTCTTTTAAAATAAGCATTGTTTCCTGTCTTGCAAGCTAGTACTATCATAATTCAATTAGACTAATTGAATTAAATCAAATGAATAAACAAACTTTTGAACAAAATGATTTATTTTATACTAAAAATATTGTAGATCCATTATTTAACAATATATGGCTGATAGGATCGAAAAAAACTAAAAATGCAATATTATTAGACGCACCGCCTGATATTAATAATATAAAAAAATTTTTAATTAATAATAATCAATGGAACATCAATTCAATATTTATAACTCATAACCATTATGATCATATTGACGGACTGAAAGATATTATAAGTTTTTTAAATAAAGAAATTATAATATGGATTGGGATAAATGATTCAAACAAATTAAAAGAATTGAAAATAAATCCAAAATACATAAAATATTATGAAAATTCAAAGCAATATAAACTAAATCAAACAATTATACAGTTTATTAGTACCCCAGGGCATACTCCAGGCTCAACTTGTATATTAATTGAAGATAATTTATTTTCAGGTGATACTTTATTTCCCGGAGGTCCAGGAAGAACACAAGATTCAAAAAGTTTCAAAATACTCATTGATAATATAGAAAAGAAATTGTTAAATCTTTCAGAGCATATTATAGTACACCCAGGACATGGGGATGATACAACTATTAAAAATTCTTTAAATGAATTTCAAATATTTAAATCAAAAAATTTAAATATTGATAATCTTAGCGGGAACATTACTTGGCAATAAAACAAAAATGAATGAGAACAAATTAGATCAAATTAAAAATTATAAAAAATCAATCCTAACTTTATATCTCACTTCAGGGTATCCGGATTTTAATTCATCCATTGAAATAGCTCGAATATTAATTAATTCAAATATTGATATTTTAGAAATAGGAATACCATTTAGCGATCCCATTGCTGATGGACCTACAATTCAGAATACTTCATTTAAAGCTATCGAATCAAAGAATAAAAATAAAACAAAACCTATTATTGATTCAACATTAGAAATAATAAAAATTCTTAGAAAAATAAATAGAAAAAAACCTATTATTATTATGAGTTATCTAAATCCAATATATCAATTTGGAATTACAAAATTCTCAGAAAGTGTAATGAAAGCAGGTGTTGATGGAATTGTAATACCTGACCTACCATTTGAACAATCAAGAAAAATAAATCAAATATTTAATAACAATAATATTTATTTAATAAACATGCTTACACCCACAACTTCAAAATCAAAAATAAAAAAAGTGACTCAAAATTCTAAAGGGTTTATATATTATGTTAGTTCTACTGGAGTTACTGGATCCAGAGATAAATTATCATCAAAAAATCTAAAAATTATTAATATAATTAAACAAACTTCATCAATACCAGTATTAGTAGGTTTTGGGGTTTCAACAAATGAGCATATCAAAACTATAGACAAATATGCAGATGGAGCTATTATTGCAAGTGCTCTTATTAATAAAATATCTCCAATTATAGAAAGGAAAAGTCAAGATGATGACCTCAAAATAATCATAAATAATTTTATAAATAATCTCAGAAAATAAATAAAACACAATATATGTTAAACAAATTATTATCTTTATTTAAAACTACAAATATTGTATCTGTACGTGGTGCCATTACTGTAACAAAGGATACAAAAAAAGATATAGAAATTGAAACAAGTAAATTATTACAAGAAATATTTTCTTTAAATAATATTACAAAAAAAGATATTTTATTTATTATATTTTCTTCTACTGAAGATTTGAAATCTCATTATCCTGCCTCTGTAGCAAGGGAAAATTTTGGATTACTTAATGAATCTTTATTTAGCACAACTGAACCTAAAATAAAAAATAATTTAAAACTATGCATAAGAACATTAATGGTTTTTAAAAGTAAAATACCTCAAAAAAATTTAAAATTCATCTATCTTGAGAATGCAAAGAATTTACGCATTCAATAGTTTCATACAAACTTTAAACTAAAACTTTATAATTAGATATTTAAATTCTATGATACAATGTTTCTCTGTTTAAAATACGAAAACATATTAGTGAATAATTATTCTGTAATTTAATTACATTTTTAAAGCAAAATGACCAATTCTTATAACAAAAATATACACAACGTTAACCTCGAATACATTAAGCCATTGTATTCCCCGGAAAAATTTATTGATATGATTCCAGTAAAACCTGAACAAATTCATACAGTGTATAAATCAAGAGACGAAATTCAAAATATTATTGATGGGAAATCTGAAAAATTACTATTAATTGTTGGACCTTGTTCAATACACGATGTACAATCTTGCCTAGAATATGCAAACAAGTTAAAAAATATTTCTGAAAAAGTCAAAGATAAAATTCTTATAATCATGAGAGTTTATTTTGAAAAACCAAGAACTACTACAGGATGGAAAGGCTTCATAAATGATCCTAATCTCAACAATACTTTTGATGTCCATGATGGACTAAGAAAAGCTAGAGGATTTCTTAATCAAGTTTTACACATAGGTCTTCCTGCTGGAACAGAATTTCTTGATCCATTTATTCCTCAATATTATGCTGACCTAATTTCTTGGGGAGCAATAGGAGCCAGGACAGTAGAAAGTCAAACACATAGACAATTATCTAGCGGTCTTAGTATGCCTATCGGATTTAAAAATGGTACTGGAGGTACAGTTCAAATAGCACTTGAAGCTATTATTACAGCACAAAATCAACATGTATTTTTAGGTATAAATGAAAAAGGTCAAGCATCTGTAGTAAAAACAAAAGGAAATGCATATGGACACTTAATTCTCAGAGGTGGTAAAAATGGAACTAATTATGATGAAAAATCTATAAAAAACGCTGTGGAATTATTAAATAAAAATAATTTAAATTCCCAACTTATTGTTGATTGCTCTCACGGAAACTCAAATAAAGACCACAGAAACCAATCTAAAGTTTTTAAATCAGTCCTAAATCAAAAAATTAATGGGCAAAAATCTATTTTTGGAATCATGTTAGAAAGCCATCTTAATCCTGGGAATCAAGATCTTTCATCTGATACTAAAAATCTTGAATATGGTGTTTCAATTACAGATGAATGCATAGGATGGGATGAAACCTCAGAATTAATTCAATGGGCATACAATAAATTATAATTAAAGATATAATTGTATTTGTTAAAACAATACTGAAATTTTAAATATGCCAGTAATCCATAAAATTACTCATTTATCAGAATTATCTAAAATAATTGGAAGTAAATCAGGGTATAGTATAACAATCGGTGTATTTGATGGAATACACTTAGGTCATCAATTCCTAATTAATGAAACAGTTAAAGTTGCCAATAATCAAAATTATAATTCATGTATAATTTCTTTCTCTAATTCTCCATATCACTTTTTAACTAAAAAAAATGACTCCAATAATTATTTATCTACCGAATGTGAGAAAACCAATATATTATCAACATATAAAATCGATGAAATTTTCTTAGTTCAATTCAATGATGAAATAGCTAATACAAAAGCATATGATTTTTTAAAATATTTAAACACTTCTTTAAATCTCAAATCTCTTGTCATTGGTCCAAATTTTTCATTAGGTAAAAATAAGGAGGGTAATATAAATTATTTAAATAAAATGCAAAGTACTTTTAATTATAAGTTATATGTAACTAAACCTTATCTTTCTCAAAATCAAATAATCAGTAGTACTTTAATAAAAAAACTTATAGATCAAAAAAATATAATAAAGGCAAATAAGTGTTTAGGTTATTATTATAATTTAACAGGCAAGGTTATAAGAGGAGGGAACAGAGGGAAAACTTTAAATATGCCTACAGCTAATTTATTAATAAATCAAAAAAAATTCATTCCTCCAGAAGGGATTTATGCATGCAAGGTAGAATATAGAAAAAAGAAATATATAGGCGCATTAAGTATTGGCAAGAATCCTACATTTGGAAATAATAATCCTTTAAGTATCGAAGTACATATCGTAGGTTTCGCTAAATCCTTATACAATGAAACCCTAACAATAGAAATTCATAAATATATTAGAGAACAAATAACATACTCAGATATTATAAAATTAAAAGAACAAATGCAAAAAGATTTAATTAATATAAAACAATTTTTTAACAATGAATAATATTGAAAAAATACTTACTAGAGGAGTTGAAGAAATAATTCCTAGAAACGAATTTATTTCCAATCTCAATAAAAATCATAATTTAAGGTTAAAAATGGGCTTTGATCCTAGCGCCCCAGATATACATCTTGGGCATGCAGTAGGATTAAGAAAACTAAGACAACTGCAAGATTTAGGCCATACAGTAGTATTAATTGTAGCTGATTGGACTGCACAAATCGGAGATCCAAGTGGACGATCAGAAACAAGGCCAATGTTAACATATGAAGAAGTGAAATATAACGCAGAAACATATTTAAAACAATTCTTCAAAATTGTAAATAAATCAAAAACCGAAATAAGATGGCAATCAGAATGGTATGGAAAGTTCAAATTAGAAAATATTATTTCATTGACAAGTAAATTTACTATTGCTCAATTTTTAGCCAGAGAAGATTTTGCAAAAAGATATAATGCAAACCAACCAATTACTATCACAGAATTACTATATCCACTTTTACAAGCATATGATTCTGTAGTAATAAATTCAAATGTGGAATTTGGTGGTACAGATCAAAAATTTAATTTACTAGTTGGACGTGAGCTACAACAAAAAGAAGGCCAATCACCTCAACAATGTTTTCTTGTTCCATTAATACCTGGCACTGATGGAAAACGAAAAATGAGCAAAAGTTTAAATAATTATATAGGTATAACAGAACACCCAAATGAAATATATGGAAAAATCATGTCTATACCAGACCATTTAATTGAAATATATATGAGATGTTTAACTGATATAGAAGACCATATAATTCAAGAATTAAAAAATGGATTAAATTCTAATAATATTAACCCTATGGATTATAAAAAATTACTTGCACACGAAATAGTAAAACAATTTCACACTCAAAATGAAGCTAATTTATCTGAAAAAAATTTCAAAGAATCTGTACAAGAAAAAAATGTAAAATTCGAAAAAATAAAATTTCAAATCAATGAATTAAACTCAAAAGAAAAACTAAGTAAAATACTTTTTAATAAAAATATAATTACAAGTACATCAGAATTTAAAAGATTGATAAAGCAAAATGGTGTAAAATTAAATGGAAAAACCCTTTCTGAAGACATAAGTATATCCGAGATTAAAAATGGATATCAAATTAGCCTTGGAAAAAGAAAAAACATCGAAATCAATTTTTAACTTACAATGCAAAAATATTTATCAGATTCAAACGAAATAAATCTAAGATTACCTGGGCCTGTACCTGTTCCAAAAGAAATACTTGAAGAACAATCAAAGCCTTTAATAAATCATAGGGGAAATGATTACAAATTACTTTTAAATGAATGTACCAAAAATTTAAAAAATATATATGCCACAAATAATGATCTTTTTATCTTTACCTGTTCCGGAACAGGTGTAATGGAAGCATCTGTATCAAATTTTTTATCTGAAAATGATGAAATAATTGTTGCTTCAGTAGGTTGGTTTGGAGATAGATTTTCAGAAATAGCGAATTCTTATAATATTAAAGTTAATAATATTAATTTTGAATTGGGTGAAATAATTAATATTAATATTCTTGAGGAATTTATTAAATCTAATCCAAATGCAAAAGCACTATATATAACTCATAATGAAACATCTACCGGAGTTCAAAACGACCTAAAATCTATTTCATTTTTAGCTAAAAAATATTCGTTATTATATGTTGTAGACGGTATTAGCAGTGTTGCTTCTGTACCTTGTAATACCGATGAATTAGAAATTGATGTTTTAATTTCAGCATCTCAAAAAGGATGGGTAGCTCCACCGGGACTAGCTTTTATGTCTATTAGTAAAAAAGCATGGGAATTCCATTGTAATTCTTCAAGTCCAAAATATTACTTTGATATATCTCAATATAAAAAATATTTAGAAAAAGGGCAACCTCCGTTTACTCCAGCAATAGGGATAATGTATGCACTTAACAAATCATTAAAATTACTTCTAGATGAAACTATGACAAAAGTTTATGAAAGGCATACAGATGCTGCTAATAAAATTAGAAGCAAATTACAAGAAATTGGCTTTGAATTATTTCCTAAAAATGAATCTTTTGCTTCAAATACTCTAACTGCTGTCAAAGTACCTGAAAACATAAACTGCTCTAAATTTTTAAATATATTAGAAAATGAACACCAAGTAATTATCTCAACAGGGCAAGGAAATCTCAGTGGAAAAATACTTAGAATTGGACATCTAGGAATTGTTTCAGATGAAGAAATAAACTGGTTGATTAATTCAATATTAGAAACCCTTAAATCGTTAAATAATGAATAATTTATTAAAAACTTCTTTACATCAAACACATATTAACTCAAAGGCAAAATTAGTTCCTTTTGCCGGATGGGAAATGCCAATACAATACTCTTCTATACTTTCTGAATGTAAAGCAGTCAGAAATCAATCTGGAATATTTGATGTCTCACATATGGGAAGATTTTACATATCAGGAAATGACGCATCATTAGCTTTAGATAAAATATTAAGTGTGAATCCTTTTATAATTGAAGAAGGGCAAGGAAAATACAATGTAATATGTAATCAAAATGGCGGGATCATAGATGATGCTATAGTTTATAAAATTAATGATAAAAAATTTCTACTAATTCCAAATGCTTCAAATGCAGACACAATACATGAATGGATCATAGATAACACAAAAGAATTAGATTTTAATATTGACGTTGTAACAAAAAACACAGCCATGATAGCGTTACAAGGCCCAACATCAACAACAATTTTAAATAATATATTTTCTGAATTACCTAAGATTAGAAGATTTAGGTTTATTCAAACAAAATACAAAGATAAAAATGTTATTATTGCTCGGACTGGTTATACTGGAGAAAATGGTTTTGAAATAATATTAGATAACGATATTTCTCAAAACTTTTGGGAATTATTACTTAAAAACGGGGCAACTGAATGTGGGCTAGGTGCAAGAGATGTATTAAGACTTGAAGCTGCTTTAGCACTGCATGGTAATGAAATCACAGTAAAAACCAATCCTTTTGAAGCTCAATTATCTAGATTTGTAGAATTAGATCGTGAAAATTATATTGTAAACAATACATTAAATAATATTAAATCCCAAGAATTATCAAAAAAATTAATAGGTTTTGAAATACAAGGTAGAAAGATAGCAAGATCTCACAATATAATTAAAGACGATAATAATAATATCATTGGAGAAGTAACAAGTGGGACTTACTCTCCAACATTAAATAAAAGTATAGGATTAGGATATATATCAAACAAATCTTTAGATATCAATTCCGAAATAACGATTGAAATCCGATCAAAAAATATACTTGCTAAAATTATAAAAATACCATTCTATAAAAGGAGTAATTAAATGTACCCTGAAAATTTAAAATATTCTGAAGAACACGAGTGGTTATTGGAAAATAACGGAATTGCCACTATTGGAATAACATCTTTTGCTGTAGAAAGTCTTGGTGATATTGTTTTTATAGAATTACCTCAAACTGGTACTGAAATTACTCAGTTTTCTACATTTGGTGAAGTTGAATCAGTTAAAGCCGCATCAGAAATATACAGCCCTATAAGCGGAAAAATTATTGAAATTAATGAAAAACTAGAAACAGAACCGGAGTTATTAAATAATTCTCCGTATGAAGATGGATGGCTTATAAAAGTAGAAATTTCAGATAATTCAGAATTTAAAAAACTTATGACAGCTAAAGAATATGAATCATTTGTAAATGCCGGGAGCTAAAAAAATCATGGTTAATGAATATCAATCTACTTACAGTCCGAATACTCCAAAAATAAAAAAACAAATGTTATCTGATATAGGTGTTGATTCATACAAAAATCTATTTTCTGATATCCCTGAAAAATATAGGTTTCCTGAATTAAATTTACCGGCTCCTACTTCAGAATTAGACTTAAAAAATGAACTTTCTAAAATAGCAAATAAAAATTCAACCCCCGGTGACTATAGCTCATTTTTAGGTGCTGGAGCATATAGGCATTTCATTCCCAGTGTAGTTAAACAAATCACATCAAGAAGTGAATTCATGACTTCATACACCCCTTACCAACCAGAAGTTTCTCAAGGTACTTTACAAGCCCATTTTGAATTTCAAAGCATGGTTTGTGAATTAACTGATATGGAAGTAGCAAATGCGGGAATGTATGATGGAGCAACTAGCGCTGCAGAAGCAGTTTTGATGGCTTGCAGAGTTAACAAGAAATTGAAAGTGGAAATTGTGGGGACTGTATCTCCTCTTTATACAGATGTTATTACAACACTTACCCAAGCAACAGGAATTGAAATATCTTATAACAATATAGAAACTATTTTACAAAACAATAATGATGAAGCACCTGCATGTTATGTTATACAACAACCTAACTTTTTAGGAGAAATTTCTGATCTTGACCAATTAAAACTTTTATCAAACAAAAATAATGCTCTATTAATAGTGATATCAGAACCAATGTTTTTAAGTATGTATCAGACTCCTTCTTATTATAATGCTGATATTGTGGTAGCTGAAGGACAACCATTTGGTGTATCACTAGCATATGGAGGCCCATATGCAGGTTTGTTTGCTTGCAAAAAAGATTATATCAGGCAGTTACCTGGAAGGATTGTAGGTGAAACCATAGATTCTAAAAATAAAAAAGGATATGTATTAACTTTACAAACAAGAGAGCAACATATTAAAAGAGAGAGAGCAACTTCAAATATATGTACTTCAGTAGGCTTAATTGCATTAATGTCTACAGTATATATGGCATTACAAGGGAAAAAAGGTTTAAAATATCTATCTGAACTTTGCTACCATAAATCTCATTATGCTGCAGCAAAAATCAACAATTTACCCGGATTCGAATTACAAACAAATAATTTCTTCAAAGAGTTTGCAATATCCTGTCCTATCCCTGTTAAAGAAGTAAACGAATACTTACATGAAAACAAAATAATTGGTGGGTATGATATCTCTAATTTTATAAAAAATGGTATGTTACTTGCTATTACAGAAATGAACTCAAAAGAAGAAATTGACAATTTAATTACCTTACTCTCTCAGGTAAAACCTTTATGAAAAATTCAAATATTCGAAAATTATTAATGGATAGAAGTATAGAAGGCAAAGTAGGTGCTACAATGCCCTCCATCGACGTACCTCTTCAAACATTACCAAATAAAAAATTTCTAAGAGAAAATTTAGCAATGCCGGAAGTTTCGGAAAATGAAATTGTGAGATATTTTTCATCAATTAGTCAAATGAATTTTTCAATTGATCATAATTTTTATCCATTAGGAAGTTGTACAATGAAATACAACCCTAAACTAAATGATGATATTGCTGGGTTTCCTGGTTTTAATGAAATACACCCTCTTCAAAACATTGATACAATCCAAGGGGCTTTAGAAATAATGTTTGATTTGCAAAACATATTAGCAGAAATAACAGGTATGTCAGGTACATCTCTTGCACCTATGGCCGGAGCTGAAGCAGAACTTGCAGGAATGCTAATGATAAGAGCATATCATAGAAATAGAGAAGATTTTAAACGAAAAAAAGTCATTATCCCAGATAGTGCTCATGGGACAAATCCTGCCTCAGCTGTTATGGCTGGTTTTGAAGTTATAAGTATCCCTACAGACACCAATGGAAATACTGATTTAGAAGCACTGAAAAATGTTGTTGATGCTTCTACTGCAGGATTAATGTTAACTCAACCAAGTACATTAGGATTATTTGACACAAATATTCTAGAAGTAGTAAAGATAATCAACTCTAATGGTGGTTTAATTTATGGCGATGGGGCAAACCTTAATGCAATACTAGGTAAAGTTAAACCTGGAGAAATTGGTTTTGATCTTGTCCACTCTAATCTGCATAAAACATTCACTCAACCTCATGGAGGTGGAGGTCCTGGTGCAGGAGCTATAATGGTAAGCGATAAATTAATCGATTTCCTTCCTGACCCTATTGTTACTAAAGATAAAATAGATAAATTTGACCTGTCAAAACCACAAAAATCTATAGGTAAAATGGGTGCATTCCATGGTAATTTTGGTGCTTTAGTACGAGCTTATTCTTATATTAGAACTCTAGGTAAAGAAGGTATAAATAATATTAGCGAAGACGCTGTTATTAATGCTAACTATTTAAGAATCAAATTAAAAGACACATTAGACTTACCCTATGACAGGATTTGTAGTCATGAAGTAGTTTTTTCAGCTAAAACTATAAAAGAAAAATATGGCGTAAATGCACTTGATATCGCAAAAAGATTAATTGATTATGATATCCATCCTCCTACTATGTATTTTCCTTTAATAGTAGAAGAAGCTTTACTAGTTGAACCTACTGAAACTGAATCCAAAGAAACACTTGATGAATTCATAGAGACTGTTAAAACTATATGTGAAGAAGCGAAAACTAACCCAAATTTATTACATAATGCACCACATAATACACCTAACACAAGATTAAATGAAGCTCTTGCTGCTAGAAATCCAAAATTAAATTGGAGAAATACGATAGAAGAAGCAAATTAATTAATCCTTTAATTTACCTAATACTAGATTATGATTAAAATTATTTAATCCTTTTGATACTCCTAAAACAATATAATCTCCGAATATATCATCATTTATTAAATCTTCCAATGTCCTTATATATTTTAATGCTTCTGACATATTTACAGCATTTTCTAAATAAGATTTTGTAAAATTAACAATACGCAAATCTTGTAAAAATTTTGATTGTTTATCTGAAAACATAAAATCAAAACCAAATTCTTTAAACCAATCGATTAATAAATCAAAATTCACAAATGAGCTGATATCAACTAAATCTTCAGAATATATATTATTCATGATATTCTGTTTATTAATTATTCTTGCATCAGTCATCAAATTTTTATTCTTTTTTAAATCATTAAATAAATATCCATAATCTATAGTCAAAACTACCCCAGATCTCATACCTGCAGCAATATCTTCTATCATTTTTTTTTGTGATGGTGAATAAGCAAAAACTTTTCCCGGTATTGAATATATTTCTTTAGGATATTTACTGAAAGGATTATATTTAATTTCGAATTCTTGTTCTTCAAAGTCATTGCAATAATTTGTAAATATTTCATAAAATTTATTTTTTTTATATATAAATCTTTTAAATGGCAAAGCATCAAATAATTCATTTGAAATAATAACACCTGTAATATTTTTTAAATTGAAACTATCACTGTTAATTAATTTAATATTTTTATAAAATTGCAAATCATTTTTAAAATTACGATCGATTACAACAATATTTAATAAATCAGCAAATTTGGATGATAGTTTTTTAATCCCATCAAATATATTATTTATAAAATTTAAATTACCCCCTCCTATTTCTATTAATGAAAAAGTATTAGGTGAATTCATAGAAATCCAAACTGCATATACATATTTTGCAATCAGTAAACCAAAAGCAGGATGAACTATAGGTGAAGTCATATAATCAATTCCCCATAATTCTTGATTTTTTTCGGAATAATATCCTTCATTTAGATCATATAATTTGTATTCCATAAATTGATCATATGAAATTAATTTAGTATGAAATTTGTGATGTAATTTGTTTTGCATAGAATGAATTATTAATACAAAAATGATTTAACAATTATTTTCTATGTTCAATT
>CATLOZ010000006.1 GCA_950054395.1 uncultured Chloroflexota bacterium
CATAATCTAATCTCTCTTTTTCACTTTATAAAAAACAATAACACATTTTAATTTTTTTCATCTTTATTAAATTTAATAAAGATGAAAATTGTTGTAATGAATATAATTGATAATATTATACCCAAATTTAAGAGTCCTATGATTTGAAATACTTTTTTATATGAAAATATATTAATAAGAATTCCAATAACAATTGGACCAAAAACTTTCCCAAAATTTCTCAAAGAACCAATTATTCCCATAACTGTTCCAATATTATTTACATTTGTATGTAATGATACAAGGGCTATAGCGGATGGGAGTACAGTAGCCTCAGAAATTCCAATAAAAATTGCAGGTATAAATAATGTAGAAGTGTTTAGTGAATATGATACAAAAAACATAGCTATACTAAGCAAAATAAGGCCAAAAATTATATTAGGATAATATCCTAATTTATCCCCGGAAATACCTCCTAACGGTCTTAGCAAGATATGAATAATTTCAGAAGTTGTTAAAAAAGATCCTGCTATTAGAGTATTGTGCCCTGAGGTAACTAAATATAAAGGTATAAAGACTTTCATTGAATAAAATACTGCGTAAAAAGACCATTCTATTAGTCCTACAATCCATATTTGACGTAATTTTGTTAATTGTATAATTTTGTTAATAAATATAGTAATTTCTTTTTTTAAATTTGTATTTTTATTATTATTCGGTAAATTATAAGAACGATCTGTTAAGATTGGAATAAATGCTAAAAAGCTAATTAATCCCGTTATTATAAATAATGTTTTTGGTTGAAAATAAAAAAGTATTACACCTCCTGTTATTGGACCTAACAAATAACCAATAGTTCTCGCAGTTCCAAACCATCCAATATAAGAAGCTCTATTATTCACGTATATACTAGTAATTACTGCTAAAGTAATTGGCCCATATATAGCTGTAGATAGTCCATGAAATAATCTTATAATTATTAATTGATAAGGTTCATAAATAATAAGGTATAAAATTGGTGTTACTGAAAATATAATATTAGCAATTATTAGTAATTGCCTTTTACTGAATTTATCTCCTAGGCCTCCAATAATTGGTTTTAAAAATATTCCTGTTATTGTTGAAATTGAACTTATAGTTCCTATTAAAGCAGCATTTGCTCCTAATCCTTTTGCAAAAAATGGTAATGCAAACTTTCCAGTCATATAAGCTGATCTATTTATTAGTTCAGCTGACCATAAATTTATTAATGTTTTATTATCAGCTTTTAAGTTTTTTTTGAAATTGTACATAACTTTTGCTATGAAGTTTATGATATAGGAAAATGTAATTTTTCATTATTAATACTTTAATTAGCTGTTTATTCGTATTTACAGACTTGACACATTCTACTCTATAAGAGAAAATGAATCACCTTCTTTATTTATGAAAGGGGGATTTATTAAGGTAATTTTTTAGATAACTTAGTAAAAATGGAGGTGACTAAATTGTATATAATTAAATGGTTACCAGTTTTAGCTGTCTTTTCGATAATGATGGTTGTTGCTTGTTCTTCGGAAGAAGCTGCAGCACCAGCACCAGCACCAGCTGCTGTTGCTGCTCCAGCTCCAGCTCCCGCAGCGGCCCCAGCATCGAAAGCACCAGTACAAGCAAGTTCAAGCGGACAAGCTTCAGCACCAGCTGCTGATCCTTCGAAAGCTGTTGCAGGTGGTGGTGGTGAAAGCGAGCCAAAATTTGGTGGTAAATTACGATATGTAGTTCAGGGCAGTATAAAGTATGTAGATACTATGGCTACCGGTGCTATTGTTACAGGTACTGTTGGCAGGCATGCTTACGATCAGTTGTTCTGGAGAGATAAAGATTATAATATCTATGGCCAGATGGTAAGTGATTGGAACATGACTCCCGATGGTCTGACTTATACTATGACACTTCGTGATGGTCAAACATTCCATAATGGGGATGCTTTGACAGCAGAAGATGTTATGGAGTCTCACAGTCGTTTTGCAAGAGTTGATCCTTTGGGTCGACAATTGTTAGCGATTTCACCTGGTAATGAAGGTAAAGCTTCTAAGGATTCAAGTTTAAGTCAAACTGCTAGTGGTAATACTATTACTATGAAGTTTTCTAAACCTACTAGTATGGTTTTAGAATTCTTAGCTCAGCTTGATCCTAGACAGCCTTCTATTATGCATAAGGATATTTGGTCCATAAAAGTTGGCGCACCTGTAAAAGACGTTATAGGTACAGGAGCTTATAAAATGGATCTATGGATTCAAGGTGAAAAATTAGAATTTTCCAAATTTGATGGATACGTGCCTAATAAAGGTGAAGAATGGGATTTCACTAAAGGTGAAATTACTCAGTATTTAGATGGTTTCGTAGCATTAGATATTCCGGATCATTCAACAAGAATTGCTGCTTTACAGACAAATGAAGTAGATGTTCTTGATGACTTTTCTATTGACTTGGCTTCAAACTTAGATGGAGTTGATGGTGTGATATGGGGATCAATTAGAGATGGTAACATGGGAGTATTTGCGTTCAATATGAACCATGGTCCATTTGATATGTCCCCAGCTGGTAGGTTAGCTAGAAGAGCTATTGCTGCTGCTGCACCAAATGCTAAAGTTATGATGGCTGCTGTCGGTGGAGATGATAAATGGACAGAATGTTACATGGCTATTCACTGTGGAACTCCCTGGAGATCTTCTATTACAGATATAATACAAAAAGAAGGTCTTAAAACTAAGGGTGGAAACATGAAATTAGGAAAAGAAATATTGGCTAAAGCAGAAGTATTACAGCCTGGTATTTCTGAAATGGAACTTAGAATAATAGCTGCTAACGATATGCCATTTATGCCTGAGGCAGGATTGGTTATGTGGGAAGCTTTGAGAAACTTAGGTTTCGTGAATACTGAATTAGTATCATTGGACTGGGGTAGCAGGGTTGCTATAACTGGTGGTGAAGGACCTTGGGAAGCAGCGACTTCCTGGTCAAACTTTGCTAACGGTCTTAACCCATTAGCTCCTCATATGTTCGCTGGAAAATCATCTAGTGGATATTTGGATCCAAGAATTGATGCGGTTAGAGATCAATTCTTAGTCGAAACAGATCCTAAGAAAGCACAGGCTCAGTTTGATGAGATGAATAGATTATTTTATGATAATCCTCCATCTCTTAACTTCTTTCAATTCCAGCCACCACGAGCTATTAGGGACAACGTTAAAGGCTATTGCTTAAATTGTTTGTTCCCAATACTTCATAATGTTTGGTTGGACTAATTAGAAAAGATACTTATCTTATGTAATTAGGTTTATACAAAGAGGAACCAGGCCTTGGCTTGGTTCCTCTTTGAAGCTACACTTACATTGATTTAATTATTCATAATTAAATCATGTTAGTTTTATTTATCAATTTCCATCTTTAAATACAACAGAGGTATAAAAATATGGGTAAATATATAGCAAGAAGAACTCTGTTGGTCATCCCTGTTTTATTTATTGTTTCAATTATCACGTTTTCTATTATGCAACTTGCTCCCGGTGATCCTGCTGCCATTGTATTAGGTGGGGATTATATTATGTATGCAACTGCTGAAGAGATAGAAGAAATAAGAGAAAATATGGGAATTAATAGACCACCTATAGAACAATATTTGAGTTGGCTAGGTGGTTTTTTTGTAGGAGAACTAGGCAAATCTTTATTTACAACTGAATCAGTTTCATTACTTGTAAGTCAAAAAATTGAAGCAACTATTTCCACAGTTCTTTCAGGTATTACTATAGCTGTAGTTTTAGGCGTACCAATGGGAATACTTGCAGGATGGAAAATGAATACATGGATTGATAGATCCGTTATGGTTTTTGCTGTACTTGGATTCGCCATTCCAGGGTTTTGGCTTGCATTTAATTTAATTTTTGTATTTTCATTAAAATTAGGATGGTTTCCTGTTTTTGGATTTCGAAGCTTGATGACAGATGGGCCTATAGAATTTTTAAGATATATTACTCTCCCAGGTATAACTCTAGGAGTTGCTTTTATGGCTTTAATCGCTAGAATGACTAGATCTAGTTTAGTTGAAGTATTAAGTGAAGATTATATTAGGACCGCAAGAGCCAAAGGATTGAGTGAAAGAATAGTTCTTATAAGACATGCTTTAAGAGCTGCCTCAATGCCTGTGGTTACAGTTATAGGATTGGTTTTTGCTGCTGCTGTTACTGGGACAGTTATTACAGAGACAGTTTTTGCTATACCAGGGATGGGTAGAATGTTTGTTAAAGCAGTAGGAGATAGAGATTTCCCTGTTATTCAGGGGCTTATGATGATATTTGCTACATCTTACGTTTTTGTTAATTTATTAGTTGATATTTTGTATGCATATTTAGATCCTAGGGTGAGGTATTCATGACTACTAGCAATAGAGGGTTTAATCCAAATGAAGTAAGACAGGCTAAAGGTGTAGGTTCTAGGATTTATATTCAATTTATGCGTATGTTAAAAAAGAACCCTAATATGATAATTGGATTAGTTATATTAATATTATTTACTACATTGACTATATTTGCTGAATTCTTAGTGAAATATGATCCTACAGCTATTGAACCTATTGATAGATTTATGCCACCAGGTGCTAAACATTGGTTTGGATCAGATGTAGTAGGAAGAGATGTGTATGCCAGAGTCATTTACGGAGGAAGAGTATCCTTGTTAGTTGGTTTTATGGTTGCTACTTTTGTTACAGTAGCGGGATTATTTATTGGTTTAGTTTCAGGATATACTCCTAAATTAGACATAGTAATTCAAAGAATAATGGATGCGATTATGTCATTTCCAACATTATTATTAGCGTTAGCTCTTATAGCTATGTTAGGTGGCAGCGTTTGGAATGTAATTGCTGTGATAACAATAGTTGATACACCAAGAATGGTTAGAATAGTAAGATCAGCTGTATTATCTGTAAGAGAGCAACAATATATTGATGCAGCAAGGGGAATTGGAGCTCCTGTATCAAGGATATTATTTAATCATATAGCTCCTAATACAATGGCTCCTGTTATTGTTCAGGCAACATATTTCTTTGCAGCGGCTATATTAACAGAAGCTTCTTTGAGCTTTCTTGGATTAGGCATACCTCCTGAAGATCCAAGTTGGGGTAATATTCTATCTTTAGGTAGAAAATATTTGCAACAGGCATTTTGGATAGCATTTTTCCCGGGATTAGTTCTAACTATTAACGTGTTAGCTATGAATTTGGTTGGTGATGGCTTAAGAGATGCGTTAGATCCTAAACTTTCAAGAAGCGTGTAAAATCTAAATCTAATGATATATTTTATGTCGAATTTTGGAACGATTGCAAGAATATTAAGTGGTATTGGCCTTTCAGTGTTTTTTGGTATATTTGCTTTTTTTACAGTGCAATCTATTTTTGTATTAACTGGGGGATCATGGGGCTACTGGCCTAAGCCAATAGTTATTTTTGCATGGTTTTATTTTCCAGGATTAATTGCTTCGATTGGATCTTTTTTACCTACATGGATATATAGTGAGTATCCAAATAGGTATAAGGCTTTAGCAATTTTAATAGTAATTATACTCGTGATTTTTGTAAGTTATTTTACATTTAATTATACTCTTAATACATATAAAGATTTGGACTATTGGTTACGGTATGGGATGATTAAGGATATGGCAAATACTATTGTATGGATGGCTATAATTTCTTCTAATATTGTTTCGCTTTTTTTGTTAGGAGTAATATTTTTATATCAAAATAATTTTAAAAAAAGTTATTAATTTTTCTTATTTAATATTTTTTATATTCATTTGTGTTTACTTTGTCATAAGCATATGAATGTCCTTTTTCTTTAAACAATTCTATTTGTTTTTGTCTTTCTCTTGATTTATGCTTTTGATCTTTTGATCTTTTATTAAAGCAATTGGGGCATGATACTCCTATTTCATATTTTTCAGATTTTTTATCATCGTTTGAGATAGGATTTTTGCACCCTTTGCATAATTCATATGAACCTGTAGATAAATCGTGCTTTACAGATACTCTGTTATCAAAAACAAAACATTCATCCTCCCATAGAGTATTTTTCTGATCAACTTCTTCAAGGTATTTCAAAATACCTCCTTCTAATTGATAAATATTTTTAAAACCTTCTTGCAACATATATGCTGATGCCTTTTCACATCTAATACCTCCAGTACAATACATCGCAATATTTTGGTCTTTATTTTTAGATAATTCTGATTTTATAAAACCATCAAATTCAATAAAATTTTTTGTCCTTGGATCTGTTGAATTTGTGAATCTACCAATTTTCGTCTCATATTTATTTCTTACGTCAATTATTAAAACTGAATCATTTTTAATAAAATTGTTCCAATTTTTAGGTTTTATGAATTCACCAGTTTTACTAGGATTTTTTACTTTATTTGCAAATGGGATGATTTCTTCTTTTAATTTAATTTTTAATTTGTAAAATGGCATTATTTTGGTATAAGAATATTTCATTTCAGTATTATTGAAATTAAATTTATTTAATAATACTGAAAATTCGTTAATGGAATCATTTAATCCTGCAACGGTTCCATTTATTCCTTCAGGGGAAAGAATTACAGTGCCTTTAATATTTTTTTCATTACAAAAATTATTAAATTGTTTTTTATATTTTGTGAATTTAGATTTAATTCTTCTAAATTCATGAAATGCAATAACAGTAAAATGATCTGAATTCATATTTGTTTATATTAGTTCTTTACCATCTTCTTTAACAATATTCCCTCGTAGCATTACTGTACTTATATTATGTAGTGCTTTAATATCGTCATTTGGATTACCATCAACAATTATAATATCAGCTGATTTTCCTTTATCTATGGTACCTGTTTCGTTATCTACATCTAAGCATTCAGCCGAGGTTTTAGTACAAGCAACAATTGCTTCCATGTTACCCATACCAATTACATCTACCATTCTTTCAGGAGTGTAAGCTATGTCTCCGAATCTAACATATAACATCCCACTATCAATCCCTGAAACAAATTTTACACCACGTTTCCTCATATCTTGCAATATGCTAGCTCTTTCACCAGGATCTCTAAACATTCGTGCTTGTTCTTCATTAAAGTCAGGATCTCTAAATGTTCTCATATATCCGGTTGCTACTGTAGCATCCACATAAATTCCTTTTTCTACAATTTGATCAGCTACATTTTCTTTATAATCAAACATTTTATCTGGGTCTTCAGCGAGCCAAGTACAGTGAATTATATTATGCATTCCTGCTTTGACACAGTTTTCAACACCTATTGTTCCATGTGCATGTGAACATACTCTTCCTCCAAGTCTAATTGCATCATCAACAACAGCTTTTAATGTTTCTGCAGGGAATTGAGCAGCTCTCATGTTAGATCGAGGGGTAAAACCACCTCCGGTAGACATGATTTTTATCCATTCTGCTCCAAGTTTTATATTTGCCCTCGCTGCAGTTACTGCTTCATCTAATGTATCAGCTTCAGTTCCAAAATAATTGCAATGCCCGGCTGTGGTTGTAATTACTTGTCCGGCTAACAGAATTCTTGGTCCAGGTATAATCCCTGCATTTACTGCATCTCTAATTGGAAAAGCAATATGATTCTTACTTCCAATGTCTCTCATTGTAGTAACACCACTCATTAGGGTTTTTCTAACAGCATCAGTAGCTCTTATAGCTAAAACTGTATCGGAGTCATTTAATGCAGCTTCGTAATTTCCAGGTTCAGGGCTTACATGCATATGTGTATGAACTTCAATTAAGCCAGGCATTATTGTTGCGTTAGGATAGTCAAGTATTTCATATCCTTCTTTGGGTAAATTATTAGCATCTGTTATATCTTTTATTTTTCCATTTTCTATTATGACAGCAGAATTTTCTTTTGGCTTATTGCCATTTCCATCTATTAGATATTTGCCTTTAATAATCTTATTCATAATACCTCCTGTAATATTACAGAGATTATAACATTAATTCTTTGTAGTAAGTAAATTTATTTTATCCTTATTTTTAAGATAGATTTATAAATTTTTGCAATTTATAATAATTCAGCAGTTATATTCTATTCATGGGATTTTCTTGAATATAAATGAAATAAATGAGCTTGCGAAAAACATTCGAATTGACATATTAACTATGACTAGTAATGCAAATAGTGGTCATCCAGGAGGATCTTTATCTTCTGCTGATATATTAGCTGTGTTGTATGGGAATATATTGAAATATGATTCCAAAAATCCTAAATGGGAGGATAGAGATCGTTTTATACTAAGTAAGGCTCATGCATGCCCAGTTTTATATGCAGCTTTAGCTGAAAATGGATATTTTGACACATCAGAATTGCTAACTTTCAGAAAATTAAATTCTCGTTTGCAAGGACATTCACATATTAAAACACCCGGTGTTGAAATGTCGGGCGGCTCATTAGGTCAGGGATTATCTTTTGGTGTTGGTGTTGCTTTATCTGCAAGATTAGATGAAAAAAATTATAAAACTTATGTATTGTTAGGTGATGGCGAATTAAATGAAGGCCAAAATTGGGAAGCAATTATGACTGCTAAAAAATATGAATTAGGGAATTTGGTTGCAATTGTTGATAAAAATGGCATACAAAATGATAGATTTACTCATGAGGTAATGGATTTGAATCCATTACCAGAAAAATGGAAATCATTTGGATGGGAATGTTTTGAGGTTGACGGTCATGATACAGAATCACTTATTCAGGTATTTCAATCTGTAAATTTTGAAAATCCCATACCAAAAGTAATTATAGCTGATACTATTAAAGGTAAAGGGGTAAGTTTTATGGAAAACAATCCGGATTTTCATGGAAAGGCAGCAAATCCTGAGCAGTTAAAACAAGCAATTGCTGAAATTAATAATCAATAAATGGTATAAAAAATGGATACTGCTTCAACGCGTGAATATGCTGGAAAAAAAATATTAGAATTAGGTGCTACTAATCCTGATTTATGTGTTGTTGGTGCTGATTTAAATAAATCGACATTTACAAATTTGTTTGCAGAAAAATATCCTGATAGATTTTTTGATGTAGGAATTGCTGAACAAAATATGGTTAATATTGCTGCAGGATTAGCAGCTTCTGGTAAAATTCCTATTGTAAGTACGTTTGCTGTTTTTGGATCTACTAGACCTATGGATCAGCTAAGGGTTGGTGTAGCTCAATCGAATTTGAATGTAAAAGTTATATTGACTCATGCAGGCCTTATTACAGGAGAGGATGGTATTTCTGCTCAAAGTTTAGAAGATATTTCTTTATTTTTATCTCTTCATTCTTTTTCTGTTTTAGTTCCTTCAGATGCTTATGAAGCACAAGCTGCAGTTGAACTTGCTGTTAATACACCTGGCCCTTTTTATATCAGACTTTCACGTCCTGAAACACCTGTTTTGAATCATGAAAATATTCAACTACAACAGGGTGGTTCTAATGTTATGGTAAACGGATCAAATATTTCAATATTTGCATGTGGATATATGGTTTATCATGCAATAGAGGCAGCTAAAATATTAAAAGAACAACATGGTATTAGTGCCAGAGTCGTTAATATATATTCTTTAAACCCAATAGATAAATCAATTATAATTAAGTGTGCCAAGGAATCTCAATTTATCTTAACTGCAGAAGAACATTTTAAGTATGGGGGGTTACATAGTTTGATATCCCAAATTGTTGCACAAAATAATCCTGTTAAGGTATTGAGTGTTTCAATGAATACTTATGCTGAGTCAGGTACTTCAGATGAACTTATTAATAAATATGGATTAAATTTCAATAGTATTGTAGAAAAAGTGTTGGCTAATTTAAGTTGATAATATATAACTTAAATTAGCCAACACTTTTAGTTTTCTACCATATGATTGGATTGTTTGCTATTATTCTTGGAATAGGTGTTGAAGATGTTTAATGGGAATTTTCTTCTCAATTTCATTGCAATCATTATCAAGACATTCTTTTAGAATAACTGTAACTTTAGGTGAGTAATCTTCGATAACAAATGAGAATTCTAGTTCATTTCCGGTTTTACCACTTTCTACATTTATCCATTCTACAGTTGAGTTTGCAATTGTTTGATGTGTTGCACAGGTTATTTTTAGTACCGTGGCATCTAATACACATCTAACTTCAAGTTTTTCACGTAAAGTGGTTAGCATGGAATCATCAGAATCAGAAGCAGGAGTGGATGCAGCTGGAGCTGTTATAAGGTTATTTTTTTCTATAGTATCTACATCATTATTAGAACTACATCCAATAATAAAAAATATTATAGTTAATGTTAAAAATATTTTCATTTGTGTATTTTACTTTATTATTAATGTTTTATTATACTGTTTTTATCAAAATACTGTAAATAAAATTATATAAAATATGTGTAAAGTTTAGTTTTGGTTAATTAAAGTTAACAATATATAACTTAAGCTTTTTTTAATTTTGAACCTGCATAAGTTCTGCAGCATTTGCAGTCTGCTACCATATGGTTAGGTTTCATTTCTTTTAGGCTTGGGGGAGTTTTAGAACAAGTACATTTGCTTTGATTTAAACATCTTGGTTGAAAAACACATCCTGGTGGCGGATTTAAAGGACTGGGGACATCACCTTCTAAAATTATTTCATCATCTCTTACTATATCTGGATGAGATGGTAATGCTGCCGACATTAAAGCTCTGGTGTAATTATGTAAGGGGTCATCAAATAGGTCAGTAGCGTTAGCTTCTTCCATTAAATTCCCTAGATACATTACTCCCATTTTATCGCACATGTATCGTACGGTTGCTAAGTGGTGAGCTATTAGTAAATAACTTAAGTTATATTCTTTTTGTAAATCAACTAATAGGTTCATTATTTGTGCTCTTATAGATACATCTAATGCTGAAACAGGCTCATCTAATATAATTAATCTTGGATTTAAAGATAATGCTCTTGCTACACCTAGTCTTTGTCTTTGTCCTCCACTAAATTCGTGAGGATAGAGATTTGACTGATAAGCCTGCAAGCCAACTTCAACTAATAATTCATCTACCCGGCTTCTTATTTGTTTTTTTGTCATATCAGTATTAATTTCTAGTGGTTCTCCTATAATATCTCTTACTCGCATTCTTGGGTTTAAAGATGCCCATGGATCTTGAAATACAGCTTGCACTGAAGATTTATATATTTTTTTGTACTCCGGGTCAGTTTTTGAAGCTTCAAATACATCTTGGTCATTGAAAATAATAGTACCTTCAGTTGGGTTTTCTAGCATAAGTATCATTTTAGCTGTTGTAGTTTTTCCACATCCGGATTCGCCGACCAGTCCGTATGTTTGACCTTCTTCAATTTTAAATGAAATATTATTTACAGCTATAAGGTCTTTTGATCCTGAGCCTAAAAAACCGCCGCCAACCTGAAATATTTTTTTTATATTTTGTAATTCTATTAAAGTGTTTGCCATTTTATTTTTTACTTGATTTACATGTACCACGACAGCACTTACATCCGTCGACTAAATGTCCTGGTTTTATTTCCACCATTTCATATTTTTCATTTATACAAACATCACAGCACGGCGATTCTTTTCTAGGTGAAAACCTACAGCCATCAGGGACATCCCATAAGGCTGGTGGTTGGCCTGGGATTGAATATAATCTGTCTATATCTTCATCCATACTTGGTACAGATTTAATTAATCCCTGGGTATAAGGATGTTTTGGGTTGTTGAAAATTTCCCTTACTTCGCCGATTTCAACAATTCGTCCAGCATACATAACAGCAACTCTGTCACACATTTTAGCAACTATTCCAAAATCATGAGTTATAAATAATATAGCCATACCAAATTCGTTTTGTAAATCTTTGAGTAATCTTAGATACTGAGCTTGAATTGTGGCATCTAATGAAGTTGTTGGTTCATCAGCAATTAAAATGGTTGGGCTACATGAAACTCCAATAGCTCCAACAACTCTTTGTCGCATTCCTCCGCTTAATTGATGCGGGTAGTCTTTCATTCTCTCTTCAGCTGCAGGGATATTAACTTTTTCTAACATATCTATAATTGAGTTGTATAATTGGGACCCTTTAAGTTTTTTATGAATACTTAAGGTTTCTCCAACTTGATCTGCGATATTGAATACAGGATTTAATGCAGTCATTGGATCTTGTAATACCATAGCAATTCTTGATCCTCTTACAGATTGCATTTCTTTGTCAGATTTATTTAATAGATTTTCACTTTCTAAATTTATTTCGCCACCTACGATAAATCCCGGTGGAGATGGTATTAGTTGCATTATTGATAAAGCAGTAACCGATTTTCCAGATCCGGATTCCCCTACAACAGCTAAAGTTTCTTCTTTTTTTAAATCAAAACTAAGTCCGTCTACAGCTTTAACTAAACCCCATTTAGTATAAAAATGAGTTTGTAAGTCCTTTACAGATAAAACTATTTCTTCAATTGCTTTTTTCTTTGATGTTTGTTTTTTTGATTGTTTATTTACCATATGATTAGAATAAGAATTACTGTTCAGGAAAATATAATAAATTGAATATAAAAAATCAACTGATAATTAAAGTATATTTAGTATTTAAATTCCTAGATAATAGATCTACTCCAACCCCCATCTATATTGATACAAGTTCCTGTTAAAAATCCAGAATTCTCTGAAGCAAGAAAAGTTACAAGGTCCCCTATAGGTTCTGGCCATCCAAATTTACCTATAGGTAAATTTTCTTTAATAAATTGATCTACTATTTCTTTTTTGTTTTCATTTTGAAATTTTTCCCATCCTCCTCCGGGATGAGCCACTGGACCAGGTGCAACAGCATTAATTAAAATACCATATTTTGCTACATCTATTGCGGCATGTTTTGTTATGCTATTTAGTGCTGCTTTTGCTGTCATATAAGATAAATTCCCACCTAACTCACGTCCAAATACTGATGAAATATTTATTATTCTTCCCCAATTATTGGATTTCATTTTGGGGATTACGAGTTGCATTAATTTTAGTGTTGGATCTATATTTAATTCAAAAGCTTTATTTAAATCCTTGATCTCAGTTCCTTCCACTCCTTCTCGTTTTACCGAACCTCCTACATTGTTTACCAATATTTCTATTGGGCCTAATTTAGTCGTAATTTCTTCAGTTAAACTACTAAGAGATGATATATTTGTTATATCTGATTTAATTGCAATAGATTGAGGACTTAGTACTTTTATTTCATCAAGGGTATTATTAAGAGTATTTTGATTTCTACCACATATAACTACTTTTACTTCCTCTTTTGCTAATGAAAGTGCACATGATTTTCCAATCCCTCTGCTACTACCTGTGACTAAAGCTATTTTATTTTTAATTCCTAATTCCATTGTTCCCCTTTATAATTTAATTAATTAATATTTTAAATTCAATTTCATCGATAATTTTTATTTTAAGTTCTGTCGCTTTTTCTAGTTTTGATCCAGGATCTGTTCCTGTAATTAAATAATCGATATTTTTACTGATATTGTTACTTACTTTTCCTCCTAGAGATAATATCAAATCCTTTATTTCCGATCTTGTAAATTTTTCTAATTTACCTGTTATAACAAAATTTAATCCCAGTAAATTTGAGTTAATATTTGAAGATTTTATGTTTTTATAATTTAATCCTAAATTTATTAATTTATCAATTAAAGTTCTGTTATCAGTGTCATTAAAATATTCAATAATACTTGTAGCTATTTGTGGTCCTATTTGAGGAATTTCTAATAGGTGAGCATAATTTAGATTATATAGATTTTTTATTGATTCAAATTTATTCAAAATTAAATCTGACATTTCATTTCCAATATGATTTATGCCTAAAGCTACTAATAATTTTACAGATGATCTATTTTTACTATTTCCTATTGAATGAATTAAATTTTCAGCACTCTTTACCCCAAATCCATCCAATTTTAGTAAATCTTCTTTTTTTAAGTAGTAGATATCAGCAAAATTGTTGATTATGTTATTAGATACTAGTTTTTCAATAATTGAGGGGCCTAACCCTTCAATATTCATGGCATTTTTACTTACAAAATATTCTATGGATCTTTTAATTTTAGTGATACATTTATTATTGACGCAATAATACTTTGCATCAGATTTATTTTTTACAATATTAGAATTACAGCTCGGACATATGGTTGGAAAAATAAATTTTTTTTCTAATCCATTCCTTTTATTTTTAATTACTGATAAAACTTTAGGTATAACATCTCCAGCTCTTTCTATATAAACCCAGTCACCAATTTTGAGATCTAATTTTTCTATATAACTTGGATTGTGTAAAGTAGCATTGGTGATTGTAACCCCATCTAGTTCTATTGGTATTAGATTAGCTATTGGGTTAATTGTTCCTGTTCTGCCAATATTAATTTCAATATCTTTGATTTGAGTTATTGCTTTATTTCCAGGGTATTTAAAAGCAATTGCCCATTTAGGAGATCTAGTTAATTCGCCTATAATATTTTGAGAGTCTATGTTGTTTACTTTTATTACTAGGCCATCACATAAATAATCTAGTTCGGGTATTTTCTTTTCAAAATTTTTATATATATTTATAGTGTTTTCTAGTGAATCAGATAACAAAGTATTATCATTGGTTTTGAATCCTAATTCTGATAAAAATTTGAGCCTATCGTATTGAGTCTCTGGAAATAGTATTGAAGAATCATAATAGCCAATGCTGTAGATAAAAGTATCAAGTTTACGAGACTTTGTTATCATTGGATCAAGTTGCCTTAATGAGCCTGAGGCGCAATTTCTGGGATTTGAATATTTTGGAAGATTGTTTTTTTCTCTTTCTATATTTAGGCTTGTAAATTGAGATTTAGATATAAAAACCTCACCTCTGATTTCTATATTTCCTGGAATATTTTTATTTAAATTCAAAGGGATAGATTTAATTGTACGTGCATTAGATGTGACATCTTCACCTTCTTTTCCATCTCCCCTGGTTGCGGCTGTTTTTAGTTTGCTATTTTCGTAAATTAAAGAAATTGCCAGTCCATCTATTTTTAGTTCAGATACCATTTCAAAGTTTTGATTTTCCAGTATTTTAGAATTTCTATTATGCCAAGAATGAAATTCTTCTTCGTTAAAACAATCTGAAAGACTCATCATTGGTTGCAAGTGTTTTATTATTTTAAATTCGGTTGATGGTTCTGCCCCTATTCTATAAGTAGGAGAATCTATATCTTTATATTGAGGATAAAGGTTTTCTAATTTGACCAATTCTCGAAAATAAGTATCATATTCCCCGTCAGATAATTCTGGATTTTGTTTAATGTAATATAAATAATTATTTTTATTTAATAACTTTTTTAAGTATTCTATTCTTTTTATAATGTTCATAATATTAAAAAAAATTATAGTAATTTAGTACTTATTTTATTATTCTATATTCCCTGTGTATTTTAGATATCTATTAATGTTTAATATTAATATATATTTAGTTTATTTTTATATAAATTATATAGTTCTGATCAAGATGAGTTTAACAACAGATATAAAAAATAAAATTTCAGTTTTAGACTTGGTTTCTGAACATGCGGATTTAAAAAGACAAGGAAAACTTTATAAGGCTTTGTGCCCATTTCATAATGAAAATACACCTTCTTTTATTGTCGATCCTGAAAAAAATATATGGAGATGTTTTGGCGCTTGTTCGGTGGGTGGAGATATATTTTCTTTTTTAATGAAAAAAGAAAATATATCTTTCATTGAGTCATTAAAATATTTTAGTAAAAAATTAGGCATATCAGATATATCATTTAATTCGAGCAGAAGTAAAATTTTAGAAGAAATTAGAAAAATTAATAATCTAGCTGTTAATTTTTTTAAACATTCTTTATTTTCAGATAAAGGTGCTTTGACAAGAGATTATTTGAAAGAACGAGGAATTACAAAAGAATCAGCTTTGAAATTTAATTTGGGTTACAATCCAAAGGGAAATGAATTATATAATTATTTAATCAGTCATGGAATTGAATCTAAAAATATAATTGATTTTGGTCTTGCCTCTGAAAATAGCAAGGGAGATGTAATAGATTTTTTCTCGGAAAGATTGATTTTTCCTATTATCGAATTAAAAGATAATGTATTAGGATTTGGAGGGAGAATCATGTCTGATAAAAACCCAAAATATATTAATACTAAAAAAAATTTATTATTTGATAAAGGTTCTGTGTTATATGGATTAGATCAAGCTGCAGAAAATATTCGAGACGAAGATGAATGTGTTTTAGTAGAAGGTTATACAGATGTTATTACTGCCCACCAGTTTGGATTTAAAAATGTTATTGCTTCAATGGGAACAGCAATAACTATATATCAGGCAAGTAAGATTTCAGATATTTCAAATAGTGTAATTATAGCTTTGGATTCAGATCAAGCAGGATCAGAAGCAACTTTAAATGCTTTGGATAAAAGCTGGGGAGTATTTAAATCAAATAATAAGGAATTACCTGCTGGCATTACTAATAAATCAATAAAGAAAAACTTTAATCTTCGTATTGTTACTTTACCTGACAATTCAGATCCTGATGATTTTATTAGAAATTCTTCAGAGAAATGGAAAGAAAGTATATTAAATGCAAGTCCGATTGTAGAATATTTAATTGAATCACTTTCAAACAAATTTGATTTATCTACTGCTGAAGGCAAAGAACTTATTGAAGAAATTATAAGACCATTTATATCTAAAGAAAAAAATCCTTATATTCAGGATCAATATGTATCAATGTTAAGTAAAGAATTAAATGTTTCAGAAGAACGAATTAAGGCTGGATTTGATTCAAAAACAAAAAGATTTAATGATAATTCAAACAGATTGTTTAAATTAAAAGAAAATTCTTTTAATAGTTTACAGGCTACTCCAGAGGACAAGAATAGGTTAAAAATTTTATCAGAATATTTAACAGGAATAGTTTTATCTAATAAGAATTTAAATAAAGACCTGTTTATTGATTGGGATATTGAGATGATTGATGATACAATTTGTAAGCAGATTTTATATAAATGGTCTAAAGAAGATAATTCAATTGAAAATGAAAATAAAATTGAAGAAAATTTATATAATGAAATAAATTATTTTCAATCTGATAAATTAATATTTTTTGATAATGAAAAGTTAATTAACGTTATATCACAATGCAAGAATGATATAGAAAGGGAATATTTGATAGCAAAAAATGTGATTTTAATGCTAGATTATCAAAAAAATATTGATGAGATTAATAAAATAGAAAATCGTATTAAGATTTTAGATAACACTACTATCAAAAAAATATATTAATATTATTCAAATTAGGTTTTTATATGTCAAATAAAATGTGGAATAGTGAACAGGATTCTGTTTTAGTGGATTTTATTCAATCAGCTAAAAAAAATATGATGCAAAGGGAAGAATTTAGTGATGACCCGGAAGATATAGCCAAAGATTTTATGAGTTTGAAAATTTCCAAAGAACCTACGAATGATAATTCTGAAAATCTCAATGACGAGATGGGTGATGCTTATAGATTGAATAATGAAGGAGAATTAGTTTTACTTGATGATGTAGTTAATGATACTCCTGAAATAATTGATGATCCTGTGAGGCTTTATTTACGTGAAATAGGACGAGTTAGTTTATTAAGTGCCAAAGATGAAAGAGAATTAGCACGATCTATGGAAGAAGGAGAGTTTATAGATCAGACTGCTGAAAATCCAACTTTGAATAATGATGCAGCTTTAACAGATACATTTATATCAAATATAGCCTTAGAAAAAATAATAGATAACTTTAAAATTTTTGAATTAATATTAAAAAATATAGGTTATAAAGTTCCTAGAGTAGGCTTGCATGTTAATCAGTTACTAAATTATTCTGAATTATTAGATAAAAGACAATTAAAAAAATATAACAAATATGTTTTTGATATATTAGATGAAGAATTGATTAATTATTTAGCAGATTCAATGAACCTTGAACCTACAGAGGTGAGTGAAAGATTACGATCAACTTCAACTGCTATGAGGTTACTCCCATCATTTTTTCATGAAATTTTAAATGGATATCAATCTAATAAAGAAATAAAAAAAGCATTAAAAAATGGAGAAATATTTAAAAAATTTAATAAAAGTAAATTAGATTTAGCTGATTTTTATTCTCAAAAAAGAATAATGTCCAATAATAGTAAAAAACTATTATCAGAAGCTAATTTAAGATTGGTTGTTAGTGTTGCTAAAAAATATATTGGAAGGGGTATGTCCTTATTAGATCTTATCCAAGAAGGTAATATAGGATTAATAAGAGCTGTTGAAAAATTTGATTATAGAAAAGGATATAAATTTAGTACTTATGCTACATGGTGGATTAGACAAGCAATAACAAGAGCAATTGCTGATCAAGCCAGGACAATAAGAATACCTGTACATATGGTTGAAACAATTAATAAATTATTAAGAACAAGCAGGAAATTAGTGCAGGAATTTGGAAGAGATCCTTCTAGCGAAGAAATAGCAAAGGAAATGGAAGTTACTCCAGAGAAAGTACGTGAAATATTGAAAATATCACAAGAACCTGTATCACTTGAAACCCCGGTTGGTGAAGAAGATGACAGTGATTTGGGTGATTTTATTGAAGACAGAACAGCGATTGCACCAGCAGATGCAGCTTCTCATCAATTATTAAAAGAACAAGTAGAAGATGTATTAGAAACTTTAAGTGAAAGAGAAGCAAAAGTTTTGCAATTACGTTTTGGATTAGAAGATGGAAGGAGCAGAACTTTGGAAGAAGTGGGTAAAGATTTTGGTGTGACAAGAGAAAGGATAAGACAAATTGAAGCAAAGGCTTTACGTAAATTACGTCATCCAATGAGATCAAAAAAATTAAGAGATTTTTTGGATTAAAATTATCTTATTCTTATATTTCCTTTTCCAGTTAAAATCCATTTATAGCTACATAAGTTTTCGAGGCCCATAGGTCCTCTTGCACCATATTTGTTTGTACTTATTGCAACTTCAGCACCAAGTCCAAATTCTCCTCCGTCATTAAATTGAGTACTAGCATTTACCATAATAGCTGCCGAATCAATATTATTAACAAAAGTTTTAATACTATTTTTTGATTCTGCGATAATACCATCAGTATGCCCAGATCCATAATCGTATATATGGGATATGGCTTCTTCAATAGAATATACACATTTTATTGATATGATGAGATCTAAAAATTCTTTTCCCCAATCACTTTTTGATGATTTTAATACGTTATTGTAGTTATATTTTTTTATTTCATTATAAGATTTCGTATCACATCTTATTTCAACATTTGATTCTGATAAACTTTTTATCATAAGGGGCAAAAAAGTAGGTAAAATTTTTGAATGTATAAGTAATGTATCTAATGCATTGCATACGCTTGGTTTGGAAACTTTAGAATTTAATACTACAGGTATGGCTTTATATATATCTGCTGAAGGATCTATGTATATATGAGTCACCCCAATACCCCCAGTAATTGAAGGCATTTTAGCCTCTTTTTCAACCATTTTAACTAAACTTTTTCCACCTCTAGGTATCATTAGATCAATGTATTCATTAAGTTGAAGAAATTCTTTTGTTATTTTCCTGTCAGTTGATTCAATTAAATTAACAAAATTATCATCTGTTCCAAATTCTTTTAGAGATTGCTTAATGATCGAAGTAAGGCATAAATTAGTATTTATTGATTCTTTCCCACCTTTTAGGATTACTGCATTACCTGATTTTATACATAAGCTTGATATATCTGTAGTTATATCTGGTCTGCTTTCGTAAATTACACCTATAACGCCTAATGGAACAGTAATTTTTTTTAAATTCATTTCATTATCTAATATTTTATCCTCAATAATTTTGCCTACAGGGTCATTTAATGAAATTATGTTTTCTATTCCATTTAGCATAAGTTCGATTTTGTGTTCTGTTAAAGTTAGTCTGTCAATGAATGCAAAATCTTTGTTCATATCTTTTGAATTTCGGATATCAATTTTGTTATTTTTTAATATATTATTTCGATTTTTATATATATTGACATGAATAAGTTTTAGTAATTTATTTTTATCATCGGAACTAAAATTACTTAGTGTTCGTGATGCTTTATGTGTTTTTTTAGTTAAGTTAATTAAATCTTGTTTTTTCATAATTTATCTTTTAGAAATTATAAATTTACTAAATTATTTTTATGTATAATTTCTTCGGTGTGTATATAGCCTAGGTTATTAATTATATCTGTAGATTGCTTTCCTTTAATTTTATTTATTTCTTTATTAGAGTAACTAGTAATTCCGCAAGCGATAAGTTGTTTTTTTTTATCTAATATACATACTACTTCACCTGCTTTGAAAGAACCTGATACAGATATTATTCCTGGAGGAAGAAGGCTGGTATTATTTTGTAAAATTGCATTTTTAGCTCCCTCATCTACAGTTAAAGACTTAGATCTGGACATATTATTTAATAACCATCTTTTCTTTCTTTCAATTATTTTTAACTTTGCAGGGAAAAAAGTCCCAATTTTTTCACCATTTATAATTTTTAATATATTATCAGGATTTTTGCCACTGGTGATTATAACATCAGTTCCAGATACAGACGCCAATTCAATTGCTTTTAACTTTGTATTCATTCCTCCAGTTCCAAGGTTGTTTGTAGTAGGCCCACCTAATGAATCAATATCCCGAATACCAACATTTTTTATTTCTGAGATAAGTTTAGCACTTTGCGGGTATAGATTAGGATCGGTAGTAAATAAACCTTCGATAGAGCTTAAGATTATTAGTAGATTTGCATCAATAATATTACTTACAAATGCAGACAAAGTATCATTATCACCGAACTTTTCACCTTCAAGTTCTTCAGTAGACACAACATCATTTTCGTTTATTATTGGAATAATTTTAAATTCAATTAATTTTTCAATTGTATTTTTAATATTTAAATAAGTTGATTTATCCTCTGTGATTTCTTTTCTTGTTAATAATATTTGAGAAGTTTTTATATCTAATTTGTCAAATATTTCTTGATAATGTTTCATAAGATATGGCTGACCTAAAGATGCAAGTACTTGTTTAATTGAAGTTTGTTTTTGATTTATATTATCAATTAGCTTTTTATTAATTAATTGCATACCAGCACCTACAGCACCTGAGGAGATAAGTACTATTTCATAATTTAATTCAATTAACTTTTTACAAACTTCAGAAAGATTAGAAATAAATTTATAATTTAAATCCCCATCTTTCTTAGTTATGAGTGAAGTTCCAATTTTAATTACTATTCTTTTATATTTCATATTAATTATTTAAATACAATAAAATGATGATTTTGTTTATTATTGAAAATAAGTGTATATTTTATATTATTAGCTTACTAGGTATGTAGTGGAAGGATTTAATAGTTTAGAAATTAATAAAATTCAAGAATTATCTCAGAATTTAGCTTTTATTGCTGGTTCTTACATCTTGGAAAATGTAAGTAAAGTTAATGAAAAAATGTATAAAGATAATACTGATGGGAACAAAGAAGTAGTTACTAAAATTGATTTAGATATACATGAAAAATTATATGGGATAATAAGTAAAGATTATCCAGATCATGAAGTTTTATCTGAAGAAGATATTAATAGTAATAATATTGATTACAAGAAACCGATTTGGATTATTGATCCTTTAGATGGTACAACAAATTTTTCAAATGGCCTTCCTATTTTTGGAAGTTCAATATCTTTTGTATTTAATTATCAAACTGAAGTATCAGCGTTATTTATCCCTTCTATTGAAAAAATGGGAGGCAAATGTATTTCCTGGTCTAAAAGTAATGGAATTTTAGTAGATAGTTGTAATTTTTTATTCAAAGAGAATTCTAATATTTCTTTTGTTCCAGAATATTTATATTCAAATACAAAATTAATAAAAAAATACAATAAATTAAATTTTTTATCTAAAGATTTTAGAAATTTAGGAAGTATTTCTTATGAAGGGGCAATGGTTATATTAGGTAATGGAAAATCATTATTATGTAACAATCCTAAAATTTGGGATGTTTCAGCGTTAATCGGTATATTTTCTGAGCAGAATAAGGCGATTTATATTAGCAAAACTGGAAAGAATAATAAAAAATGGAATAAATTAAAAAGTATGGATGAAATTTATAAAAATATAGATAAAAAATCTTATAGGATAGGGTTTGATATATTTTTTATAAATGAATAATAATTTTTATATTAAAGGCCATGGAATATTATCGTTTTGATTGATTGGGGGTAGTTTTTTTGTTTCTAGAATTAGATCTAATCTTTCAGTAATTGCTTTAATTTCGCTGTTAGAAAGTAGCTCTTTAAATAAAGTTTGTATATTTTTATCATTAATAAATTTTAATTTTAATTTTGTTATTTCTTTTATAATTTTTCCAGATATTATTTTCTCCCAAACATCAAACATAACTGTTCTAACTTTAAAAATTTCATGAAAAGTAACACCATGATCAATACTCCATAATTTATTCTCTTCATCTAAAATGCAATGACCACCCTTTCTATCAGCATTGTTTATTAAGAAATCAAATATAGCGAATTTAAAAAAATCATTGGTTTTAATTTTTAATAAATCAAAATAATTTAAGCCTTTATTAAAAATTATCTTTTGTATTGATCCATGTCCATAAGGATCAATATTAACTATAAATGTTGGTGGGATATTTGGCCATCCTAGCAATAAAGAAAAAATATAACTTGCATATTCTCTTTTGTAAAGGCATCCTAAAGGAAAATCATATAATGGCCTTTCCCCTATTTCAGGTTTATAGATTGCATATTCTTCATTAGCAAATTCAAGAAGTAAATTACTGTTAGTACCTTTCTGTAAATTGTATATATTTTTTATTTTTTTATTTAATGTGTATAAAAATTTTTCTGATTCAAAATGATTAAAAGGATCTTCATGAACAATTGTTATATTCAGCTTTTGTTTGGAATTCATTTTAGTTTTTTTGTTTATAATGCCCATTTTTCCTTGGGCAATTTATGCAAATATCAGTATTGGAATTAGTTTTATCATTTTTATTCATAGGCCGATAGCATAATTTGCATAAAGGTCGGCCTTTTGATGCTAATTTTAAACTTGATTTTGAAAAAAATAATGCTTGATTAAAATTTAAATTAATTTTTAATTTGTTAAATATTTCAGTTTCTGTTTCTTCTCTGAAATATAAAATGAATATTTTATTGTTGTTTTGAATTTCAATTTGTATATTGTTAGATTTAATTTCTTCATCAATATAATTGAAATCATGTTTATTTTCTTCTCCATTTGAATCAGAGACATTGATGCTGTATAAATTTCTAATAATATATTCACTGACAGATATTAGTTGTTCTTTTTCAACAAAAATTTTATATGATTTTTGAGATGTATATAATTCAATACTGAATACACGATTACCTGGTTCGCCAGATGTCATAGGCTTGATATATTCAACTTTATTTAATTCATTATCAAAATTTACCATTGTACTTTATACTATATGTTTTATAATAATTCTTTCAATACAACTTTATAAAATAAGGAAGGATTTATGACAGAACAATTTAAAATTGGTTTTATTGGGTTGGGGATAATGGGTGCTCCAATGGCAAAAAATTTGATTAATGCTAAGTATGAAGTGTATGTTTATGATATTAGACAAGAATCTATAAAAAATTTAGTAGAAAGTGGAGCGATAGCTACAAAAAATTCTCAAGATTTGGGTGAAAAAGTCGATGTAGTTGTTATTATGGTTCAGGATTCTGCAAATTCTGAAGAAGCTATAATTTCTGATAATGGTGTTTTAAATACTCTTAAAAAAGGTACTACTATTATTGATATGAGTTCAATTTCGCCCTTGGTTTCACAGAAAATTTCAAAATTATGTGAGCAAAAGGAAGTTGATTTTTTAGATGCTCCTGTTAGCGGAGGCGAACCTATGGCAATAAGTGGTGATTTAGCTATTATGGTTGGTGGAAAAGAAAATGTATTTAAAAAATTTGAATCTATATTTGATGTTATGGGAAAAAGTAAAGTTTATTGTGGAAAGGCAGGAGCAGGAAATACTACTAAATTAGCAAATCAAATTATAGTTGCAGCTAATATAGAAGGTTTAAGTGAAGCTTTGGTTTTGTCAAAAAAGGCCGGTTTGGATCCTAAAGTGGTATTAAATGCTATACAAGGAGGTTTGGCAGGCAGTACAGTTATGAACACTAAAGGACCTATGATGGCTGATGGCAATTTTACTCCTGGATTTAGAATAAAATTACATCAAAAAGATTTAAATAATGCATTAATGACTGCAAAAGAATTGGGGGTCTCCATACCAGTAACTGGATTAATTCAACAAATGATTACTTCTTTAGTAAATGAAGGAAAAGGTGATTGGGATCATTCAGGAATTGCTACATTTATCGAGAATATATCAGGAGTTAAAATCAGCGAAGATTAGGTTTTATAATTTCCATAAAAACAAAATTTTTATTATCTTTTTGTATCTCTCTTATTATTTTGAAACCACATTTAATAAATGCTTGTTGAGCCCGGGTATTCCATTTTAAAGTATGTAAGTATATTTTGCTAAAATCTGTATTATTGAATATAAATTTAATCATTGTATTGACACTATCAGTTCCATATCCTTTATTCCAATAATTTTTTTTACCTATCATAATCCCAAGTTCCATAGATTTGTTAAAATAATCTAGGTTATAAAGCATACTGTTTCCTATATGTTCATTATTAATAAAAACAGAAAATCTTGCCGTATTTTTTGTATTTTTAATTATTTCTGATTTATATGCTTTTATAAAATCTTTGAAAGATAAATCTAATGGATATGTGGCATCAAGCGTAGATAATTCTGCATCAGTTCTCCACATATAATCATTTGCAAAATCGTTAAATGATTTGTTTTTTAAAATAATTTTCTCACCTTTTATTTCTTTTATTTCATTTAAAAGAATATTTGTATAAGTAAAAGTATTATTATTCATATATTTATACCAAGAGAGTAGCTTTAGTAACCAATTTTTTTTCATTAGTATATTTTAATAATTTAATTGCTTCATTAGAATCCGCCCAGATAATTTTATCAAATTCTTTGTCATGATTTTTAAAACTTCCATCTATAGCTTCCATAATATAAAAAGCAACTTTTTTATTTAACATATTATTTTGGTTATCTATGAATTTGTAATATATATTTGATAAAAATACTTTTATTTTAACTTCTAATCCTGTTTCTTCTTTCACTTCTCTTATTGCTGTATTGCAAATTGATTCATTAAATTCTTGTGTTCCTTTGGGTAGATGCCATCGATTTGTTTTATTTTTGTAACATAAAACAAAATATATTACACTATGGTTTTTTTTATATACAAGGCCACCGGCCGAAATTCTATCGTAGATTTTTTTCATATTATGAAATAAAATTAATAAATATAAGATATAAATATATTATCTCAGAAATATAAAATACTTTAAATTATGTTTAAAATTTTTAACAAGGGTAAAATTGCTGTAATCAAAATACATGGAACTATAGGTTCCACTGTAAAGTATGAGCAAATTTCACCTTTAATAATTAAAGTAGAAAAAAATAAATCAGTTAAAGCAGTGATTATTGATATTAATTCACCTGGTGGTGGAGTGACTGATTCAGATTTAATTTATTCCTCCTTAGTTTCTTTGAATAAATTAAAACCGGTTATCGCATATATTCAAGGTCTTGGAGCTTCCGGAGGATATTTGCTTGCATGTGCTTCAAGAAATATTATTGCGACTGAAGCATCGGTTGTAGGATCTATAGGCGTAATATCAATTCGTCCTGTGTTAGTTGATCTGTTAAATAATTTAGGCGTAAAAGTGGAAGTGAATAAGACTGGAGAATTTAAAGATTCAGGGTCAATCTGGAGAAAGCAAACAAAAAATGATTCTAAATATTTTCAGGAATTTATAGATGATTATTATGAAAGGTTTTTAAAAATTGTTTCTATAAATAGAAATAAAGATTATAAAGAAATAAAAAAAATTGCTGATGGTAAAATTTATTGGGCACCCAAAGCTAAAGAATTAGGATTAATTGATAATATTGGTGATTTTAATGATGTTATCAAATTAGCAGCCAAGGAAGGAAATTGTTCAGAAAAAATAGTTCTTTACAAACCCAAAGTTTCAATACTTAATAAATTTTTCAAGAACGCAGCATCAGGTGCATATGAAACTTTAATTGATAAATTGTCTACTGATCAAATTAGATTAGTTTGATTTCAAGGCATTTAAAAGTATAACTGATCCGAAGGCTTTCTTTTTTATTATTATTTTTTTGAATCCATTTTTTTGTAATAAGCTATTTATTCCTTTCTCAGTTAAAAAAGTATTTGATGATTTAGGTAAGTACAAATAAGCTGAAAAGTTATTTGAAAAAATCATGCCAAAAAAAGGGGCTAAGATAAAAAATCCTAGGTTAAATATAAATGATTTAATATTATTATAAGGTTTGATGATTTCTATAATATTTAATGTACCTTTATTATTTAAAACATAATTTATTTCCTGTAGTGATTGAGTGATATTTTCAAAATTTCTTATACCATAAGCTATAGTTATATGATCAAAATAATTTTTTTTAAATGGTAAATAATGACTATCTCCTAAAATTAAGTTTGACACTTTGTTTTTTGCTATCGAGAGCATAGCATTAGAGAAATCTAATCCTATTACATTATTATTAGGTGAATTTTTAATTATTTCTTGAGTTAATGAGCCAGTTCCGCAAGCAATATCTAATATTTTATTTAGTTTTTTTGAATTGAATTTTATTGATTGAACAATTTCTTGTTCCCATTTTTTATGATTCCCAAATGACATTATGCAATTCATTAAATCATAGTTTTTTGCTATTTTATTAAACATGAATTGAATATTTTTTGATTTAGTGTTTTTTTCCATTTAGAATATAAATTTAATTATTTTGATTAATTAATTTTGATATGCCATTGATCAATTTAGAGGCGGTTGATCCGTGTATGCCATATTTTTCTTTTGATAATTCTCCAGATTCAGATATAAGAGAAACAGCTAAAATTGTACTATGTTCTGAATTTAATCCCTGTGCTAAAAAGCTGTTAATTACACCTGCCAAAACATCTCCTGTCCCACCTTTGGCTAATCCGGGATTTGGTCTATTTAACATATATTTTTTATGTGTATTTCCTATAAACGTTAATGGTCCTTTCAATACAATTGTAACATTCCAAAGTTTTGTGTAAGTTTCTAATATTTCAATAGGGTTTTTATTTATTTCGCTTATGCTCAACCCTGTAAGCCTGGACATTTCCCTTACATGAGGAGTAATTATTGTATTTTTAGGTAATTTATATTTCCACCATTCATTTATTTTGGATAAGTTATTCAAACCATCAGCATCAATGACAATTCCTTTTAAGTATTTAAAATGATTCGATATATTTTTTAATAAATATTCAACTGATTCTTGAGTTGTTTTGTTTACCTCCATTCCACAACCAATTAATAATGAATTTATTCTTTTTTTATTTTCAAATAAATGTTTAATGTTATCTTTTGATATAAATTCCTGATTATTTTTTATTGTATCTAAAGTTGCTTCTGGAATTTTTCCTGCTATAACTCCATAAATGGATAAAGGTATAGCTAAACTTAATAAACCAACTCCGGTTTCTAGGCTTGCTGAAGCAGCCATAAGTATTGAACCAGGATATTTTTTTGATCCTCCTACAACCAATGTTTCCCCTGATAATCTTTTGTCACCATAAGTATCCTTTTTTGGAATTAATTTAAAAGCTGATTGTGGATTGATAAGAAATTTATATTTATAATTTTTTGGATATTTTGTAATGCCTATATCCAGATTAATTAATTTATTTGAATATTTATGCCCATTTATTGTTAAACAGCAATCTTTTATTCCTGAAATGCATAAAGTTTCACTAGCAATTATAGTATTTGTGTTATTGTTCTTTTGCTCATACACAGAAGATAACCCCGAAGGGACATCAATTGACAATACATATTTGTTTGAAGAATTTATATATTTAATCATTTGACTGATATTACCTGTGATATTTTTATTTAACCCGATACCAAATATGCCATCTATAATAATTTTAGTATCATCTATTAATTTTTTGACATTATCAAAATTATTTAAGTAATAAAGTTGATTTGCATACTTCTGTAAATCATAATCCCATGATTTATAATCTGAATCTTTAAATACGAATAGAATATTTGTTTTATATTTTGATTTTAATAGTTGAGTAAGAGCAATATATCCATCTTTTGCATTATTACCTTTGCCTAATATAAATAAAATTTCTTTTTCTTTAGTAAAATTATTTTTTATATAAGCTGCTATTTCATTCCCGGCATTATTTATCAAGGTAGATTCTGATTTACCTTTATCTATGGTAAGTTTTTCCATAGATTTCATTTCTTCGTATGTCACTATTTTTTCAAAATAATTATCAATTTTCATTTTATTTTGTAGATGCCACAGCTACAGCAAATGCTGTCGAACGTGAATGAGAAATTGATATTTCTATATCAATTATTTTTTTCTTTATTGCAATATTCTTAGCTTTGTTATAAAGATTAATAGTAGGTTTATGCCCTCTTTGGCGATGAATTTCAATTTCCTTCCATCCAACTCCTCTTACACCAGTGCCCAATAACTTCATGACGGCTTCTTTTGCAGCAAATCTCCCCGCAAGAGAATTCACCTTTCCGTTGCAAAAATTTATTTCATGTTCTGTATATATTCTATTTAGGAAACGTTGACCATAATTTTCTATTGTTTTAGATATTCTATCTATTTCAATTAAATCAGTTCCTACTAAAACCAAAACTTGCCTTTAATATAATTTAATTTTATTATAAAATCTCTTAGAAAAATTGTATGTAGAGGAATGCGTGAAAACAAAATTAATAGATGGGAAATTGATTTCATCGGATATCAGATTAGAAATCACCGAAGATGTTTCCAAATTAAAAAATGAATATAATATAGTGCCTAAATTATGTGTAATTTTAATAGGTGATGACCCTGCATCTCATGTTTACGTCAGAAATAAACAAAAATCAGCTATTTCTGCTGGTATGTATGCAGAAGATTATAAGTTTAGTGAAAATGATAATACAGAAAATGTTATTAAATTAATTAATAAATTTAATAATGATAAAACTGTAAATGGTATATTGGTTCAGCTACCTTTGCCTGAAAATTTTGATAAAGATGAGATAATAAATTCAATTGATCCTTTAAAAGATGTTGATGGCTTACATCCTCATAATGTAGGACTTTTAAGCTTAGGACAACCAAGATTTATTCCAGCCACTCCATTTGGAATATCTGAATTGTTAAATAGAAATAATATTAAAGTAGAAGGATCAAACATGGTAATTATTGGTAGAAGTAATATTGTGGGAATACCATTAGCAAATTTATTTGTTCAGAAGAATAAAAATTTTAACGCAACTGTAACTGTTTGTCATTCTAGATCTAAGAATATCTCTGAATATACATTAAATGCTGACATAATTATTGCTGCGATAGGCCAAGCTAATTATTTGCATTCTGATATGGTTAAATCAGGTTCAGTGATTATTGATGTTGGAATTAATAGAATTTCAGATGATACTAAAAAATCTGGTTTTAGATTGGTAGGAGATGTTGATTTTGAATCTATGATAGGTAAAGTAGATGCAATAACACCTGTTCCCGGAGGTGTAGGTCCTATGACAATAGCTATGTTATTAAAAAACACATTTAATGCTGCATTGTTACAAATGAATCATTAAATAATTACCTTTTAGCTTGCATTAGGTTTTATACCACATTACTATTTCTACACGGAGGTATATCATGAGTAGTTTAGATGAATTATATGAAAAATTAGGTGTAAGAAAAGGAATAAGTGCTGCAGGTACAGCAACAATATATGGTGGTTCAAAATTACGCCCTGAAGTTACACAAATAATGATTGAAGCATCAACTGTGATGCTTGATATGGATGAATTAAATATTGCAGCCGGAAAAATGTTGGGAGAATTAACTGGTTCAGAATATGGTTTGGTTACTAGTGGTTCTGCAGGAGGGTTATTATTACAGGCTTGTGCTGTAATTGCGGGTGATGATCCGGCTAAAATGGCAAGACTCCCTGATACTGAGGGAATGAAAAATGAAATTATTATTCAGAGATCTCATAGATTCGCTTATGATCAATGTTATAGAGCTGCGGGTGCAAAATTTGTAGAAATAGGTGATGGAAAAAGATGTCATGAATGGCAATTAGAGGCTGCTTTTTCTGATAAAACAGCTGCAGTTGCATATTTATTCTCACCTGGCCTTTCTAAGATGGCGTTATCATTAGATAAAGTATGTGAAATAGCACATTCAAAAGGTGTGCCTGTAATAGTTGACGCAGCCTCAATGTTACCTCCCAGAGAAAATTTATCAAAATATCATAAATCAGGAGCAGATTTAGTTATCCATAGTGGAGGAAAAGGGATTAGAGGGCCGCAGGGAACAGGTATTTTATCAGGTAAGAAGGAATTAATTAAAGCTGCATATGCAAATGCTGCCCCTCATCAATTTCTTGGAAGATCAGCTAAAGTTGCAAAAGAAGAGATAGTGGGGCTTCTTACAGCTTTAAATAATTTTGTTAATGAAGATGAACAGGTTGAAAACTTTGATTTTAGAAATAAAAGTCAGAAAGTAGTAGATGCTTTTAGTGAAACTCCAGGATTGGATGCTGCAGTGAAGCATGACAATGTAGATTATTTAACACCAGTATCGTCTTTATATTTCACTGATGAATGGGAGGGGCCTAAAGCTGGTGAAATTCTTCAGCGGCTTCAGGAAGGTAATACACCAATATTTATGCATAACCTTATACATCCTGATGAATTAATATTTGATCCTTTAAATGTTGATGATGATGAAGTAGATGTAGTGATTAAAAAAATACGCGAATCAATGGATTAAATAATTATCTTTTTTGCTTGCATTAGGTTTTATACCACATTACTATTTCTACACGGAGGTATATCATGAGTAGTTTAGATGAATTATATGAAAAATTAGGTGTAAGAAAAGGAATAAGTGCTGCAGGTACAGCAACAATATATGGTGGTTCAAAATTACGCCCTGAAGTTACACAAATAATGATTGAAGCATCAACTGTGATGCTTGATATGGATGAATTAAATATTGCAGCCGGAAAAATGTTGGGAGAATTAACTGGTTCAGAATATGGTTTGGTTACTAGTGGTTCTGCAGGAGGGTTATTATTACAGGCTTGTGCTGTAATTGCGGGTGATGATCCGGCTAAAATGGCAAGACTCCCTGATACTGAGGGAATGAAAAATGAAATTATTATTCAGAGATCTCATAGATTCGCTTATGATCAATGTTATAGAGCTGCGGGTGCAAAATTTGTAGAAATAGGTGATGGAAAAAGATGTCATGAATGGCAATTAGAGGCTGCTTTTTCTGATAAAACAGCTGCAGTTGCATATTTATTCTCACCTGGCCTTTCTAAGATGGCGTTATCATTAGATAAAGTATGTGAAATAGCACATTCAAAAGGTGTGCCTGTAATAGTTGACGCAGCCTCAATGTTACCTCCCAGAGAAAATTTATCAAAATATCATAAATCAGGAGCAGATTTAGTTATCCATAGTGGAGGAAAAGGGATTAGAGGGCCGCAGGGAACAGGTATTTTATCAGGTAAGAAGGAATTAATTAAAGCTGCATATGCAAATGCTGCCCCTCATCAATTTCTTGGAAGATCAGCTAAAGTTGCAAAAGAAGAGATAGTGGGGCTTCTTACAGCTTTAAATAATTTTGTTAATGAAGATGAACAGGTTGAAAACTTTGATTTTAGAAATAAAAGTCAGAAAGTAGTAGATGCTTTTAGTGAAACTCCAGGATTGGATGCTGCAGTGAAGCATGACAATGTAGATTATTTAACACCAGTATCGTCTTTATATTTCACTGATGAATGGGAGGGGCCTAAAGCTGGTGAAATTCTTCAGCGGCTTCAGGAAGGTAATACACCAATATTTATGCATAACCTTATACATCCTGATGAATTAATATTTGATCCTTTAAATGTTGATGATGATGAAGTAGATGTAGTGATTAAAAAAATACGCGAATCAATGGATTAAAATAAGAGTTCATACATGTTAAAACAATTTCAGATTCCTGAACGGGATGTAATAAGGGTAGATTCCATTTCTTTAAGAAAAGTTGTTAAAGATATTTTTATTAATTGTGGTGTACCAGAATTAGAATCAGAAATTGGGTCTGATGTGCTAGTTTCAACTGATTTAAGAGGTGTAGATACACATGGAGTATCAAACATGCTCCGTATTTATGTAAAAGATTATCAAGATGGTAAATTAAATCCATCTTCCAATATGAAAATAGCAAAAGAAAGTACATCTACGATTAATATTGATGGTGATAATGGTCTGGGTATTTTACAGGGACCAACAGCTATGGAATATGCTATTAAAAAAGCAAAAGAATCAGGTGTTGGCATTGTGACATTGTATAATAGTGGTCATATAGGTGCTGTTGGGCATCATGCAAGAATAGCAGCAGATAATAAAATGGTAGGTATATGCCTTACTGCCGGAGGGACTCTTGTTTTACCTACTTTTGCATCAGAGTCTAGAACGGGAACAAATCCAATTTCTTTGGCTGCTCCTTCAAATAAATATCCCTTTTTTTTATTTGATGCTGCAACTTCTTCTATAGCAGGAAATAAAGTTAGATTAGTTGCGAGAAATGGTACTAAGTTGAGTGCAGGCTCAATTGGAGATGAAAATGGAAATCCTGTAATGAAACCTATGAGCGTTGATGTTTCTGAAGATTTTATTGATATTCCTAACTTATTACCGCTTGGAGGAAATCGCGATCAGGGGTCTCATAAAGGTTATGGATTATCTTTATTTGTAGAAATTTTATGCACAATATTATCTGGGAATGTACCGAATATGGTGGATCCTAATGGTAATTTATGTCATTTTTTTGCTGCTTTTAATATTGAATCATTTACTGAATATAATATTTTTATATCTAATATGGATGATATGTTAGAAACTTTATTAAATACTCCACCTACCCCTGAAGCAGATAGAGTTATTTATCCTGGTATTATGGAGTATGAAAATGAACAGGACAGAATAGAAAATGGAATCCCTTTACATAAAGAGGTAGTTGAATGGTTTTCTGGTACTAGCAAATCGATGAAAATTGATTCTGTGAAGTTACTTTAATTAGGATGTTTGTTATGCCAATTGGTTTCATTTTGTATTAATTGAGCGCATTTAATGATGAGGCGATCTGATTGTATATTACCCATTATTTGAAAGCTGGTAGGTAGTCCATTTTTATCAAATCCGTTAGGGATACTAATTCCTGGTAAACCAATTAAATTTCCAATTGCTCCAATTAGAGTTATAGGATGATCTTCGCTAAATTCTTTTCTGGTAGCCCATCTGAAGTTCTCATTTATTTTACTTGCAGTTGATGGTTTTACAGGACTTATTATGATATCTACATTATTAAATATTTCATTCATTTGTTGATGTAAAATGTTTTGAATTCTTAATGATTTTATATAATCTTTTGCAAGAACTGCATTCGTTGCTAAAGAGCTATAATGAGTTTCCTGTGCATTTAATTTTGTTTGCAATCCCTTTTCGAAAATTTCCTCAAAAGCTGAACTAGCTTCTGCTGATAGTATAGTTCTTGTTGCAGCACTTATTGGAAGCTCAGGTAATTTTATAGGAATTAATTTGTACTGTGATTCCAAAATTTTTAATGTTGTGTTGAAATTATCTTTTACTTCTTTTTGAATATTATTTGTAATATTATCGGGTATCCCTATTTTTAAATTTTTTGGTATTTGATTCATTAAATTAAAAGAGTTTTCAATTGAATATGGATCTTTATTATCTTTGCCAATGATATTTTGAGTGATAATTTCAATATCATTTGATGATAAGGCTAAAGGCCCTATTTTATCCAGTGTCCATGATAAAACCATAGATCCATATCTGCTAACAATACCAAAAGTAGGTCTTAATCCTGTAATTCCGCAGTTAGATGCAGGAGACAAAATTGAACCCCATGTTTCAGAGCCTATGGCAAAAGGAATTATTCCTGACGCAACTGCAGAACCAGATCCACTTGATGATCCTCCGCTCCAAAATGATTTGTTCCAGGGATTAATACCTGGGCCAAAAGCACTGGCATTTGGTTGTTGATATCCCATACCTCCGGCAAATTCGACCATTGAAGTTTTTGCACATAAAATAGCTCCTGCAGAATTTAATTTTGTAATTATTGTAGATTCTATTTCATAACTTTGGTTTAAAAAAGGTTTTGCCCCCCATGTGGTTGGACTACCATCATTTGTTGATAATAAATCTTTAGCAGCATAAGGAATTCCATGCAAAGAGCCGAGGTATTCATTATTAAAAATTTTCTTTTCTGCTTTTTTAGCTTGTTTTAAAGCAGATTTTTTATTTATGTGGGCTATGGCATTATACTGAGGACCAATTGTTTCAAGTTTTTTTAAAAAGTAAAGAGTTAATTCTACGGGAGATACTTTTTTATTTTTAATTAAATTTGAAAGTTCAGATATTGAACAAAAAGAAAATTGATTATTCATTATTATTAATTTTTGGAGGATACTCCATATTATGAATTTTATATTTATTTAATTCTTCAGAATCTTGAGCGATACCATTTATTCTGTTTTTAATTAGGTCAATATGATCTTTTGGTATTTTATAATTAATTTTATTTGAAATTATTTTAAAAAAATTTTCTATATTTGACATAATATTATTTGCCTTTATTTGTTGCTATACACCAATTAATATATTTGGGGTTTTTACCAGTAACACATTCAAAATAGAGTTCTTGGATTTGTTTTGTTATTGGTCCTACATCACCATTACCAATTTTTCTGTTATCTAAAGAACCGACAGCTGTTACATGAGCTGCAGTTCCAGTTAAAAATAATTCATCTGCAATATATATTTCAGATCTTCTTATATTTTGCTCAATTATTTTTATATCTAATTCTTCAGAAGCTAGTTTTATAACAGAATCTCTAGTTATGCCAGTTAAATTATTTGCAGTAACAGGTGGCATAATTATAGTTTTATCTTTTATAAGGAATAGATTTTCACCTGCTCCTTCTGAAACATAACCATCTTGAGTTAAAAATATCGCTTCATCGAATCCTGAAAGAGTTGCCTCTGTTTTTGCCAGGATACTATTTACATAATGACCTCCTATTTTAAATCTAGTAGGTATCATAGTATCATCGATTCTTCTCCATGAAGATGTGCAGCAATTAATTGCCCTATCAGAATCAATGTAAAGGCCAAAAGGTACTGCTACTAATGCAAAATCGCTTGATAAATCCTGTAATTTTAAATTAGCTACTAATTCCTCACTTTTATAGGCTAGAGGTCTAATATAAACATCTTCTTTAAAATTATTTTTAGCTAATAATTCTATAGTAATTTTACATAGATCTTCAGAATTATACGGGATATCTATCATTAACATTTTACAACCTTCTAATAACCTGTCGAAATGTTCTTTGATTCTAAAAACATATAGAGTTTTATCATCTTTATTCCAGTTTCCTCTTATGCCTTCGAATATAGAAGTCCCATAATGCAGAGCGTGTGTTGTGATATGTAAATTTGCTTTGTCATAAGGAATAAATTCACCTTTAAAAAACGCTATCTGTGCTTTCATAATTTGTCCTTTGTATTATTGACCATAGAATTTTTGAATCTGTAAGTTGTAAACTCTGGTTCGACAGGTGTTATTTCAGGGAATGTTCCGGTTTCTTTGGTTTTTGCAACTATCATTGTTGGGCCGTTTAGTTTTAATGATTTAGTAAAAGTATTTTTAAATTCATCAATATTAGTACATTTGAAAGTATTTTTAAATCCGCAGGATTTTGCAACATGTTCAAGTTCAGTATTAAAAGCTGTTGCTGTTGGTTGATATCCTGTTTGTGCCCACATTTCATTATCACACACTATAATAATTAAATTTACAGGGCTTACTCTTCCTATAGTAGACAGAGTTCCTAGGTTCATTAATAAAGAACCATCGCCGTCGATAGATATCACTGTTTCAGAAGTGTTTATTGCAATTCCAAGAGAAATTGAAGAGCATAACCCCATTGAACCATAAGTATAAAAATTACGATTTCTAGGATGTAGTTCAAGATCATTTGTAGCTTTCCATAATTCATCAGACGTAGGGCCTAAATTCGAAACAATTGGTGCATTATCACTTTTATCAAGGATTGTTTTGATTAAATCATATCTAAGCAATTTTACCTCCATGTAATAAGGGAGTTAAACATAATGCTAATGGGCTTCTATTGGCATAGCAAAGTTTAATGTTTCCTGAAACATTTTTTTGTAAATTTATTTCACTGTCAAGAGTTATATGAGGTATGTTGAGTAAATCAAGGATAGGTTTTGTTGAACGACCCATTGTAACTTGAGCTATATTAAATTCTCCAATTTCTCCCCTTAAATTAATAAACATAGGAATTGGTATTCTTGCCGGAATGTTTAGACTAGCTAAAGCATTAATACAATTACCAAAACCACTAGATTGCATAAATATTGCTGCATTTACTCCTGATATATAAGATCCTGAAGCTATTCCAATACATTCTTCTTCTCTCGTAGCTGGAATTACAGTAAAATAATTATCTGATTCTATTTCTTTTGTTATATTATCAATGCTTATATCGGGAATATAACTTATTACAGATATATCGTGTTCTTTTAAAGAGTTAATTATTATCTTTACCCATTCTTTCATATTTTGATTTAAATCCCCATTATGTTATATCCTGAATCAACATGTAATATCTCTCCGGTTATACCTGAACTCATATCTGAAAGTAAAAATAAAGCTGAGTTTGCAACTTCATCCAATGTAATATTTCTTTTTAAAGGAGATTTTTCTGAAGCTGCCTTTTCCATGATTTTATAACCTTGAATTACTCTAGAAGAAAGTGTGGCAACCGGACCTGCAGAAACAGCATTCACTCTTATTTTTGATTCCCCTAATGTATAAGCAATTTGTCTGACTTCGTGTTCAAGAGCTGCCTTAGCTGTTCCCATGACATTATATCCAGGAAAGACTTTTTCAGAAGCTTGGAATGTAAATGTTATAATACTTCCTTGTTCATTCATAATTTGCCTTGCCCCGTTACAAAGAGATATGAAAGAATATGCACTAATATCCATTGCAAGTTTAAATCCATTTCTGCTTAGACTAAGATAATCCCCGCCTAATTCGTTTTTATCAGCCATAGCTATACTGTGCACTAGCATATCAATCTTTTGATTAGCATTATTTAAATTAGCATATAATTTACTTATGTCATTATCATTTGATACATCACATTCTATAATCATAGGGTTGTAATTCCATTCCGATACTAACTTTAATAAATTTTCTTTCATTTTTTCCCCATAAACGGAAAAGATTATCTTGGCTCCAGATTTATGTAATTTATTTGCAGTATGCCAAGCTATACTTCTGTGATTAGAAAAACCAAATATTAATGCAGTTTTATTATTTAAATTTATTTCAAACACATTTTCTCTCTTTGGTTAATGTTAATTAAGATGTAATAAAAAAATAAATTTAAAATCAAAATTTGTTATCCCCTGAAGTAACATCAATAGGTTTATTAAATAAACTGTTTAAGTTTTTGATAGCTGTAATTACTTTGGTTTTTTCATTTTTAGATAAGTATGGCAGAGGTGGGATTGGTGATCCGCAATCTATATTTAATCTATAAGATATTATTTCTTTTATAGTAGCATGCATATCAAAATCTCTTATTATATTTGAGAATTGAGTTGCATTTTCTTGTGCTTTAATTGATTGGTCAAGTTTTTTATTTTTAAACAGATTCCAGATTTCTACCCATAATTCAGGAGCTGCATTAAGCGGACCATCAATACATCCTGAAGCGCCAAGTGTTAAAGCAGGTAGCATTAATGTTGCATTACCAATAAAACATGATAGGCCAAGTTTGACAAAACCTCTTAGGTCTGTGAATTTTGGGCCAGAATGTTTTAATCCTGCTACATTAGGGATTTCAGTACTGATCATATTCATTGTTTCGGGAGTAATTTCTGTTCCAGTAGATTGAGGTAAATTATATACAAAGAATGGTAAATTACCAGATGCATCTGATATAGCTTTATAGTGGTTTATTATAGTATTTATGGATGGCCCATAAAAAAATGGTGGGACTGCGCAAATAGCATGTGCGCCAGAATCTGCTGCTGAGTATGCCAAATCTTGAGATGTTTTTGTTGTTAAGGAGCCTACATGTGCAATGATTTTTGCTCTATCATTACTTTGATTCACTGCAGATTTTATTACTCTTTTTATATCTTCAGGGTTTACATAAACGCTTTCCCCGGTTCCACCTGACACCCAAAATCCATGTACTCCTGCTTGAATATTGAATTCAACTACTTTCCTAAATTCTTCTTCTTTTAATTTATTTGTTTCGTCCAAAGGGGTTATGATAGCTGGGTAAACACCTTCAAATTCCATATTTTACCTCACATTGAATTTATTTATATTAAATATTTATTATAGATTAAATTATAAATCTATAATTTGTAAATCACCAGAAATTAATTAGTGAAAGATTTTTAGATCGTTATATTGATTTATTTTACTTTTATTTGTTAGGTTTTTTGAAGTTATCTTCTTAAAGATATTCTTTTAAAAGTATCTGCGTATTGTACTCCTTTTTCTCTCCCTCTTGTTTTTCTCCATTCACCTACTCTTTCTTTTACTTCTTCTTTGGATCTTCCTCCCATTTGTGATTTATGGCTGTAGAGTGCGTCTATAGATCGGAAGAGCGTCGTGTAG
>CATLOZ010000007.1 GCA_950054395.1 uncultured Chloroflexota bacterium
GTGGATCCTGGCACAATGTCTCCTTATCAGCATGGAGAAGTATTTGTTACTGATGATGGGGCAGAAACAGATTTGGATTTAGGTCATTACGAAAGATTTACAGAAACAAGATTAAATGGTTTATCTAGTCTTACAGCAGGTCAGATCTATAAAAAAGTTATAGATAAAGAAAGGAGAGGAGATTTTTTAGGCAGAACTATACAAGTAGTTCCGCATGTTACTAATGAAATCAAAGATAGAATCATTCAACTTGCTGAAAGTTCAAAATCGGATATTATAGTTGCTGAAGTTGGAGGAACTGTAGGGGATATTGAAGGACTTCCTTTTTTAGAATCTATTAGACAATTTCCAAACCTTGTAGGCAAAGAAAATTGTTTTTATATACATGTAACATATTTGCCATTTATAAATACAACTGGAGAATTAAAAACAAAACCTACTCAACATAGTGTTCGCGAACTTAGAAGTATTGGAATTAATCCGGATTCTATTATCTGTAGAAGTGAATTTGATGTATCTGAAAAAATTAAAGAAAAAATTTCAATGTTTTGTGATGTTTCATTAGAAGCAGTGGTTTCTCTACCCACTTTAGATTCTGTATATAAAGTCCCTGTTAAATTAGAAGAAGAAAATTTGGGGAAATTATTATCTCATAATTTAAATTTAAATGCTAAAGAAGGTTATTTAGGTGAATGGATTTCAGTGATATCTAAATCAAATAATACAAAAAATACAATCAAACTTGCTATAGTTGGGAAATATGTACAATTACAAGATTCATATTTATCTGTTAAAGAATCATTAATTCATGCTGGAATCAGCAATAATGTAGAAATTCAAATTGATTGGATTAATTCAGAAGAAATTAACATAAATAATACAAATGATATTTTCAAAGATATAAAAGGGATAATTGTTCCGGGTGGATTTGATAAAAGAGGTACACAAGGAATGATTTATGCAAGCAGATATGCTCGTGAAAATAAAATTCCTTATTTGGGTTTATGTTTGGGACTGCAAATTATGGTTATTGAAGCTGCTAGAAATTTATTGGGATATGAGGATTCAAATTCTACTGAATTTGATGAAGCCACACCATTTCCTGTCATAGATTTAATGCCAGAGCAATTAAAAAACTTACATAAAGGTGGTTCAATGAGACTTGGATTATATGAATGCAAAATTGTAGACTCTACGTATACAAAAAAAATATATAAATCGAATAAGATAAAAGAAAGACATAGACATAGATATGAAATAAATAATAAGTATGTTAAGGAATTGAAAAATGTAGGATTAATATCATCAGGAGTTCACCCGGAAGGAGATTTAGTAGAAATTATGGAATATAATGATCATCCTTTTATGATTGGAGTGCAATTTCATCCAGAATTTTTATCAACCCCTTTAAGCCCTCATCCATTGTTTGTTGAATTTGTTAAATCAGCATTAAATAATAAAGACATAAGATCTAATAAAATAAATAATGAAAAAGAAAGCCAGATTTCTTAATAGGAGATAGTTTTGGAGAAAAAATCTAAATTAACAATAATTGATGCAGAAATTAAAAATGAAATGGAGAAATCATATTTAGATTATGCTATGAGTGTGATTGTTTCTAGAGCATTACCAGATTTAAGAGATGGTTTAAAACCAGTTCATAGAAGAATTTTATATGCTATGCAAGATATAGGGGCAAGACCGACAGCTTCATATTATAAAAGTGCAAGAATTGTAGGAGAAGTTTTAGGAAAGTATCATCCTCATAGTGATACTGCTGTTTATGATTCTATGGTGAGAATGGCACAGGATTTTTCAATGAGATCAATATTAATTGATGGGCAGGGAAATTATGGCAGTATTGATAATGATCCTCCAGCTGCAATGAGGTATACAGAAGCTAGATTAAGTCCTATAGCTGAAGAAATGTTGGTAAATTTGCATGAAGAAACTGTAGATTTTGAAGAAAATTTTGATGGCTCATTAAAAGAGCCTATTGTTCTTCCAACTCGTTTACCTAATTTATTAATAAATGGAGGTTCAGGGATTGCAGTTGGTATGGCGACGAATATACCACCGCATAATCCTGCAGAAATATGCGAAGCTGTTAATTATTTAATTGATAATCCTTTATGTGATGATAGCGAGATTTTACGAATTGTAAAAGGACCTGATTTTCCAACAGGAGCTTTAATATTGGGTAAGGAAGGCATTCAATCTGCATATCTGACAGGACGAGGGAGTGTGATGATGCGTGCTGTTGCACAAATTGAAGAAAATAACAGTAGGTATAGGATTTTAATCAGCGAATTACCATATCAAGTAAATAAAGCAGCTTTAGTAGAAAAAATTGCTGATTTATCTAGAGATAAAAAAATTGAAGGTATTTCAGAAATAAGAGATGAATCAGATAGAGACGGGATTAGAGTTGTAATTGAATTGAAAAGAGGATCGCAGCCTATGGTTGTTTTAAACAATTTATATAAATTTACTTCAATGCAAACTAGTTTTGCTGTAAATATGGTTGCTCTTGATAAAGGTTTGCCTAAAATTTTAACTCTGAGGCATGCACTTACCGGATTTATTGAATTTCGAGAAGAAGTTGTAAATAGAAGGTCTAAGTTTGAATTAAAAAATTCAAAAAACAGAATTCATATTTTAGATGGTTTGTTAATTGCATTAAGTGATATAGATAAAATTATTAGTACAATAAGAAATTCTAATGATGCTGAAGCTGCATCTAATAATTTGATGAAAGAATTTGATTTAACTGTAATACAAGTAAAGGCAATTTTAGAAATGCAGTTAAGAAGATTAGCTGCATTAGAAACAGAAAAAATAAAAAATGAACATAAAGAAATAGAGATTAGAATCAAAGAATTAGATGTTTTGATAAATGATAAGGAAAAAAGGCTTGAAATTGTTAAATCAGAAACTAATGAAGTTGCAAGTAAATTTGTTAAAAAACGATTAACAAAAATAATTAAAGAAGAAGGGTCTTTTGATAGAGCTGCTTTAGAACCTCATGAGAGTGTGGTTGTAACTTTGAGCTCCGGGCAATATATTAAAAGAATTCCAACTAAAACCTATCAATCTCAGCATGCCGCTGGAAGAGGTAGAAGCGCTCAAGATTTAAAAGACGATGATCCTATGAAACAACTTTTAGTTGTAGATACTCATGATATATTATTGTTTTTTACTAATAAAGGCAGAGTGTTTTCTTTGAATACTTATGAACTAAGGCCGGATGTTAATAGAAATACTAGAGGTGTACCAATATTAAACCTTGTACAAATAGATGGCGTAAATGAAAAAATAACTTCTATGATTTCTGTAGGAAATTTAAAAGATCATTTAGATTCATCGCTAATATTTGTTACCAGGAAAGGAATAGTAAAAAAATTAAAAATTAATCATTTGTCTAATATTAGAAAATCTGGATTAAAAGTTATTAATATGTCAGTTGAAGATGAATTAATTAATGTAAGAATATTAAATTCAGAAGAAGACATAATGATTATTACTTCAAATGGAATGTCTATAAGATTTCCCAATTCTGATTTAAGAGAACTTGGTAGAAATGCTGCCGGTGTTAGAGGTATAAGATTAAAAGGAGATGATCAAGTAGTTGGTATGGATGTAGGTTTACCTGAAGATAAACTTTTTGTTCTAAGTAGGCAAGGAAAAGGAAAGATGACCAGGCTTAACAAAGCTGAAGGCAGTGAGCCAATATATAGAATACAAAAAAGAGCTGGTGGAGGAGTGAAAACATTTAAATTAAAAAATACTGACAAAGTTTCTCATGCCGAGATTATTCCTGATAATACTGATTATATTTATATAATTTCAGATAAAGGATTAATTATGGTTAATCCGATGTCAGAAATGAAAGAAACAGCTGGACGTAACACTGGAGGAAATAAAATAATGAATGTATCTGCCGGAGATTATGTGTCTTGTTTTGTTTGCGTTAAATCTTTATTTGAAGATGATAAATAAATTTTTTTTATGGACTTAAATTATAGTGAAATACATATAAAATATAATGATTATAATCTTGTTTGCTATGATTCAGGTATAAATAAAAATGAAAACACAATATTTTTATTAAATGGGGGGCCTGGATTACCATGTAATTATTTAAGAGATCCTCATCTTAAACTAATAAAAAATGGATTCAGAATTTTTACATATGATCAATTAGGTTGTGGCAATTCTAGTAAACCCAAAGATTTAAATCTTTGGGATATAACCAGATATGTAGAAGAAGTTGAATTTGTAAGAAAAGAATTTGATTTAGGAAAAGTTATTTTATTAGGGCATTCATGGGGTGGGTGGCTTAGTATAGAATATGCTATTAAATATCAAAACAATATAAATAAATTAATATTAGAAAATACTTGTGGTGATATGCCTCATATGATAGGTGAACTGAATAGACTGCGGAATGGATTGGGTAACGAAACTGTTAAAATGATGATGAAACATGAAGCTGAAGGGACTTTAGATCATGAAGAATACCAAGCTGCGATCACTATTTTAAATTATCGTCATGTTTGCAGACTGGATGTTTGGCCTCAATCAATTTACGATTCGTTAGATGACTGGAATATGGATGTTTATGGTACTATGCAAGGTCCAAATGAGTTTTTGTATACAGGGAATTTAAAAGATTGGAATAGAATTGAAGAAATGAAAACAATTAATATTCCTACTCTTATAACAGTTGGAATGCATGATGAATTAACCCCATCTTGTGCTATGAGAATGGATAATTCTTTACCGAATTCAAAGGTAAAGGTGTTTAAAAATAGTTCTCACATGCCATTTTATGAAGAACCTGAAAATTATTTTAAAGTATTGGAAGGTTTTCTATCCCAATAATCTAAGGGATTCTTATAATTAACGTTAGAAGCATTAATTACTAATTTTTAATATATCTTGGTGGAAGATACAAGTTAGATACTCATTCCCACATGATCCCAATGCGAGTGAGTGCCGACTATCGAACCTATAATTCCATATAGCTACTAATTAATTCAAATCTAATTGCAAAACATTTAAATGTAACTTATTATTTTAATGATATTTATAATAATAATGGTAAATTTACTTTTTGCCTCTTGATTGTTAAAAAAAACTTTCCCCATTGACTTTTTAATATTGTTGGAATTGTAAGAAAAGTTATTTCAAAATTAAATTGTCACTTGTATGTAAAGCCTACAACAACAAACTCTAAGTCATGCATCCCTATCAACTAATAATTACAGCAACTAAAGTAACCTCCCAATACCACGCAATACCGTTACAAGAAAAGCTCGTCCGAGAATTTGAATATCCATGCATTAATAAATAATGGATCAGAAAGCCAATCGGCATGGGAAATCGGGGAGGGTTTGGGTACATTTATGGGTACAATGGATTATTATTCTAGATTGATACTCCGGGTTTCCCCTTTAGTATCGGGGTGGTCGGGGTCGAACCGACGACCTCCTGTTCCCAAAACAGGCGCGCTACCACTGCGCCACACCCCGTTTATAAATTATTCTTCAAATTTTGATGACATACTATCTAAAAAGTCTTCCAAATCATCAGACATAGGTGAGTTTTGGTCAATGTTTTCATCAAATAAGTTTTTGTCTGGTTTTGAGAAATTAGAATCGTAATATTTTTCTAATGCAGAAACTAATTTATTTAATTCAGGGTTAAATTTTAAAGATTCTGTAAAATCTTTATATTGAGTTTCTCCAAATGAATTATCAGCTATAGAAGAATCTAAATCGTAAATTTCTGATAAGCATTCTAATATTTTTGCTGAAGCAAAATAGTCATTGTCAAGCTGTATATATTGAGGGATATGAACCATTAAATTTGAGGTTTCAATATTAATTTTTGATAATTTTTCAGATAATAAATTTATAATACTAGTTGGTCCCTGATATTTGTTATTTGAAGTTCTGATTAATTTAGATTTTCTCAAGTTAGAACCACTGACTACTAATGGTCTGGTATGAGGTACAGAGTCATACATGCTTCCAATTCTGCAATATTCTTTTATATTTAAGTCTTTAAACACTTTAAATAGATTTTGTATTAATAATTCAGCATTGTAATGAGGTTCTCTTATATCAATGAATAGAAATGAAATGTCTTTATTTTTATGATTACCTAAACTAATTTCTATATTTGGAATTAATAATTTTCTTTTATCTTTAATATATTTGAATCTTGGCCTATATCTAGTAAAATCAAAAAAGGAGCCCGGATTTTTCAATGATCCCACAAGTTTTGCATCTGTAATATTTTTTAATTTATTTAATGCAATAGATCCAACTCTCCCTGCATTTATCCAGGGTCTTAATGTTGATATTGCAATCAAATCACCTTTTATATCAAGGTTTTTATTTGTAAATTTAATTATTTCTTCCATAAAATATGTCTATTAGAACTAATATTTTTTTATATAAAATTTTCTTCCATATGGTTGTATATAATAATCTGAAACATTTTTTAACAAAGTAGAAAGTTTTTCTTCCCCTATATCTCTTGGGAATTGAGACATTTCCCATAACTCAGATAATTGTTTGCTTATTTGTTTAGCAGTTAATGGTTTATTATTATTGTAAACAAATAATCTGAACAAGGCTTCTTTTACAGGAGTTTTTGGTTCCAAAAATGATTTTGAATTTTTATATATTGTTCCAAGTTCTTCCATATGTTTTTCTGGTTCATTAATATTTGAGATAGAAGTAGCATTATTCTTAGTTTCTTTTTTATTATTTTGATTTTTCATATCTTCTATTCTGGTATGTAGTAGTAATGATAAAGATTTTCTTTGATCATCAGTTAGATTGTTAAACCTTATTGAATATTTAATTTTATCTTGAGTTTTCATTTTTCTCCTTTTTATAAAAGATTTGCATTATCAAATATTTCAATTTCAACATGTGCACCCTTTTTAAGAATTTTACAATTTTCTGGAACATTAGCCAATCCATTGGAATTATCAAATGATGAAAGTATATGTGAACTATTGTTTTGAAATGGAGTAGCAATTAGTTGACCTTCTATTCTTTCAACCTTAACTCTTGCAAACATATTTCTCCGTGAATGATTTTTAATTTGATCATTTAGTATAGCTGAAGTAATATTTGGTTGATAATTAATTAATCCTTGCATATTTAATAATGAAGGAAAAACAAATTTAATCATAAGAACTATTGTGCTGACAGGATTTCCGGGGAGTCCAAAAAAAGGAATATTTTTCCCCCTTCCTTGTACATAACCATATAAAAATGGTTTGCCAGGTTGAATATTTACTGACCAGAAGGAAATTTTTCCATGCTCTTTAATAACTTCTTTTATATAATCTCTATCTCCAACTGACACCCCAGCAGTACATATAATTGCATCACTATTAATTGATTCTCTTAATATTGATTCTATTGATCTTATTGCATCTTTGGCTATTCCAACTATTTTTGGTATTCCACCTACACTTTTAACTAGAGATGCAATTGTTAATGCATTAGAATCATAAATTGTAAATGGTTTTAATTTGTCACCAGGAGTAATTAATTCGTTCCCTGTTGAAATTATGCTGATTATAGGTTTTTTGTAAACTTTTATATTACTTATTCCATTTGCAGCTAATTTGGCTACATCAAATGATCTAATTTTTTCACCTTTGGATATTATTTTTTCACCAATATTAAAATCACTACCTTTTTTACGTATGTTATCTCCGATATTTATATTTTTATCATATGAAATATAATTTAGTGATTTATTATTAGATTTAATTAAGGTTATATCTTCTTTAGGAATAACACAGTTTGCTTCAAGGGGTATTGGAGCACCTGTCATAATTTTAATGGCAGAGTTTTTTTTAATTTTAGGGACGAAATCATCTCCTGGATACACTTCCCCTATAATTTTCAGTTTTTTTACAGAACTTTCATTTGACTCATCTAATATTAAAGCATAACCATCCATTGAGGAATTATCCCATCTAGGGAGGTTGATATTAGTTAAAATATCTTCAAATGATATTCTGTCTAAAGAATCTATAAGGTCTACATTTTCTGATTTTAATTTATTTGTAGATTCAAGGATTATATTTTTTGCATCTTCAACTGATATCATAATTATGTTTTTCTTAATTCTATATTTAAATGTTTTTTTAATTTTCTTAATATTTTATTTTGAGATTCGTCAATTTTTAAATTATTAAGAGTTTCATTAAAACTTTGATAAGTAATTCTAATTGTAATTGATTTTTTCTCAGGTTTCAGATCACTATAAACATCAATTACATTTAAATCAGTTACTAATGGATTTTGTTTAATTATATCTGATATTTGATTAGATAATACGTTTTTATCTACTGTTAAAGACAAATCCCTGATGGCTAATGGATAAGGGCTAGTTTTTGTAAATTCATTATTATAATTAATTGAATTTTCTAATTTATCTAAATTTAATTCACAATATAAAACTTCTTTTAATTTCACATTAAATTTTGCAAGGGTTTGTTCGTTAATATTTCCGATTGAACCTATCTCCACATTTTCAGAAAAAAGTAAAGCTGATTTTTCTGAATAAAAATAATAATTATTATTTTTCTTAAATTCAATTTTTATTCCCATGGATTTTATTATTCTGTCCAAATCACCTTTAAAAGTATAAAAATTTATTTGATCAGGAATAGAATTCCAGTTTGTTTTACTAATTAACCCAGATGATATTATTCCTAGTGAATAAGATTGGTCAGGTAATTGATATTTATTATCCATATTACCTAAATTGAATATTCTTCCTAATTCGTAAAATTTCCAAGAATCTATTTCAGGGTATTTTTTTGAATTAATTGAAATATTATTAATTAACCCGGTTTTCAAATTAGGACGTAGTATATTATTTTTTTTATTAATAGGATTTTGAAGTTTAATGGGGGAATTAACATTTAAATTTGTTAAGTTGTATTCGGTATTATTTATTGTTGGATAATTTATTGTTTCAATGTAACCCATGGATTTCATTTCATTCCTAATATTGTTTCTGTACATAATGTTATTATCAACAGGAATGTTATTTTTTGGATATTGTAAAGGTTCAGAACTTAAATTGTCATAACCTTTTATTCTGACAATTTCTTCTATTAGATCATCTTCGATAGTTATATCTGATCTCCAGTATGGTATTTTTACCTCTTGTGTAAAGTTTGTTTCATTTGTTTTTGATGCTGAAGCATTGAACCCCAGGCTATTTAATATATTTGCAGTTTCTTTTCTTGTAATGCTTTCGCCAATTATCTTTTTATATCTTTGGCCAGTTAAATTTTGTTTTTTATTTGGATTTATCTTTATATTTTTTGAGTATAAATCCCAATTTCCATTAATGATAATTTCTTTTTTATTGATATCATCAATTAATGCAATTGCTCTGTTTAATGCAATTATTGATAATTCAATTGGGACACCTCTTTCAAATCTGTGAGAAGCATCTGTATTTAACCCAAGTTCCTTAGATGATTGTCTGATGTTAGACATTTCAAAACATGCCGATTCCAAAAATATATTTTTTGTTTTTGAATCTATTTCTGAATTAAAGCCTCCAATTATCCCAGCTAACCCGATAGATTGAGCGCCATCAGTTATACTTAGTATATTAGAATTTAATTCTCTATTTTCACCATCTAAAGATTTGAATTTTTCTTTGTTTTTACTAGATTTTACTTCTATTTTTTTTGTTTTGATTTTAGATAAGTCGAATGCATGTAGAGGTTGTCCAAGTTCCATCATTACATAATTTGTGACATCAACAATATTATTTATTGGTCTCAAACCAGATTTTATAAGTCTATCTTTAATCCAAAAAGGTGAATTTTCTACTACAATAGAAGAAATTTCTGAACCACTATATCTTAAACATTTTTCGAAATTTAAATTTTGTACGTCAATATTTTTTGATTTTTTTGATTGAAAATTATTAAGTGTATTAAGATATAAATATTTTTCATTGATTTTGTAATCAAATTTATGAGTATTGAGGATAGCTATTATTTCTCTTGTAATACCAATTACAGATAAGCAGTCCGGTCTATTAGGAGTTATGTCAAAGTGTAAAATCTCATCTCCAATAACAGAATATAAAGAAGAACCTATTTTTTCATTTTTATCTAAAACTAAAATTCCTTCATGATCCTCAGAATATTTTAATTCAAGTGGAGAGCAAATCATTCCATTTGATTCTATTCCTCTAATATTACTTTTTTTTAAAACAATGGTTTTTTTATCTCTTGGACTATATAATTCTGATCCAGATTCAGCAAATGCTATTTTTTGCCCAACTTCAATATTATTAGCACCGCAAACCACATTGATTTTTTTACTGTTTGAAATTAATACCTCAACAAGGGATAATCTGGCAGCATTTGGATGTTTTTCAATATTTAATATTTGTCCTACTTTTAATTTGTTTTTATCCCAATCTGTACCAATTTTTTGGATATTAGAGACTTCTGTCCCTGCCATAGTTAAAAGATCTGCTATATCATTGGCAGGAACGTCAAATTTTATATAATCTTTAATCCAAGATATTGGAATTTTCATCAATAAATACCTTTAGTTAAATTGTCTTAAAAACTGGAAATCATTTGAGTAAAAATCTCTAATATTATTAATGCCAAACCTGATCATCGCAACTCTTTCTATTCCTAAACCAAATGCAAATCCTGAATAGATTTCAGGATCAAGATTAACATTTTGTAATACTTTTGGATGAACCATTCCTGCTCCCATCAATTCAAGCCATTCATCATCTTTAATATTTACTGACATTTCAGCTCCAGGTTCAACAAAAGGAAAAAAATCACACCTGAATCTTGCTTTTGTTTGTTCCCCGAAAATTAATCTTGCAAATTCGAAAAGAGTTGATTTCATATTTGCAAAATTAATATTTGTATCAACAACTAACCCTTCAATTTGATGAAAGTGCCATTCATGAGTGTTATCTGTAGCTTCATATCTATAACATTTACCTGGGACAACGACTCTAATTGGGGGTGGATATTTTTCCATTATTCGAATTTGCATAGGGGATGTATGAGGTCTTAGTAAAAGAGATTCTAATTCTTGAGTATTTTCTACCCAAATTGTATCCCATATATCTCTTGCAGGATGATTGCTTGGGATATTAAGTTTATCAAAAGCATATTCCTCTGATTCTATTTCAGGGCCTTCATATATGTTAAATCCTAAACTAGAAAAAGCATTACAAATTTCATTCATCATTTGTATTGTTGGGTGTATTGAACCTGAGATATTGGGTTTTCCTGGTAAACTGTAATCAAAAATTTCATTTATTTTCAATTTAGAGGATTGTATAGAATTAATTTTTTTTTTGTAATATTGTTCTAAAGATATTTTAAGATCATTGGCGATTGTGCCAAGTTCGTTTTTATTTTCATTTTTTATATCTTTAAATGATTGGAAAAATTGAGATAGTTTTCCTTTCCTACCCAAATATTCAATTCGCCAATTTTCAATTTCTTCAAGGGTTTGAAGTGTTTCTAAAGATTTTATGGCATTAGATTCTAAAGTTTTTAAGTATGATTTATGATTATCCACAAATATTTTTTGATCCTAATTAATATCAGTAGTAAATTATAAAGATATATTTTTTAAAAGGTCAATTAAATTAGATGTTTAGATTATAAAAATATTCAATGTAAAGATTTTTAAGTATCTATGTTAGCAAATAGTGCGTTTTCTTCTATGAATTTTCTTCTTGGAGTGACGTCATCACCCATAAGATTTTCAAATGTTTTTCTAGTTATTTCAGCTTCTGGATTTCTTTCCCCATATTCATCATGATCTGGCGGAATAATAACTTTTTTTAATGTCCTGGTATCCGGATCCATTGTTGTGGACCAAAGTTGATCGGCATTCATTTCCCCAAGTCCTTTGTATCTTTGTACTCTTATATTTTTGCTGGATTGTGATTTAGATATAAATTCTTCTTTTTCTTCTTCGGAATAACAATATTTACTATTTTTCCCAGTACCTAATTTATAGAGTGGGGGAATAGCGATATAAATATTCCCGTTTTCAAGTAAAGGTGTCATATATCTGAAAAAGAATGTTAATAATAGAGTTCTAATATGCGAACCATCTACATCAGCATCTGTCATAATAATGATTTTGCTATAACGAAGTTTTGATAAATCTATTCCTTCGCTTTCATTGCTATTTAAATTTGAATTTTCAAAATTATTATTTAAATTATTTTCTTCATTTTTTAATTTATTTCCAAATCCGGTACCAATAGCTGTTATCATATGTTGTATTCCTTCATGAGAAATCATTTTATCAGCTCTTGCTTTTTCAACGTTTAATATCTTACCTCTTAATGGAAGTATTGCCTGGTATTTCCTGTCTCTGCCCATTTTTGCTGTTCCTCCAGCAGAATCTCCCTCAACAATATATAACTCGCATAAATCAGGATTTTTTTCTGAGCAATCTGCTAATTTACCGGGAAGACCTCCGCCATCTAGGGCATTTTTTCTTAAAACCAAATCCCGTGCTTTTCTTGCAGCTTCTCGTGCTCTTTGGGAAGTTAGGCATTTTTCAATTATTAATTTTGCTATCTGAGGGTTGTCTTCAAGAAATATATTTAGGGCTTTTCTAACTACAGTCTCTACTTTATTTCTGACATCTTTGTTTCCCAGCTTTGCTTTTGTCTGTCCTTCAAATTGAGGGTTTGATAACTTGACACTAATTGCTGCTGTTAAGCCTTCCCTGGTATCTTCTCCTTGTAAGGATGATTCACCATCCTTAATTAATCCTAATTTTTCTGCCTGATCATTGAACACTCTAGTTAAAGCTGATCTAAACCCTGTTACATGAGTACCTCCATCTGCAGTATTAATGCAATTTGCATAGGATAAAACATTTTCTCCTAGAGATGTGTCATATTGTATTGCTATTTCAACTAATGTTTTTACTGGTTTAACTACAGCCTTACCGTCATTATTGGTTACAGTTTCATTTCTGATAATTTCTTCTTCATAGTAAATTGGAGTTTTATTTAAAGGGGTTTTATTACGTGTTTCATTAATAACAAGAGATGATATACCACCTTCAAAATAATACATATTTTTGTTGTTTGGCCATAAATTATCATGATAATCACTGCTAAAAACAATTTTAAGACCCTTATTTAAATAAGCTATTTCTTTAGTTCTTAGTAATATTTTTTGAAAATCATAATTTATATTTTCATTTGTTTCGTCATCAATAAATATAGTTCGATCTGCTTTGAATCTAATTTTTGTACCTGTTTTACCGTTGTCTACTTTTGAAATCGGTGTGGATTCAAGTTCTGTTTTTTTAACACCTTCTGAAAATGACATTTTATATATTTTGTTATCCCTAAATACAGTGACTTCAAAATCTTCTGATAAAGCATTCACAGCTGAAGCTCCTACTCCATGAAGTCCTCCGGAAACTGAGTATGCTCCCTCTTCAAATTTACCGCCTGCATGTAATGTGGTTAATACAGTTTCTACTGTTGAAACTTTTGTAGCTTCATGTTTTTCCACAGGAATCCCTCTTCCGTTATCAGAAATTTCTACATATTGATCTTTGTCTATATGAATTGAAATTTCATCGCAAAAACCAGCCATGAATTCATCAACACTATTATCTACAATTTCATTAATTAAATGGTGTAATCCCCTTTCATCTGTACTTCCAATGAACATTCCTGGGCGTTTTCTTACCGGGGTTAATCCTTTTAATACTTGAATTGAATCAGCGTTGTAATTTGATTGTTGAGCCAAAGTAGTCTCCCTAATAGCTATAAAATATATATAACTATATACAGTGTTTATTAAGATATAATACCCTATATATAGTTATTTACTTGAATATTAAATTTTAACAAAATTATAGTAAATTAACAATATAACTTAACATTATATATTATATTTTTTAGCATTCAGTTTTAAGATACTATTTTTGTTAATATGTTTTTAAGATAAATTTAAATTAGGCTAAATTTTGGAAAATAAAAGAATTATCAACCCGGAAACTTCTGTTCAGGATATTAATTCCGAGATTTCTTTAAGACCTAGAAAATTTACAGATTATGTTGGTCAGAAAAGAATTAAAGAAACATTGTCTATAGCTATAAAAGCTGCAAAACAACGCTCAGAATCATTAGATCATACTTTGCTTTATGGACCTCCAGGTTTGGGAAAAACAACTTTGGCTCACGTCATTTCACATGAAATGAAATCTTTAATTAAAGTTACTTCTGGACCGGCAATTGAAAAGGCTGGTGATTTAGTAGCAATTTTAACGCGTCTTCAAAAAGGAGATATTTTATTTATTGATGAAATACATAGGCTTAATAAAATTTCAGAGGAAGTTTTATATTCAGCTATGGAAGAATATAGAGTTTCATGGGTAATTGAAGAAGGATTAAAAGCAAGAAGTGTAAACTTAGGGATACAACCGTTTACCCTTATTGGAGCAACAACTAAATTTGGTATGCTAAGCGCCCCCTTAAGAGATAGGTTTGGCTCTGTTTATCGATTAGATTTTTATTCTGATACAGAAATATCAGATATACTATTCCGATCAGCAAAAATATTAAAAATAACTGCGGATAATAAAGGTTTAAAAGAAATTGCTATAAGATCAAGAAAAACCCCAAGAATAGCTAACAGATTACTTCGAAGAGTTAGGGATTTTTCAGAAGTACAATCAAATGGAAAAATTAATGCTGAAATAACTAAAAAAGCTTTAGATCAGTTAGAGGTAGATAATTTAGGATTAGATAAAATTGATGTTGAATTCTTACTTTCATTAGTAACAAAATTTAATGGAGGTCCAGTAGGGCTTCAAACATTGGCGGCTTCAATAAGTGAAGACAGTAACACTGTAGAGGATGTAATTGAACCATTTTTATTAAATTTAGGATTTATATCTAGGACAAACAGAGGGCGAATCGCTACACAATTAGCCTATAAACATTTAGGTATTAATATTGAAGATAAACCTACTCAAGGTAATTTGCTGAATTAATTTTGAAAAGATGATTCTGTAAATTTGTAATATTCTTTTTTCAGGCTCATTAGTTTTGAATGATTACCTTGTTCAGCAATTCTCCCCCCTCTGATAACAAATATATTGTCTGATAATTTGATTGTAGACAATCTATGAGCAATAATTATTGATGTTCTGTTTTTGAAAAGGACTTTTAATGCGTTTTGTATTTTTTGCTCGCTTATGCTATCAATATTAGAGGTAGCTTCATCAAGAATTAAAATTTTGGGATTTTTAATTAGAGCTCTTGCAAAACCCATAAGTTGTCTTTGCCCCTGACTCATATTTACACCTCTTTCAGATACAGAGGTATCATATCCATTTTCAAGTGAGATAATATAATCATGAATTCCTATTGATTTACAAGCGTTTATGATTTCTTCATCTGTTGCAGATTGATGATTAAATTTTAAATTGTCTTTTAAACTTCCCTGGAATAAAAAAGGATCTTGTAAAACCATTGCAATTTGTGACCCTAAATCTGATCTTGAGTATTTTTCTATTGGAATTTTATCTATACTTAATTTCCCCTTATCTTTATTAGGTGGGTAAAGCCCGGTAATAAGAGATGCTAATGTAGTTTTCCCAGCACCTGTGTCTCCAATAAATGCTACAGTCGAACCTTTTTGAATATTCATATTAATATCTGTTAGAACTTCGATATTGTTATCGTATGCAAAGTGAAAATTTTTAAATTCAACCTCACCTTTGATAATATTTTCTGGCATATTGATTTCTAATTTATTTATTGATTTTTTTATATCTAAAAATTCAAATAACCTGGAGCCAGAAGCCATAGATCTTTGTATTTGTGTGTATTGCATCATCAGATTTCTAATTGGGTCAAAAAGTCTTTGAATATATAAAACTGAAGCAATTATTACTCCAATTGCAGCAGCATCATTTAAGATTAATTTACTGGCTACAAAAGCTGCAATAATAAGTGCAGTACTAGTAAGAATGTCTACTGGCGGCAATAAAGCTGAGGATAATTTTTGGGCTTTTAAAGCTGAATTCAGATGATCTTTGGTTTTAATATTGAAATTTTTATTGTTGTTATCTTCTCTATTAAAATTTTGTACTTCTTTTATACCGTTTAGATTTTCACTGAATGATGAAAGAACTTGTGAAATTGCTATCCTTACAGCTATAAATGCTCTTTTTGCTACAGGTTGCCAGAGCACGACGGCAATAAAGAGGAGCGGTACGACCGATAAAGATGATATTCCAATTTTAAAATTCATTATTAAAAGTGTTGCGCAAATGCCCACTAAGGTAAGAATATCTGCCAGTGTCATAACAACAATTGAAAATGATTCTTGCAATTGTGAAGTATCTCCCATCAATCTTGACATTATGCTTCCAGATTTTGTTTTCTGAAAATAGTTTAAGTTTAGTTTTAGAAGATGGGAAAACATATCAATACGAATATCTCTGAGAGTATACTGCCCAACTCTAGCTAGATATATTTGTCCAATATAATTTGTTACCCACGCAGCGAACATGGTTAATCCAAATATTAATGATATTTTGATTAATCCAGATTTTTGACTAGCAATACCTATATTTGGATTATTAATATAATCGTCAATTCCAATTTTAATAAAATATGGAATTAATACTGCTAAACTTGCGGATAGAAGTGTGCATATAGCTCCTATTGCAGAATATTTTTTATATCTCCATATATAAGGAGATATTCTTTTTATAACATTGATGTCATATAATTTCCCGAACATTTCATCATCGCTGTCTCCCCTAGACATTGGTCCAAAGGTATGTCCTATCATGAAAATTTCACAGTTTTAATTTGTAGTTTGTAATTCATATATATTTTTATATATTCCGTTTAAATTTATTAAATGATCGTGGGAACCGTATTCAGTAATTTCTCCTTTATTCATTACTGCAATATTGCTTGATTGTTGAAAATTGTTTAATTTATGAGCAATAGTTATAACTGTTCGCCCTGAAATTAATTTGTTAATAGCTTTTTGAATATCCTTTTCTGTTGATGCATCAACGCTTGATGTAGAATCATCAAGTATAAGGATTGGAGGATCTAAAAGTAATGTGCGTGCTATGCTTAATCTTTGTTTTTGACCTCCAGATAAATTTGCACCATTTTCAGATATTAAGGAATTATATTTATCCGGTAAAGAGTTAATATATTCATGTATTTGAGCTATCTGAGCTGCTTCAATTATTTTGTCCATTGAAGCAGCGGGGTTTCCATAACAAATGTTATTTTTGAATGTTTCATTAAAAATAAATACATCTTGATGCACATAACCTATATTTTTTCTAAGTATGCCAAGGTCGATATCTTTTATATTTTTTCCATCTATATAAATTGCCCCATTACTTGGATCATAAAAACGTAGCAATAATTGAACCAAAGTACTTTTGCCGCTACCAGCCTCTCCTGTAATTGAAATGCTTTGATTCTTTTTAATTGATAAATTTACGTCTTTTACACTTTCAGATTTTGCATCAGGAAATTGATGAGAAACATTTTTAAAAATGATTTCACCTTTCATTTTGTAGAAGTTTGTATTTGCATTTGAGGGATTTGTTATTTGAGGCTTTGTATCTAATACCTCAAAGATTCTTTTACCACAAGTTGATCCTCTGGTACTTGCATTCAATAGCCAGCCTATCATTCTTACCGGCATAGCCAGGAGTTGCATATAAAACATAAAACTTATTAAGTCTCCAATACTCATTTCTCCATTTATTACTTTTAACCCACCGATGGCAAGTATTAAAGCTAATGTAGCCCAATAAGCAAACAGGACCGTAGTCATTGTAATGGCTCTAAAATTTTCTACATTAATATTTAATTCTTTAAATTCTTCATTTGTATTACTAAATTTGTTAATTTGATGACTTTCAGCATAAAATGCTTTAACAACTTTGATACCGTTTAAATTTTCTTGTAACAAAGCATTTAATTCGGCATTTTTTTCTTGAACTTTCAACCATATTTGTCTTAATTTTAAACGCATTCTAGCTGCAAGAAATCCAGATAAAACTAAAAATGAACATGCATATATAGCCAGTTCAAAATTTTTAATTAAAAGTAAGGTTATGCTACCAAAAAACATTAAGAAGACATAAGGAGATCTTACTATGCCCATTGGAATAAACATCCTTATTCCTTCTATATCTACTATTACTCTGGACATCATTTCTCCGGTATGTGTTTTATCATGAAAATAAAAATCCAGTTTTTGTGTCTTGTCATATAGTTGATCTCTTAGTACTTTAGAAACTTTAAATGATAAAGCTTCACCATAATAGTTTTGCCCATAGGAAAATGCACCTCTTGTGCAACCTAATGAAAATAAGATAATTAAAAGGAAAGTGAGGTTAAGAGATTTGTAAATTGATTCATTGGTTGAATTGGGATCAATTCTATCCACAATACCGCCAAGTAATTCAGGAATGAGAAGATAACTAATTACAGCACCTACGGTACAAATGTAACCAAGTATTAAATAGAGTTTGAATTTTAAAGTATAAGAAGTTATTCTTAGTAAAATATTCATGTTGAAGCAGTTAATTTTTTTAACTTTTGATCTTAGAATATCTTAAGCTTATAAATATTTTTTTCAATACGCAAACGCATAAATTAAAGACAAAATTATAAAAATTAGGAGTAAATAATGATAAAACTTGATATTAAAGAATTAATTAAAATACCTTATTCTTGTTCTCCGACATCATCAAAAGATAATAAAAGAATTGCTTATTTAAATAATAAATCAGGAACTCCCCAAGTTTGGCTTTGTGATGAAAATAATGTTCACAAACCACTCACTAATTATAAAGAAAGAGTTGCGCTGGTTTCATGGTCTCCAGATGATAAATGGATCCTTTTTAGTATAGATAAAGGTGGAGATGAAAATTTTCAAATAAAGCTTATAGATACTTCAGATTATATTAATATAATTTCTTTATCAGATGATATGTCTGTACGAAATGATTTTGGAGGATGGAGTACTGATGGAAGTACTATTGTATATTCATCTAACAAAAGAAATGCAGCTTATTTTGATTTATATACACAGGAAATTAATGGGGAATCTAAATTGGTTTATCAAACATCAGAAGATGTTCATAGCGTTGCATTTAAAGCCTATTCTAATGATTTGAAAAAGATATTATTTACTGAAGAAAGAACGAATAGATATCAGTATTTGAAAATTCTGGATACAGAATCAGGTAATATATCTCAGCTTTCAGATAACAATTTGAACGGCGGCTTTAAGCAAGCAATTTTTTCTGATGAAGATGATGAAATTATTATAATCACTAATGAAGGCAAGGATTTTTCTGGTATTGTCAAATTAAATTTAAAATCTAATAATCTGAGGTATATTTATTTAGAAGATCATGAAGTGGAATATTTTAAAATGGATTCTGAAAATAATCGATTAATATTTTATATTAATGATCGAGGATATTCAAAATTGGGAATATTAAATTTATTAAATGATGATTCTGAAATTTTAGATAATCCGTATGAAGTTACTTTTATGGAGCCAGGATGGGCTTGGGGATTATGTATATTGGATGAATCAAATTTGTTATTTACTATTAATTCAACAAACCAAAATGCAGAAATTATCAAGTTTAATTTAGATACTCAAAAATACGAGTTTTTTAATAGATCCTATGAAGGGGGTATTGAATTAGGAAAATTACCAAAACCTACATTGTATTCTTATAAAACTTTTGACAACAGAGATATCCCATTCTTTTTTCTTAAGCCAGATAATTTTAAGCAGGGAGAAGGGAATCCTATTTTGATACTTATACATGGCGGGCCAGAGGGACAGGAAAGACCAACATTTAAACCCGAATTACAGTATTTGGTAAATCAGGGGATAGGTATTTTATTACCTAACGTTAGAGGAAGCGGAGGATATGGTGAATCATATGGCCACCTGGATGACACATACAAAAGAATGGATTCAGTTAAAGATATTGAATATTTATGGAAGTGGGTTGTAGAATCAGGATGGGCATCCAAGGATAAAATTGCAGTGATGGGAGGAAGTTATGGTGGATTCATGACTCTTTCATGTATAACTGTTTACCCTGATTTATGGGCTGCAGCAGTAGAATTATACGGAATGGTCAATATGGTGACATTTTTTGAACATACAGCGTCTTATAGAGCTCAACATCGAGCATATGAATATGGAGATCCAATTAAGGATCGTAAATTGTTAGAAGATATTTCGGCAATACATAAAATTGATCAAATTGTTACTCCGTTATTAGTTTTACATGGGGATGAAGATCCTAGAGTTCCGATGTATGAAACCGAACAGCTTGTTAGTGAAATGAAAGAAGCAGGAAAACCGGTTGAATTTGTGAGATTTTTAGATGAAGGGCATGGTTTTGTAAAAGAGCCGAACAGAATAAAAGCTTACACTTCAATAGCAGAATTTTTAACTAAATATCTACTTTAATAAATATTTTGAAATCTTACAAGAATAATGATTATTTTATTTTCATAGGATTTTTAAATGATTCAAAAGTTGGATACATAGTTTGTCATACTATTCATGATGAATTCAATATATATAATTTGGCTATACTAGAGAAATATAGAAATAAAGGATTTGCCAGCAAATTATTGCGATATGCTTTTGAACATTTGAGTAGGGATATAAAATCTATTTATGCAGAGGTAAGAGCAACAAATTTTCAAGTTTTGAGCTTATTTCGAAAATTTGGATTTAATGAATATAATATAAGAGAAAATTACTATTCATTCCCTACTGAAAATGCTATTTTAATGCAATATAAATTTCAGAGTGATTAAATAATCTTGAAATTCATTTCAAATAGAATCAAAGAAAAATCCAATGTATATTTTGGATGGTATGCTTTAGCTGGAGTAGGCTTAGTGCAACTGGTGTCTACTGCGGCAGGTAGTTTGAATTTATCTATGTTTGTAGTTCCGATGTCTGATGAATTAGGATTTTCGAGAACTTTATTTTCCGGCGCAGTTGCTTTAGGTAGTATATTTGCAGCTATTTTTTCAATTCCTTTTGGATTGTTATTCGATTTAAAAAAGACAAGACAGGTATTGATATTGAGTGTTGTATCTATGGGGATTGCTACTTTTGCAATGTCTTATGTAAGTGAATGGATATTGTTATATGTTTTGGTAACTATTACTCGAATGTTTTTTTCTACACCTATGATGGTTGGAGGCTCGATTATCATTGCAAAATGGTTTATAACTAATCGTGGTAGGGCAAATGGTATTTTATACGCTTTTCATTCAATTGGAATGGTGGTTTTCCCAGTATTAGCAGGTATATTTATTGTTCATTATGGTTGGAGGTCTGCTTGGGCATACTTAGGATTTGTAGTTATTATAATTGCATTGATACCTTCATTGATATTTATATATGAAGAACCAGGATCTTTAGGTATTAAATTAAAAAATGATGAAAAAATAAAAAATAATTTAGTCAATTTTTCATTAGGGGAAGCTGCAAGAACTAAATCTCTTTGGATTATCGCTATTGGAACTGGTGTTTTGTACTTTTTCCATTCGGGTATTAATACACATCAGGCAGCATTTTTACAAGATAGAGATATTAGTTTAGGGCTTTCATCTTTGGTAATATCCTTTAATGCAATTTCAACAGGATTGGGCAGTATTATATGGGGGCTGATTTGCGACAGAGTTAAAATTAAATACGCATTTTCCGGGGTATTTGCCTCTTCAATGTTAGCTTTATTAATTTTGATCTATACATTTGATGTTTATATGGCTATTTTAGCTTCCATATTTTTTGGCTTTGCTATGGGTGGAATGCTTGCGGTACCTGCAGTTGCTTATGCTAATTACTATGGAACAGATTCATTGGGGAAGATACGCGGTATTACTCATCCAGTTACTACAGCAGGAGCGGCTTCTGGTGTTATGGTTTCAGGTATTATATTTGATATTTACTCTAGTTATACATCAGCTTTCTGGATTTATTTTTTAATGTCAATTTTTATGGTGTTTTTTAGCTTGTTTTTAGATAAACCTAGAAATGAAATGAATTAGGAATATAATTAATAATAATAATTACTAAAAATTGTTGTAAAAGAGTTTTTTTATTCCTATTTAAACATTTACCAAGAAAAATGAAGTTGATATATATATGTATATACATTAGTATTACGACCTAATTTGTTTTTAACATATTAAGGTTTATAAGCCTAAAGGAGGCATAATATGAAAAATTTGAGGCGTTTCGCCCCTATATTTCTTGTTTCTGCTGTTTTGTTGTTTGCGTTAGCTTGTTCTTCAGAAGAAGAAACCACGACAACTGCACCTGCAGCCGCACCAGCGGCAGCACCAGCGGCAGCACCAGCGGCAGCACCAGACACAATAAAAGGTCCTGGTGCTAGTAAGCAAGAAAAAGGAACAATTGTTTTTGCTCAATCCACTCTACAATGCCCACATGGAGTCAACACTGTTTATTGCGGTGCTTATGATTCTGTTGCTTGGGGAATTGGTGAAGACTTATTCACATGGAGATGGAAAGATGGCGGAGGAATTAATTATGAGGCAATGCAATTAGCTGAAAGCTACACACTGTCTGATGATCTCTCTACTTTGAGCATAAAAATCAGAAGCGGAGTTCAATTCCATAAAGGTTATGGAACAATGACTGCTGCTGATGTTGTTCACAGTTATAATAAGACAAACCCAATGATTACCCCGCACAGTATTGCTCCAAGTGCTGCAAACTTTGCATCACTTTTTGGTAAAAATCCAGCTGTAGCAGATGGTTCAAATGTAAATTTTGTATTTGAAAATTTTGATGTTGCATGGGTAAATAACCTGATGAATACAGGTGGTTTCGTTGGTGTTGTGATTCATTCTAAGAAAGCTTTTGATGAGCATGATGAAACTTGGGCAAAAGTAAATGTTATTGCCACAGGTCCATACGAAGTTGAAAGCTGGGTTAGAGATGACACAGCAGTATTTACTGCTTGGGATGGGCATTGGGAATTCCCTGCTCCTCAGGCAAGAAAAGTTATTGTAAAAGCTGTACCTCAGAACGAGGTAAGAATTGCTGGAATGCAAACTGGTGAAATTGATGCTACAGAGTTAGCTCTTAAAAGTGTACCAGAAATGAAAGCAGCTGGTTTTGCAACCACAACTGCTGGTAATGCAAACCAATTCAGTTTTTACTTTTCTGGAAATATGTGGGAATCTGTTCATGCAGGAACTGGTGCTAAGTTAGATATAGCTGGCAGTGGTGTTTATGCAAGAGAAATTCCTTGGATTGGGAACCCTTTCAGTCCTGATGATAGTAATAACCCTGATGGAATGGATGACATGGAACAAGCAAGATTGGTTAGATGGGCTGTTGCTACATCTATAGACCGAGATATGATTAACTCAGAGTTACTTGGCGGTCTTGGTACTCCAAACTATGTTGCATTTATTGATCCTGAAAATGAACATAATAAACCAGAATGGAATATAGCTTATGATCCACAGGGATCAGTGGCTAACATTGAAAAAGCTGGTTATACAAAGAAAGGTGACTATTTCTTTGAAATGCCTATTTTCGTACCTAGCGGAAGCAATGGTGGATTAGGTGAAGAAATAGCTGATGCTGTTGGTGGATATATGGAAGCAATTGGACTTAAAACTGCCGTGCTAAAATATCCTTATGCAGTTCACAGACCTGGTTTGGTAGGAAGAACAAGTACTATCCCAATTCTATATTCAGATGATGACGGACAGTCAGTATATCCTCATGATAAACCAAAAGGATTGGTTAACAGTAGTTTAACTAGAGGTGGTTATTGTGTATGTTTTGAAACACCTACAATAGCTGATCTTTACAAAAGAGCTGCTAAAGAACCAGATCTAGCTAAAAGATTAGATTTAGCTGATCAATTTATAGAACATGTACATTACTGGGCATTACAGCCTGGCGTTGTTGCTCTTCCTCAGTTAACAACTTATAACCCTAATGTTATAAGTGAATGGACAATGGAGCCTACTCCATTTGGAACTGCTACATTCGCAAACATAAAATTAAAATAAAACTATAAACCTTAGTAGTTAGAATAAAGAAAGGGAATCTAATAATCAGATTCCCTTTTTTTATTTGTAAAAATATCTTGACTCTTAAAATATTTTCTATAAACTATCAATTTATATATTAATTCTTAAACAGTAATACCTAGTGGCAAATTTTTTATTTAGAAGACTGTATTTTGCAATATTTTCAATGTTTGCAGCAACAATTATAGTTTTTTGTATGTCTAGATTAATTGGAGATCCTTTACTACTTTATGCTCAAGCTGGTGGTTATGGTATGCCTCCTGAACAAAAAGAATACCTAAGACAGTATTTAGGATTAGATAAACCACTTATTGTGCAATATTTTGTTTGGATGTGGAATGCTATGCAAGGAGATCTAGGGAAGAGCTTGCTGGACAGAACACCTGTAACTACAATGATATGGGAAAAACTGCCTGCGACTGCATATCTGGCTGGAACTGCATGGTTATTTGCAATTATTACAGGAATTCCTTTAGGAATTATTTCATCTATTAAACGTGGCGGATTAGTTGATTATATTGCCAGAGGATTTGCTCTTTTTGGTCAAGCCTTACCTCAGTTTTGGATTGCTATAGTTGCAATATTAATTTTTGCTGTCCAACTTGGCTGGCTTCCGGCTTTTGGAATGGCTTCATCTGATGATCCTTTTTTAGATAAAGTCAAACATTTTATATTGCCTACTATAACACTTGGATGGGGAGGTTCGGCAATTTATACTAGATTGACTAGGTCTGCCATGTTAGAGATTATGGATTCTGAATTTATTAAACTGGCAAGAGCTAAAGGTGTTAGTACGACAAAAGTTATATGGAAACATGCTTTTAGAAATGCTTTAATTCCCCCAATTACTTATTCAAGTTTGTTTTTGGCAGGATTCATTACTGGAGCCACAGTAGTGGAATTAGTATTTTCATGGCCAGGGATTGGTAGATTGGCAATACAGGCAGTCATCAATAACGACTTTGCATTATTAACAGGGACTGTATTATTTTTCGCAGCAGCTTATTTGTTTTTTGCATTTTTGGCTGATGTTATGTATGGATTTGCTGATCCAAGGATAAGGTATGATTAAATGAATAATGCAATATCAGTATTAAATAAATTTAACCCTAGCAAAGTATGGAACGCTTTTAGAAGATGGCCAATTATTCCAGTAGCAATATTAGCTATTTTACTTTTTACTGGAATCTTTGCTCCACTTCTTGCTCCTCAGTCACCTACTGCACAAACATTAAAGTTAAGAAATGCCCCGCCTTCATGGATGGAAAATGGAACCCCAGGTAAATTTTTGGGAGCTGATCATGTTGGGCGTGATGTTTTTAGTAGAATTATTCATGGAGCAAGGATTTCACTTTTTGTGGTTATTATTTCTTTGACTAGCGGATTATTGGTAGGTTCAACTTTAGGTTTAATTGCAGGTTATGCCGGTGGATTTATTGATGAAATGATTATGAGACTTGTTGATGTTTGGCTGGCATTACCTTTTGTGTTATTGGCTTTAATTGCAGCAATTGTATTAGGGCCAAGTGTTAAAACTGTTATGATTTTGTTGGCATTATTTACATGGGCAACTTTTGTAAGATATGTAAGAGGAGAAGTATTATCACTTAAAACAAGAGATTATGTTGCACTGGCAAAAGTTGCGGGGGCATCAACAACAAGAATTATAATTAAACATATATTGCCAAACGTTCTTAACACAATTATTGTTGTGGCTACTTTAAGAGTTGGGCAATTAATATTAACTGAAGCAACTTTAAGTTTTGTGGGGGCTGGAATTCCTGCACCTACTCCGGCTTGGGGATTAATGGTTTCAGAAGAAAAAGAATATTTAAATTCATCATGGTGGGGATCATTTTTCCCAGGACTTGCTATTTTCTTGGTTGTGATGTCACTGAACTTTTTGGGTGACTGGTTAAGAGATAAATTAGATCCAAGATTAAGACAGTTATAATCTGACTGTTTTATTAAGTATTTTCATTACGGTCCAATAAAGAGCACTCCATAGACTTGTTGATAATGTGCACCAAATAAATGTATCTCTTAATTCAGGAACACCAAAAGGCAGAATAGATCTTTCTGCATTCATTCCTTTTACACTCCCAATATAAGCAGATAATATAGCTACGATTATTAATCCTGTTAACCATTTGTAATTTATAAGCTTGTAATCACTTTTCAACCATGAAAAGAAATTTCCAAAAAAAGCACAGGATCCTATTAATAATGGTGTTATATATTCAAAATTTATTGTATTTAAACCATAAATTCCTATTAAAGCTATAAAACTAATAGGAAAAATAATAAAACTAAGTATTCCAGATAATAACAATGATAATGTAGTTCTTGCTAGAATATTTGTTGTATCTACTATATTTAATAATTTAGCCATAAGTTTATTTTAAATATGATTTTCTAATAATGATTGTAACAAGAGATTTAAATGATAAAAACTGTTATAGGGATAATTCTAATATTTTCAACTTGTTTTGGTTGTCAGCTAATATTAGAAGATAATAAAACTTTCGATTATGATTTGTATAATTTAAGTTTTGGAATATTTGATTTTGGATTTTACGAAGTACCTCAGTCTTTAGATGTGAATCAAAATTGTGATATATATGTTAGTGGCACTACTAGTAAAATGCATGATCCCACAGATTATTTATTATTAAAATTTAAATCTGATGGAAAATTAGATAATGCATTTGGTAATAATGGCCATATGATGTTCGATATTGATGCAGGTATAGATGAAGGTAATCAAATACTTTTGTCTAATGATAATAAAATCATAATAGGCGGCAGATCGAATCACGGAGCAGATCTAGGGACAGTATTATTTGATTATTCACTTGCAAAATTTAATGATAGCGGGGTTTTGGACAAGTCATTTGGAGGAGAAGGGAAAGTGATTACAGATTTTGGTTATAGGGATGATGCTATAAATAAATTAATTCAAAATGATGAAAAAACTTTTTATGCTATTGGCAGGGCTAGTAATGGCAAAGATGATGATTTTGCTGTTGCGAGGTATGATTATGATGGTAATTTAGATTATTCTTTTAATAGTATTGGGAGAATATGGATTGATTTTGGAATGAGTGACGATGTTGCTTACACAGCAGAAAAAACTGACGAAGGAGATATAATTATCGGAGGTTCCAGTAATTCTGGGGCCACTCCTAAAGTTGCTTTCGCAAAAATAAAATCAAATGGGGAATTAGACACTTCATTTGGAGATAACGGATTAAAAGTCTGGAAATTTAGTCCTCCCGGACTTATATATGATTTAGATATTAATGGTAATGATGTTTATGCAGCTGGTTTTATTGATAATTTAGAAACTTTTAATATATTGGTTACCAAATTTGATCTTGATGGGGAAATTGATAAGAATTTTGGTAAAAATGGTACGAAAATTTTTTCAGAATTTAATGCAGATTCAATAGCAACCAGTATTAATATCATTAATGATAAACAGATACTTTTAGCAGGAACAATTAAAAATACAAAAAATGAGGATGCCGCTTTAATAATGATAGATAATAAGGCAAATTTAGATCTATCCTTTGGAAATCAAGGAGTGTATAAATTTGATGCAGGTAAAAACGAAATATTTACTGATATGAAAATGGTGAATGATAATTTGTATGTAATTGGACTGCATTGGGATGAAGATGAAGGGGACGTTATATTATTTAGAATGTATAAACAGAATGCAAATTCATGTAATTAAGTGTTTGAAAAATAAAAAAAATACTTTATTTGTACACTATTGTCCAAAATAACTTATTAAAGCCTAAAGAAATAGAATATAAGTTGACAATATAACCTAACACTTGTAAATTAATAACTACAAATTTTTTGAAGTGTGGGAGTCTGACAGGATTTTCTGCTATTCTTTTTATTTGAATATTAATAATAATTTAGAAACAAGGTCTAGGAAGTCTATTCTGAGACCAATTAGTTAGGAGGTTCGAATGAAATATTTCAAACTTTTACCTTTAGCTCTTGTTTTTGCTTTTGTTTTTGCATGTTCTAGTGAAACTGCAACTTCTACAGCAGCGGCACCTGCGGCGCCTCAAGCGCCTGAGGCACCAAAAGCTGCAGCAGCTACAACATACGCAGCTAAAGCACAAGTACAACCTGTTAAACCAACAGGTGGTTCTCCATTGCCTTCTGTAAGCCCAATACAGCCAATTGCCCCTACACCTGGTTCTGTTGTTAAAGCTAAGGCACAGACCGGCGTAAAGAAAGGTGGTATTTTAATCTGGGCATTAGAAGCACCAGTAAAAGCTATTGATCCAGTATGGACAACTGCGACTGTTACTTGGAGAAGTTCACAGATGGTATATGATAGCCTGCAAAGGTTAGATACTAAGTATCAATACCAGAACAATGGTTTTACATCATGGGAGCAATCAACAGATGGCCTGACATGGACTTTTAAACTTCGTGATAACATGAAGTTCCATGATGGATCACCGGTTACTGCTACAGATATACAGCAATCAACATTTAGATGGGCTGATAGAATTACAGCTGGTATACAGATGTTTAAGAGATCTGTAGAAGGCAACTTCTCTGAAAAGAGTTTAACCGTAGTAGATGCTACAACATTTACATTAAATCTTAAAGAACCGTATCCTGCATTATCAATGGGATTCTCTGAAGCTCCATTTATAATGAAAGCAGCTGTAGCGAAAGGTACAGATGCACACTCCCGTGTATCACAGGATGGATATGAAGGAAGTACTTATTTTGCATCTGGTCCTTATGTACTTAAGAAATGGGTACCTGGATACAGATTTGAATATGAGGCACACCAGGGTTGGGTAGGTAAGGTTCCTGAAGGTGAAGCCCCATGGGTTGACGGAGTTAACGTAGTTGAGGTTCCTGATAAAACCACATTACTTGCTGGTTTGAAAACAGGTAAAATCGACTATGCTACATCAGGAGCATCCGAACAGTATCCAGATTTAGCAGCAGATCCTAACATGAGAATGTTAGTTGCAGCTCCTGGTACTCCGATTCTTTTGTTAAATCACACTAAATCCCCTTTCAAATATCTTAACGCTAGAAGATCCATACAGGCAGCACAAGATGCTGAAAAATTAATGGCTGTGCACGGACCAAAAGAATTATGGTCTGTATGTGCCGCTATTTTCCTTTGTGGAACACCTGGTGAAAGTGACGCTAATGCAGCTCTGTATAACCAGAAAAATTTAACTCTTGCTCAAGAGTATAGAGATAAATTTGTAGCGGAATCCGGATGGGATTTAGCTTCAGATACAATTGAAATGGTAAGTAACACTTCCTATCAGTCACACAGAGACAGATCTTTGATTAATATAGCAAGGATCAAGGAAATTGGTTTTAAAATCAATATGACAATGACTGACTGGGCAACTGCTGTTACAATCAGACAGAATAAAGATGCTTGGGATATATTCCACACTGGTTGTTGTGGTGTTCCAACTAACAACCCAGTTATGAACTGGTACTTAAGCCCTAAGACATATGGATGGCATACAAACCAGACTATTATTGACTTACAGGCTCAGTATACTAAAGAAACAACCGATGCCGGCAGAAAGAAAGTTCTTGATGCTGTGCAGGAATCTTACTATGATCAGGTAACTCATATTTCACCAGGTCAGAGTAATGTATACCATGTATGGAGAGCTACAACTAAAGGCCCTCATGATTATGCGATTTCAACTCGTTTAACAAATACATGGATGGACAAATAAAAAATATCGAATAGATATTTAATATAGGTCAAAATTTAAAAGCCGCCGATGAGTTAAAAATCGGCGGCTTTTTTACATAAAAAATGTTGATTATTTATGTCATACATATATAATATTTACACTACTAATTTTCAAATATAAAATGCAAAGATATATATTAAAAAGATTACTTGCAGCTTTACCCACAATGGCAATCGTTGGTGTAGTAGTATTCTCAATTATTCACCTCGCTCCTGGTGACCCTGCAGCTATTATGGCTGGAGAAGATGCAGATTATGAACAGGTTGAGGCAATGCGTGAAGCTATGGGTCTTTTGGATCCTATCCCAGTGCAGTTTTGGAATTTTGTTTCTGGTGTTGCTGTAGGCGATTTTGGTGAATCTATTTTTTCTGGACATAAAGTTTCAAAACTGATGTTGGACAGAGTAGAACCAACTTTGTCATTAGCATTAATAAGCCTGACAATATCTATTCTAATATCTATACCGGCAGGAGTATTAGCTGCGTGGAAAATGAATTCAATATTTGATCGAATTGTTATGATTTTGGCTTTGACTGGTTATGCTGTTCCTTATTTTGCATTAGGGTATGTTATGATCATCCTTTTTGCTGTTAAATTACCATTGTTCCCCGCGGGTGGCTATGTGTATATGAGTGAAGATTTTGGGCAATATATTTATCATTTGCTCCTTCCTTCTTTTGTTTTAGGATTCGCAGGTTCAGCTTTAATAACAAGAATGACCCGAGCTACAATGCTTGAGGTTCTTAAAGAAGATTATGTTAGAACTGCCAGAGCAAAAGGATTAGGGGAAACAGTAGTATTGTTAAGACATGCTTTTAAAAATGCTGCAAATCCAGTAATTACAGTTATTGGTTTCAGTATAGCCGGATTTATAAGTGGTGTTGTTATAACTGAAACTGTATTTGCGATACCTGGTATGGGAAGATTAATTGTAGAAGCAATTTCGCAAAGAGATTTTCAGATTATTCAAAGTACTATTCTAATTGTGGCTATGATTTACGTGATGGTTAATTTAATTATTGATATTTGCTATGTATTTGTAGATCCAAGGATAAGGTACGATAGTTAATGAGCACAAAATCAGAATCACAGGATATTCAATTTCAGGGGTTACGACCTAAAATTCCTACATATATAGCTATGGCAAATGCTCTATGGAGAAATCCAAATATGCTTATAGGTTTAATTATAATTTTGTTAGTTGCAATTGTGGCTCTTCTTGCACCTTTGTTAATAGCACTTGATATATTAGAAGATCCATTTATTTATGATCCATTAAATCGATTATTACCCCCTGGTAGATCTGAAGAAGGTAAATTTTACCTTTTCGGGACTGGCCCTCTTGGCAGAGATATATTCTCTATTGTGATTTATGGTTCCAGAGTTTCACTTTTTGTTGGATTATCTGTAGCGATAATTTCAGCAATAACAGGATCATTTATAGGAATTGTTGCAGGATACTTCTCAAGAGTCGATGATATTATAATGCGATTTATGGATGGTATTATGGCTATACCAGGAATTTTGTTAGCGATTGTTTTAATGGCTATACTAGGACCAAGAATAGAAAATGTAATTTTTGCTTTGACTGTAGTTGATTCACCAAGAACATCTAGAATAGTTAGATCTGTCGTATTAACAATCAAAGAATCGCAGTATGTTGATGCAGCTCGTGCTTTTGGAGCAACTAATTCAAGAATTTTAATGAGGCATATAGCACCAAATACCTTTGCACCTGTAATTGTCCAGGCAACATTTTTGTTTGCATCTGCTATTTTGGCTGAAGCAAGCTTGAGTTTCTTAGGCGCAGGTGTTCCGCCAGATATTCCCACATGGGGCAATATTATTGGTGAGGGGAGAATTTACTTTATAAGTAATTCTAATATTGTCATACTGCCTTCAATTGGCTTGTTCCTCTTAGCATTGGCTATTAATATGTTTGGAGACGGATTACGTGATAGTCTTGATCCAAAATTAAGAGGTAAAATTTAATACTAATATATAGTTATTTACCTATATTAGCTTCCATTACTCTCATGGTATTTAAGCCGAGTATTTTTTGTATATCTCCATCAGCATAACCTCTTTGCATTAATTCTTCAGTAATGCTAGGAAATTTGGTACAATCCTCAAGGCCTACAGGCCCATTTGCAATTCCATCAAAATCTGAACCCAGTCCAACATGATCAATACCTGCAACTTTAACCATATGATCTATATGATCTACAGTATCTGAAAGTGTAGCTTGTTCTAAATCACTGATAATCACCCTGAATCTTTTTTGAATCTTTATTGATTCTATTTGTATATATTCCTGGGATTTATCAAAATGTCCGCTTGGTGATCTTCTTCCCATTCTTTCAAGATCTTCTATTTCTTCCCACATCTGATTCCTGAGGTTTTCGGATTCCACACGTAATCTTTCACTTACAAATGGAGGGCAGAAATTAACACATACTACGCCACCATTTGTAGCAACAGCTTTAAGCATGTTATCTTTCATATTACGAGGATGTTTACATATCTCCCAGGAAGATGAATGTGATGCCATCAATGGCTTATTAACCACTTCTATAGTATCCCAGAATGTTTTATCTGACACATGGGATACATCTACCACCATTCCAAGTTTATTCATCTCTTTTACAACCTCAACACCAAAAAGACTTAATCCATTATTTTTAGCAGCATCAGTTGAGCTGTCAGCCCAGTTATTTGTATTGAAGTGAGTTAAAGTAATATATCTTACTCCAAGATCCCAGTATTGTCTTAATATCGCTAAATTATCATTTATTGCATGACCACCTTCAATGCAGGGAACTACTGCATGTTTCCCTTGTTTAACCATATTTCTGCAGTCTTCAGCTGTCAGAGCAAGACCAAGCTGCTCAGGATGCATTTTTTCAAATCTTTTAAGTGCATCAATTAATACAAGTGATCTGTCAACAGTTTCCTTTTTAGCAATATATCCTGAAAAAACAAAACATGACCACCACTGTACTCCAAGACCTCCTTCAAATATTCTTGGCAAATCAAGATGCCCGTCTTCTAATCGTTTAGATATATCAACTCCCTGATCTTCAATGGGATAATGTTCTCTAGCTTTATCGGGGTCATCATGTATTCCATGAGTATTATTAGGAGGATCTATCATTCTGCTGATTGTATCCGCATGAGTATCAACTACTATTGAATTAAAGTGTAATTTTCTTGCTTTATCCTTAATGTCTTGTTCTTGTTTGTTAGCCATCTCAATTCCTTTAATATAATTTAATAATTATAACTTTCCATTAATAGTTCTTATTATAGCCTCAGGATTAATTGGTAAATCATATATCCTTTTACCTATTGCATTATATACAGCATGTGAAATTGCTCCTAAAGGTGGAACAATATTTGATTCACCAACACCTTTTACACCAAAAGGATGATTTGGATTAAAAACTTCAATAATCACAGGATCAATCATCGGTAAATCTAATGAAGTAGGCATTCTATAATCTAAAAAAGTGTTATTCTTCATCTGGCCATCTAACATAAAATATTCTTCATTAATTGCCCATCCTATCCCCTGAGTTGTTCCACCCTGAATTTGTCCTTCCACATAAGCTCTGTGAATAGCTTTTCCAACATCTTGAAACGCTGTAACTTTCAAAATTTCTACTTTACCTGTTTCAGGATCAACTTTAACATCTACTATATTTGCAGCATATGATCCTTCTTGTCCTCCTGGATTAATATGTGATTTGCCAGTTATCGGACCTCCAGTATCTCCCAATAATGCTGCAATTTCATTTAAAGTCATTTTTAATTCCGGGTCATTTTTATGGTATAAAACTCCTTCTTTATAATCTACATTTTCATCTTCAGTATCCCATATTATCGCAGCTCTTTTTATTAATTGTGTTTTTATATCTTTAGCAGTATGATAAGCTGCCATTCCAGTTTTAAATGCTACTCCACTACCTCCTGTGTTAGAAGTGTATCCTATAGTATCAGTATCTCCTATTTGAGGTAAAACATTTTCTACATCCACTTCTAAAACTTCTGCAAATTGTTGAGCAATAGCTGTTCTACTACCTCCAATATCAACAGAACCCTCAGTCAAAGAAAATTTACCATCAGGCAAAATATTAGCTATTACACTTGAAATACCTGAATTATTTCTACAAAAACCCATAGAAATACCTCTTCCTACATAATCCCCTTTAGGTAGGGGCATAGAGTAATGAGGGTGATTTCTAATATTTTCCATAACATCTATAGCACCTATGTTTCCATTTATCACACCATCTGATCTTCGTGCACCCTTCTTTGCCACATTTCTAATTCTCAATTCTACTGGATCAATTCCCAAACTATCGGCTATTTCATTTATTAAGGTTTCCGTTGCAAACATAGCTATTGGAGCACCAGGGGCTCTATATGCAGTAGTCTTAGGTTTATTAGTCACAATATCATAGCCATCTATCTGTACATGTTGAATATCATAAGATGCAAATACAGCTGAAGCTGCTCCACTAACTGGTGATCCTGGAAATGCACCTGCTTCTAACAAAATTTGTGCTTTTGCAGCAGTAATAATACCTTGTGAATTATATCCAATTGTTATTTTTTGATAGCTTCCTGATGTTGGGCCTGTTGCCTCTAAAACTTCAGATCTAGACATAGTCATTTTAACTGGATTTCCAGATTTTTTTGATAATATAGCAGCCAAAGGTTCCAAATAAGCTGACAATTTTCCACCAAATCCACCGCCTATTTCCATTGGTATAACAGTAATATTAGAAGCTGAAATACCCAGAACCTGTGCAACTGAATCTCTAATTCCAAAATGCCCTTGACTACTACACCATATTGTCAATCTATCATTTGGTCTCCACCAAGCTGTTCCATTAGTCGGTTCAATATACCCCTGATGTACAGTTTTTGTTCTAAATTCTCGCTCAATGATTAATTCTGATTTTTTTAATTCATCATCAGCATTACCTAATTTGTAAACTTCAATAGTTCCAATATTTGTACCTTTATTATTTCTATCTAAGATATCATCTGATTTCTTCCAATTTTCATGCAAAACATCTGCTCCATCTTTTATAGCATCTTCAACATTTGTTACAGAATTAAGAATTTCATACTCAATATCAACTAAATCTAACAATTCTTCAGCATCATCTACAGATTTTGCAGCAACAGCTAATATAGGATGACCTTTATATAAAACTTTATCTGAGGCTAGCACATTAGAGATCCTAACTTGCCCATACATAGGTTCCTTAGTTGTCTCAGGAGATTTAGCAAGATCTTTTGATGTCACAACAGATTTACAATTCGGATGTTTCGAAACTTTATCAATATTGATAGATTTAATTCTGGCATGTGCATGGGGACTTCTTAAAACTTTACCATATAACATCCCTGGTAAATTCATATCAGCTCCATATAAAGCACGTCCTGTAACTTTATCATTGCCATCATGGCGTATTGGTGATTTGCCTATCACTTTAAACTTTTTATCTTTAAACATTAAAAGGTCTCCTTATTCTAAATACATATTATAATTCTATTGGATAAGAAAATAATCATTCAAGACAATATTCCTCAATTTATTGAAATGTATAAGTTAATTATATTCATCTAACAATTTAAACATTTTTTTTGATTGAGATACTGTTTCACCAACCTTCTCATCTCCATATTTTAAACTAATTCTTGCAAGCTCCACATACATTGGCAATATAGCTGGATACGATTTTCGAAGGGTATCTAAATGCATTTTAACTGTATCATAATCACCTCTTACATAAGGTCCAGCCATTGACTGTGGAATACCTAATTCAATAATATTTTTACAGCTTTGAATCATCATTGGAATCAAAGCTTTAGCTCCCTCCTCTCTACTTAAGCCAATTTTTTGCCATATATCCGCAATTGAAGATGCCATACCAAGTAATAAATTACCTGCCATAACTCCTGACAAATGATAAAGTGCTCTATATTTAGGATCTATCTTGATAGATATAGCATCTAAATTATTAACCAATTTACTAATGATATTCAAAGCAAATTCATCACCATCAATACCAAAAGTAATATTATCTAAATTATTACTGCCTGAATCCATATCAGAAAAAGGTTGCAAAGGATGCATGCTACCCACAGATGCCCCGTCATTTTTCGCTCTACTTAAAACGCCTAACCCTAAAACCCCAGAGCAATGAATAACTATTTGTCCTTTTTTCCATGATGCAGATTCAACAGATGATTTGATAGCGTTATCAGTTGTAGTAATAAAAATAATATCTGCATTATCAGAAACTTCTTGAACAGATGTCGATAAGCTTGCATCATCTAACCTAGAGCACAATTTTATTATTGAAGCTTTGCTTCTACTAAATATTTTTGTAATACAAAAATATTTTTTATTTAATGCTATAGCCAAAGCTCCACCTAAAGCTCCTGCCCCAACAATGCCTATTCTATAAGATTTAAACTCTTGCAATAAAAATACCAATATTTATAATTTAAATTATATTTAAATTATAAATATATATGTAATAAAAAATAAACCTATATCTTGCAACATAAATGTCTTTAGTCGATACATACAAATTCCCATATATAGAAATTACTGGTGATCATTATGAAATGGGATTTAGTCATGGAAAACAAATTTCAGAACAAATTCGAGAATATATCAAATGGATAAGATTCAAAAGTAAGGAAACAATCAAACAATCTCAAAAAAGATCTATGTCTTTTTATAATCTAATAAATAATTATTCAAATAGCTATATAAATGAAATCCATGGTATAGCTGAAGGTGCAAACATCATATTTGAAGATGCAATGTTATGCCAAGTCAGATTTGGAAAATTAGATAATACAAATGATGAAGGATGTACAGCATTTTCATTTAAAGAAAAAAGTACTTTAAATTCCAATTTATATATTGGACAAAATCAGGATATGGATCCTGAATTCTTAAATTTTGGTTTTGTTTTAAAATTAATCCCTAGTATAGATATACCTCAAATCATTATGTTCACATTTCCAGGGCAAATAGGTTATGCAGGAATGAATGAACATGGAATATCTAATTTTGCAAATGCTTTATATAATTTCCAAACACAAAAAGGAGTTCCTCATTATATTTTGAAAAGAAAATTACTAGAACAAAGATCATTAGAAACCTGTAAAAAAATTTTAAATACAATTAATGTTTCAGAAGCAGCCAATGTATTAATATCTGATAAAAAAAATATTATTGATTTTGAATTTCATAATAAATCAAGATATGAATTTACTTCTCATGATCAAAACTCCGTCATTCATACCAATCACTATTTAACTGATGAATTAATTAAATTTGAAAATAATACATTGATAGATTCGCCAATAAGACTTCAAAGAATGCATAATTTAATAAAAAATATTTACGGAAATATAAATCTTGATAACATAAAAAATATTCTAGCTGATCATTATAACTTCCCTTCTTCGATATGCAGACATGGTGCTAATAATATGGATACTGTTTCAGGATATATTGCTGACCCAAGTAATAAAACTTTCCACATAAGAAAAGGCTTTGGGTGTGAAATGAATTGGCAAAGTTATAACTTTGATTAAAATTATTATTAATGTTCATAGGTTTAACTTATGCTTACTATATGTTAAAGTTTATTAAATTTTTTAAACTATT
>CATLOZ010000008.1 GCA_950054395.1 uncultured Chloroflexota bacterium
AATTCAACTGCTTCATATTTCCCTATACTTGCACCTGAAGGAACTGTGGATATGCCAGTATATTTATTATCAAGAGTAACAAAAGATCGTAATGTAGGAGTACCTCTTGAATCAAGAACTTGTATTGAACTTATGTTTGTGATTTTAGACATATAGAAATTATATTTTTAAGCTTTTTTATGATCATATTTTTAGAAATATTATACTTTATTATATGAGAGTTTAATTTAATTTATACTTGATATATCATATAAAAAGTAATTAATATTTATTTGTTTTAATGAGTGATATACAAAATCTTAGAGATAAAATAAGACATTCAGCGGCACATTTGCTGGCTGAAGCGGTATTAAAAATTTATCCTGATGCAAAATTAACAATTGGACCGGCTATATCGGATGGATTTTTTTATGACTTTGATATTGATGAAACTTTTTCCGATCAAGATTTAGTTTCAATTGAACGGCAAATGAAAAGATCAATAAAAAGGAATACAAAATTTGAAGGAAAGGAATTATCCAAAAAAGAAGCATTGATTATTTATAAAGATAATCCTTATAAAACAGAAATTATTAATTCTATGCCAGAAAATGAGGTAATAACAGAATACAGTCATTCTAATGGTAATTTTGTAGATTTATGTAAGGGCGGACATGTTGAGAAAACAGGGGAAATCAAAGCTGTAAAATTGCTTTCAACTGCGGGTGCTTATTGGCGAGGAGATGAAAATAATAAGATGTTACAACGCATTTATGGAACTGCGTTTGAAAGTACTGAGGAATTAGACAAGCATTTACTTTTCTTAGAAGAGGCATCAAAAAGAGACCATAGAAAACTTGGTAAAGAGTTAGACCTTTTTTCTATTTCACAAGATATTGGTTCCGGAATGATTTTATGGCATCCTAAAGGTTCTTTTATAAGAAGTAAAATTGAAGATTATTGGAAAAGTGAACATATCAAAGATAATTATGATTTGATATATACTCCGCATGTTGGTAAATCAGATCTTTGGTCAAAAAGTGGGCATTTAGATAATTTTAAGGAAAATATGTTTCCTAGTATTGATATGGATAATAATGAATATTATTTGAAACCTATGAATTGTCCTTTTCATATTGCGTACTATAAAAATAAGTTGAGAAGTTACAGGGATTTACCTATGAGAATAGGTGAATTAGGTACGGTATATAGATATGAGAAACAGGGCGTTTTGCACGGATTATTAAGAGTGCGTGGATTCACTCAAGATGATGCCCATATATTTTGTATGCCTGAGCAAGTAATAGAAGAATTTAATTCAGTACTTGATTTAACATTTAGAATTTACGATAAATTTGATTTTAGAAATTATAAAATTACGTTGTCAACTAAACCTGAGAAATATGTTGGCGAAGATAAAGATTGGGATTTTGCTGAAAATATCCTTAAAAAAATATTAAATGAAAAAGGACTTGAATACGAACTTGATGAAGGTGGAGGGGCTTTTTACGGCCCTAAAATAGATATTCATATTGAAGACGCTATAGGTCGCCTTTGGCAATGTACTACAGTTCAATTTGATTTCAATTTACCCGAACGTTTTGATTTAAAGTATATATCTACAGAAGGTAAGGAGATTAAACCAATTATGATTCATAGAGCACTTCTTGGTTCAGTTGAGAGATTTTTTGGAGTATTAATTGAACATTACGCAGGATCATTTCCAATGTGGCTTGCCCCAATTCAAATTATGATTATTCCAATTGCAGATAGACACATAGATTATTGTAATCAAATTTCTGATGTTTTGAAAGAAAAAAATTTCCGTTCGGTGGTGAATGATTCATCTGAAAGAATGAATGCAAAAATAAGGGAAGCTCAAATGCAAAAAATACCATATATGATTGTAATAGGAGATAAGGAGATATCTCAAAACAAACTTTCAATAAGAACTAGATCTGGCGAAAACATTCCAGATATAGATTTAAATGAATTTTTTAATTTGCTAAATGATTAATAAATTTTTATCAATAAATAAATTAAAAATATTGTCTTATGTGTCCTTGCTAGGCATTCTGATGGTTTTATTCCAAATAACCTTGGGAGGGATAGTAAGGGTCACTGAATCAGGATTGGGATGCCCTGATTGGCCTCTATGTGATGGTCAAATCGTACCTGAATTAGACTTTCATACTGCCATAGAATGGGGGCATAGAGTTTCTGGTGCTTCTATTGGAATTTTAATTATTATTATTAATGTTATTTCAGTTAAATTTTTTGGAAGAAAATCAGCACAATCATCTATAGCCTTTTCTTTGTTATTGTTGGTTGTTTTGGAAGGCGTTTTAGGCGGTGTTACTGTTTTGACAGAATTAGCATGGTGGGTCCGGTTAATTCATCTGGGAGTTTCATTTGTAATCTTATTTCTTTTTGCATATTTGTTTTCTTCAATTAGAAAAGTTAATAAAAAATCATTTATATCAAATCTTAAGATATTTCAGGAATATATATTAAATACCACTTTGATTGGACTTTTGATTTTAATGTTGTACGGTTCAGCAATAGTGGGATTAGGAGTTAATTCATCCTGCATGTCGTGGCCTGATTGTATGGGTCAATGGATAAGATTTAATGAAAGTTCGTATCTTTTACATATGATACACAGATATTTAGCTTTAGTTTTTGGGCTGATGATATTGTATATTTCTCATGTAGTTGGAAGATTTGCAATGCGTCGTTCTTTTGTTAAAATTATTGCCAGGTCACTGGGATTAATATTTATACTTCATATTTTGTTTAGTATTGGATTAGTTCACGCAGGATTTGATGAATGGTTAAGGGTGGTACATCTAAGTTTGGCTGGTATTATATGGTTATTTGTTTCATGGTTATTTATAGAATACAGAATATTTAAATCAACTTAATTTGAAGGTAATTTTTTATAATAGAAAAATTATATTTTATTAATTATTAACTATAAAATGTGTAGACTATAGATGTCCTTGTTGTTACAATTTTTTAAATGTGAATTATATTACTAATTGATAATTTAGTGTTTGATACGATAAAAAAATTCTTACCAATTTTACTGTCTTTACTTTTTGTTATTGCCTGCGGAGGGTTTGATGGTCCGCAATCTACATTTGATACACACGGCCCAGTAGCAAAAGAGCAAGCCGACTTGTTTTATTTGATTTTGTGGGCGGGTATGGTTGTTTTAGTAGCAGTAGAGTTAGCTATTATATATATATATATTAAATTTAGAAGAAAGAAAAACTCTACAAGAATTCCATCCCAGACTCATGGGAATACTAAATTGGAAATTATGTGGACAATTTTACCAGCTATATTTTTAGCAATTGTATCAGTTCCTGTATTGTCTGCAATTTGGACTATTGGAACTCCACCAAAAAATCCAGATGTTGTTGTAAATGTACATGGTCATCAATATTGGTTTGAATTTGAATATCAAGATTTAGACGTTGTAACTGCAAATGAATTACATATACCTGTTGGGAAAAAAATATTAATTAATCTCTACTCTAATAATGTATTGCATAGTTTTTGGATACCTAAGATAGCAGGTAAAACTGATATTATTCCTAATCAAGGCAACTATATGTGGATTCAAGGCGATGATGTTGGTATGTATTATGGGCAATGTGCAGAATTTTGCGGAGAATCTCACGCTTTAATGAGATTTAGAGTAGTAGTAGATACAGATGAAGATTTCAGAGCATGGATATCTCATCAAAAATCAGAAGCTTTTGTCCCTAATGATCCTTTGGAAAAATCTGGTTATGATATTTTTATGTCTTCAAAAGCAGGATGTGGAGGTTGTCATATGATAAATGGGTCTAAAAAGGCAAAAGGTAAAATTGGCCCTAATTTAACACATTTTGGATCTCGTCAACATATGGCTGCAGGTATATTAGAAAATAATCAGGTTAATCTTAGGAATTGGATAAGAAATCCTGATATGATAAAACCAGGTAATATAATGTCAGGGCAGGCTGCAGTTTATATGGACCCTAATAAATCATTAACAGAATCTGAAGTTATAGCCCTTGCTTCATATTTACAATCATTAAAGTGATATAGAAAAATTAAATTATGACAACAATTCCTTTTAAATTACCATTGAATATAAAATTATATAGACCTGTCAGTCCTACTGGTGTATGGGGTTGGTTGACTACTGTTGATCATAAAAAGATAGGTGTTTTATATGGTGTAACTGCATTCATTATGTTTCTCACAGGTGGAATAGAAGCAATGTTGATTCGAACTCAATTAATTGCACCTGAGCTAAAAATAATTGCTCCTGAAGTCTATAATCAGCTTTTTACTATGCATGCAACAACAATGATTTTTTTAGCTATAATGCCTTTGTCTGCAGCGTTTTTTAATTTTATTATTCCTTTACAAATTGGTGCAAGAGATGTTGCGTTCCCTAGATTAAATGCTTTTAGTTATTGGGCTTTTCTTGCTGGTGCTTTAATAATGAAATCAAGCTGGTTTTTAGGAGGATCTCCAAATGCTGGTTGGTTTGGTTATGCTCCCATAACTACTGCAACGTTTAATCCTGGAAATGGGATAGATTTTTGGATTATTGGTCTTCAAGTCTTAGGTGTAGCTTCTTTAGCCGCATCTTTTAATTTTATAGTAACTATAATAAATTTGAGAGCCCCTGGAATGACAATGATGAGGTTGCCATTATTTACATGGATGACTTTTATAACAGCTATACTACTTATATTAGCTTTTCCAGTAATAACTGTTGCTTTAATTGAATTGATGCTTGATAGAACTTTTGATTTTAATTTTTTCAATACTAAAGCAGGAGCTAATCCTATATTGTGGCAACATTTATTCTGGATATTTGGCCACCCTGAAGTTTATATTTTGATATTACCAGCTATGGGAATAGTATCTGAGGTTTTACCTACATTTTCTAGAAAACCTATATTTGGGTATCCTGCAATGGTACTAGCAGCTTCTTTTATTGCATTTATGGGATGGTTAGTATGGAGTCATCATATGTTTACAACTGGATTAGGTCCAATTGCAAATAGTGTGTTTACATTAACTACAATGCTTATAGCAATTCCTACTGGTGTAAAAATGTTTAATTGGTTGGGTACCATGTGGGGTGGAGATATAGATTTCAAAACCCCTACATTATTTGCTGTAGGATTTATGTCAATGTTTTTAATTGGTGGAATTAGTGGTGTAATGCACTCTTTTTCTGCTTCTGATTATCAGCAACAGGATACATATTTTATAGTTGCTCATATACATTATGTTTTGTTCGGAGGTTCTATATTTGGAATTTTTGCAGGTATTTATTATTGGTTTCCTAAAATCACTGGAAGAATGTATGATGAAAAATTAGGTAAGCTAAATTTTTGGATAATGTTTATTGGTCAGAATTTAACTTTCTTCCCTATGCATTGGGTTGGAATGCAAGGCATGCCAAGAAGAATTTTTACATACGACTCTGGAATGGGATGGGCTTTTTGGAACGGATTTGAAACAATTGCAGCTTATGCGATTGCATTCGGAGTTTTAATATTTGTTATAAATATGATAAAAAGTTGGACTGGTGGTAAAAAAGCAGGTGATGATCCTTGGGATGGAAGAACATTAGAGTGGTCAATACCTTCTCCACCACCTGTTTATAATTTTAGAGATATTCCGATAGTTAAATCTTTAGATGATTTTTGGCACACTAAACAAAAATCATCTAATTCAAATACTAAAGTTAAAAGTAAAACGAAAGTAAGCGATATTCATTTACCTCAGCCTTCTTACTGGCCTTTATTAGTAGCTGTAGGGTTAACAATAGCAGGTTTTGGCATTATTTATAATTTGGTGTTCACTGGAATTGGTATTGGTATTATGCTGATAACAGTATGTGCTTGGTCTTTTGAACCGGTTAACGAACCCGATTCACATTAGTTTGAGGTATATAGAATATGTCTGATGAAACGACAACAGGATTAAGTCATAGAAAACTATTAATTTGGGTTTTCTTGGGATCTGATTGCATGTTTTTTGCATCTTTGATAGGCACGTATCTTATTTATAAAGGATCAGGTGTTTTGCACCCTGGCCCTGCAGATGTGTTTGATATACCAACAACATCTGTTAGCACATTTGTTTTGCTTATGAGTAGTATGAGTATGGTTTTTGCTTATGCATATTTAGTAAGAGATGATATAAAAGCATTTAGGATATGGATGTTTTCTACTATAATAATGGGATCAACATTTTTGGGGTTTCAGGTATTTGAGTTTAGCGAATTTTATTTCCATGATGATTTAAGTCCTCAAACTAATTTGTTTGGAACGACTTTTTATGCTTTAACTGGTACTCATGGCCTTCATGTTACTATAGGAGTAATTTGGTTAGGTATAATTTTTTATTCAAGTTTGTTTAGAAATACAGTAACTTCAAAAACCAATTTGGACTTAGATTTGGCAGCTTTGTATTGGCATTTTGTTGATATTGTATGGATTGTCATTTTTGCAGTTGTTTATTTATTTGGAACATTTACTGGATTCCCATCATCATAGTGAGGAGATAAAAATGTCTGTAGAAATAAAAAATCAATCTAATCATATAGATGAAAGTCATTCTCACCCAAAGCCAATGACATACTTTAAAGTAGCAATGGCACTTGTTATTTTAACAGCTCTTGAAATTTTGGTATTTTATTTTGATTGGTTAGGTTATGGAATTATTCCTGTGTTAGCTTTTTTATCAATAGCAAAATTTGCAATTGTTGTGATGTATTATATGCATTTAAAATTTGACTCAAAATTATTTACATATGTTTTTATGTCAGGGCTGATTTTAGCAACAGTTGTAATTTTATGGCTGATGGCTTTATTTGGATGGTTTGTCTAAACTAATTAAATGCATTCAGTATTTTTAAATACTTCTTTTCACTATGAAATAATATTCGGGTTAGTAGCACTAGAATTTATTTATTTAGCCATTGTTTTTGGATTGAAAAATAAATTCAGTATCAATCCTCAAACAGATTATAAAAAATCATTTACTTTTTTGCTTGGTATTCTGGTTTTATTTTTAGCCTTGGTATGGCCTGTTCATTATATAAGTGAATATTATTTATTTAGCGCACATATGTTACAACATATAATGATTTCTTATATAGCACCCCCTTTATTATTATTAGGATTGAATCATAAAATTACTGATTTATTGTTTAAATTTAAGTTATCAAAATATATTTTTAATTTTATTTTTAACCCTGTTTTTTGTTTCGTATTATTTAATATTGTATTTGGTTTATGGCACATACCAAATGTATATAATTTATCTGTATCTTTCTATAAATTTCATGCATTAGAACATACTATGTTTATTATTTCAGCAATTTTTATGTGGTGGCCTTTAGTAACTCCAAGTTTAATTAAGCCAAGCTTACACTATTCCCTGAAATTAATTTATTTGTTTCTTTTATCTATCGCGCAGATTATTGTTTTTGGAATAATTACTTATGCTTCTGAAAATATTTATGAGCATTATCAAAATTCAACTTATATGTTTGGCCTTTCCCCACTTGAAGACCAACAATTAGGTGGGGTAATTATGAAAGTTGGTACAGCTTTAATTCTGATGGGCTTATTTATTTATTATTTTTTTAAATGGTATTTGTCAGAAAAAAGGTATGAATAGCTTTATTTATAATGTTAGAATTATAATTCAATGACCGTGAATGTATGTTAAAACGATTAATTTATGCAATTATATTATCTCTTATTTCAGTGTTAACTGTAGCTGTTTTTGCTATTTCCCTAGGTTATATTTTTTATAATCTTCCCACATTAGGATCTGGTGAGGGTGAATTAAAAAATTTATCAGTTGTTTTGGCTGGTATGTCTATATTAATAGGAACTCCAATAATGGCATATCTAGCAGTAAAATATATTAAGTAATTGGATTATTAGGATTTTTGTTTAAATTTTTTATCAGAATATTACTAGTCTTTATATTCTTTATATTATCATCCTGCATTTTTGACAACCCTAATTATATGGGAATAAAATCAAAAACTGATTTGTATTTACCTGAATTTAATTTCCAAAATCAAAACGGAGTTTATATATCTGATGCCGATTTTTCATCTAAATTAGTACTTGTAACTTTTATGTATTCTAATTGCAAAACAGAGTGCCCCTCTGCACTCAATGATTTAAAGATTTTTGAAAATATAAGAAATGAATACAAAGATGAATTAAATATAATAATATTTTCCATTGATCCTGTTAATGATACCCAACTTCAGGTAAAAAATTTATTGAATAAATATGAATTAAATAATTCTCTTGATTATTTAATTGCTGATAAATATGATCTGAAAGTAATATGGGAACATTTTTATGTACCAGTGGCTTATGTTCAAAGTAAATCTTTAAAAGGTAATTTGATTTTGCATTCTATTCCAGCATATTTAATTTCTAATCAAAATAAATTTACATTAATATATACTGAGTTTGATATAGATTCTATTAAAGTTGATATAAAAAATATATTAAATTAATTTATTGAAGATTTAGCTTTTTCTACTAATTGTTCGAATCCAACAGGCTCATTTATAGCCATATCAGAAAGTGTTTTTCTATCAATTTCAATTTCAGATTTTTTTAATCCGGACATGAAAACGCTATATGAAATGCCATGCTCTCTTGCTGCGGCATTTATTCTGACATTCCAAAGTCTTCTAAAATTTCTTTTTTTAGTTTTATTGTGTATATAGTTATACATTAAAGCATGTAAAACAGATTCGTTAGCCTGTCTAAATAATTTGCTTCTTGAACCTCGGTGTCCTTTTGCAAGGTTTAAAATTTTTTTATGGGATCGTTTTTTATTTGTTCCTCTTTTTATCCTAGTCAACTTATTCTCCGGTTTATAATATTAAATTAATTTTTTCAATCTTTTAACATCTGCTTTATGTACGCTTACAGTATCATGAAAAGTTCTTTTTACTTTTTGTGATTTTTTTCTTTTTAAGTGACTACTGTTTCCTTTCATTCTAAGAAGTTTGCCGCTGCCGCTTACTTTTATTCTAGATGATGCACCTTTGTGAGTTTTCATTTTGGGCATATTTTTTATCCTTTATTAATTTTATTTGATGGTGGCATTAAAGTCATAGATAGAATATTGCCACTCATTCCTGGAGGGGATTCTAGTATTGCTTCATCTAAAAGAGAATCTCTCACAGTTTTTAATACGTTCATCCCAAGTTCTGGGTGAGTAATCTCTCTTCCCCTAAATAATACTGTTATTTTGACTTTATTTCCTTTTGATAGAAATTTTTTAACTTGTTTTATTTTCCAGTCTAATTCATTATCTCCTGTTCTTGTTTTAAATTTAACTTCTTTAGTTTTTTGTATTGAAGTTTTTACTCTACTTTGTTTTTTGGCTGTCCTTTCTTTTCTGGTAAGTTTATATTTATGTTTACCATAGTCCATTATTTTGCAGACAGGAGGTTGAGCACCCGGAGATACTTCTACTAAATCCAGAGATCTCAGGAGTGCATGATTAACAGCGTCTTTAGTGAGTAAGACCCCCATTTGCTTTCCGTTTTCGTCTATGACCAAAACTCTATCTGATTTTATCCCTTCATTTATGAAGTAATCTTTTGCTATTTTATTTCTCCCATAATAAAATTAACCACGAAAATTTCGTGGCATAATATGAGAGTCTAGCATAACCATTCTCTTCATTCAACAGATTTTATATTTATAATATTAGTACTTATTTAATGAAGAGAATAATATTTTTTCAGATTTCAATTCTTTATTAGTATAAAACTTTATATATGTTGATAGTTTTTTATATAAACTTAGTTCGACTTTTTTCGTAATTATATTATTTATATTTAAGTTATTATCATATTCAGTATTTTTAATATGCTTTAATAATCTGATTTCTTGTTCTAATAATTTCAAACTTGAAAATTTTGTTTTTTCAGAACATTTATTACAAAAAATTCCACTTTCAATCAAATTTAAAAGATAATCTCCCGGTTGAATTTTATTATTACAATTTAAACATATGTTAATTTCGGGGAATATTCCTTCTGCTAAAAGTAACTTAATTTGAAAATAAACTAAAGTAAAGATAAATATATCGTTTGATATCCATTTCAAACATTTACTAACTAAATGATAAATATAATTATTATTCTCATTTATAGAATTAAAATTTATTGTCAATTCGGCGATTATATTTCCTGAAGATAGATTTGTTAGTTTTATTGGTCTTTCAAACCACGTTTCAACGGATTTGGCTTCATAAATTATATAAAAATTATCTGTAATAGAAGCTTTGAAATTCATTTTTTGAAATACATCTATATAATCAAAATTTTTATTTGATGTTTTTCTTATTCTTTTGATTATAGCTGTGATTATCCCTTTATGAGGGCTTAGTATATTGAAAATTTTGTCGAATTCACCATATTCATATGATGATATAGTTATACCTTCAAAATTTAAATATTCCCTTTTTTGCATTATATTATTTTACTTAAATATTTGAGTGATTATATTACTCAAATATTTGCCTGGAATTGAAAGCTTGAGTTAGTGTTTTTGGGTCTGTATAATCCAAATCTCCTCCGAATGGAATGCCTACAGCAAGTCTTGAGATTTTTATATTTGCTGATTTGATCTGATTAGAGATATAAGTAGCTGTTGCATCACCTTCAATAGTGGGATTTGTGGCTAATATAATTTCCGTTGGTGGCTTTTTCTCAATTCTTTTTATTAATGATGAAATAGTTAGTTCATTAGGTCCAATACCATTAATTGGAGATATATATCCATTAAGAATATGATAAGACCCATTATAATTATTGGTGCTTTCTATTGCATAAGCATCAATTGAATCTTGTACTATGCAGATTGATTTTTGATCTCTCATTTCATCAGTACATATATTACATGGATTTATTTCCGTAACTATGAAGCAATTATTACAGAAAGATAATTTTTGTTTTGATTTGATTAGGCTATCTGCTAAAGATAGTATTTTATTTTCGGGTGATTTTATAATATGGAAGGCTAATCTTTCAGCCGTTTTAGGGCCAATGCCTGGTAGTTGATTAAGATGATTTATTAAATCAGATATCACAGAAGAGATTGAAACATTTTTTTTATTCAAATTACATTCCTAATAAATTACTTATTGATCCAAGTTGAGCATTTGCATTTTTTTGTGATTTTTCAATAGCTTTGTTGATTGTTTCAGTAAGATCATTTTCTAAATTTTTTATTAATTTAGAATCTTGATTTTTTATATTTAATTTTATTTCTTTTATTTTAAAAGTCCCATCTACAGTTACAGAAATTGTATCTGATTTATTGTTTTGTGTGACTGTAGTTTGTTTTAATTTTTTTTGTATTTGTTTCATTTGGTTTTTCATTTGAAAAACATTTTTAAGGTTTTTAGGATTCATTTTCAATCTCCTTTAAGGATATTAATTTTCCATATTTAGATGCTTCAGACAAAAATAATGCCTCATCATTTTTATTTGATTTATCATTAGTTTCCTCATTATTATTTGTTAGTTTCAGATTTAATAATAATTCTTTTCCCCATATTGATTTAGTTGCTGATCTTGCTAATTTGATATTTTCAGGATTGTTTATTTCCACTTTCAACATTTCAATTTGACTTTTATGTGTGAAATATAAATTTAATAAATTTTCATTAATTTTATAACTTTTGATGGCTTTCATTTTCCAGTACCAATTTTTATTTTCAAACGCTTGAATAAATTTCATTAAATCAGATTGAGGGTGTTGTGAGATATATTTTGATGGTATTGGCTTGCTTTTAGATTGTATTGAATTTTTTTGATTTGCAGGTATTTTTATATCATTATTTTCAATTTGATCAATATTCCTTTTTTGGGATATTGAATTTGAATTTTCATTGGATGGAATTTGAAATAATTCAAAAAGCTCTATGAGCATTATTTCTAAATTTAGCCGAAAATTCTCAATATTAATAATATCTTTTGCATTTATGATTTCGGAAATTTTTTTAATTGTAGTGATATCTAGAATAGATGCCATTTTATTGATTTCAGATTTTTTTGTTTCCAACCCGTATTTGTAGTGTATTAATTTCAGACATGTTTTGCGGAATCCGTTCATTATCGAACTAAAGCTACTACCTTTATTTATTTCTTCATTTAATAACAAAAGCGCAGAGTTAAGATCTTTTGAATGTAGATAGTTCAATATTTCTACAGGTATATCATCTGTTATGATACCCAACGTAAATCTAATTAGATTTTCATCAATTTCGTTATTATTTTGTTTAAGAATGCATTTTTCTAATAAATTTTCAGCATTTCTAAGACTGCCATTTGCATGAGATGCAATTATGTGAGCATCTTTTGTTGTTAATATTAACTTCTCATCTTGTGCTATTTTTACTAATTTTGCAGATATATTACTTTCATCTATCGATTTAAATTCAACTATTTGACATCTTGATAAGATTGTTTGAGGAATCTTTTGAGGATCTGTTGTTACAAGGATTATTATTAAGTGATCTGGAGGTTCTTCCAAGGTTTTTAATAATGCATTGAACGAATGCCTACTTAACATATGTACTTCATCTAAGATATAGACTTTAAATTTGTTTAATCCGGACAAAAAGTTAATTTTTTGTAACATTACTTCAGTTAAATCTTCTACTTGTCTTATTGAACTTGCTGCATCGAGTTCTATAAGAGCATTAGAAGAATAATCGTTAATTGAACTACATGATGTGCAAGTACAATTAGAAATATCTAGTTTCAAAGTATCGTAATTTTCACAATTTACAGATTTTGCAAATGCTCTGGCTGTACTGGTTTTGCCTGTACCTGACGGACCTGAAAATACATATGATTGAGATAATCTTTTATGAATAATAGAATTTATTAATAATTTGATAATTTCTTCTTGTCCTAATATTTCTGTTAGGCTTTTAGGTCTCCATTTTCTATATAAAACTTCTTTTTGCATTTTTAATATTTAATTTTATTTAATATATAATTTTGCTTTTCAGTCATTTTTTTTTCATCTTTAATATTTTCATGATCATAACCATTTAAATGTAATATACCATGTATTATTAATTTTTTAATTTCATTATCAAATATAATTCTTTTATTCTCATTTTGATTTTTTATATATTCTAAAGAAATAGCTAAATCCCCTATCAAGATTTTATTAATGTCAGAATGTTTTGGAAAATCAATATTATTTATTTTTTTAATTTTTTCAGTACCATAATAAGTTCCTGAAAAATCAGGAGAAAAAGATAAAATATCAGTTGGTTCCAAAATTCCCCGAAATTCTGAATTTAATTCAGCAATTTTATTATTATCAACAAATAAAATATTAATTTGCGAAGATGGATTCAAATTTAAAATTTTAAAGATATTAGGTATGTATTGAGGGATATCTTTATTATTAAAGTTTATTTTTAAATTAGTATCAAAATGTATATTAATGTTAGACATTAATAATTAATCTACTTTGAAGGCATACTGGAAAATTTATTTGCTCCAAATAACGAATCTAATATATTTGAATCCTTTGGAATAATAATAGTTGTGTTTGCATTGAAACTATTTTCATATGTTTCCAATTGTCTTAGAAATCGATAGAATTCAGGATCGCGACCATGTGCCTCAGATAATATTTTGATTGCTGTTGCTTCAGCATTACCAACGATTATCTTAGCTTCTTTATCGGCTTTTGCCTTTATAATTGAAGCATCTTTATCTACTTCAGATCTTACAGTTAAATCAACTTCTGCTGCTTCAGCTCTTTCTTTATCAGCTTTTCTTTTTCTTTCAGCCTGCATTCTTCCGTATATGCTTTCAGCTATTTCTTCAGGGAAATCTGCTCTTTTAATTCTTACATCAACAAGTTCAATTCCAAATTCACGTATTTTGGGACCTGCTTGTTGTTTTACTTTATTCATTATTTGTTCTCGATTAGTTTTTATTATTTCAACTTGTAAATCTGAAGCTATTTCTCTTCTTAATTCAGATGAGATGATATCTATGGCTCTTGATGCTGCTAAGGATTCATTACGAGTTGTCTTAAAAAATAATAGTGGATCAACAATTTTCCCTCTGGCATAAATATCTATTACTAAACGTTTTTTATCGCTTGTTAAAAGAGAATCAGGAGGAGCGTCAAAAATTAATAGTCTTTTTTCAAATTTTCTAACTTGATCTACGAATGGTAGTTTAAAATTTAATCCGGGATTAGTAGATGTCTTAATAGGTTCCCCAAACCTAGTTACTATAGCAGTATTTGTTTCATCAACAATAAACATTGATTGTATTCCAACAAAAAATATTATTAGTATTATAATTAGTATCGCAGTATATGATCTTTTCATATTAATCCTCTAACGTCCCAATAACTTGTTTTACATTATCGGAGTTAAAAATATATATTTTATTAGGATCCCCTATTATTATTTGTTTTAATTTTGGTAGTACTCTTTCTATTGTTTCTAGATATAGCCTTGATTCTGTTGTTTCTTTTTGCAAATTATATTCTTTAAGTATTGAGTTGAATTTATCAGCTTCACCTTGTGATTCAGCAATTCTTACTGCTTCATAAGCTTTTGCATCTTGTATGACTTTAGCTGCATACCCTCTTGCTTTTGGCAGTATATCTTCTCTATACGCATCAGCAAGATTTATTATTTTTGCTTTATCTTCTCTTGCTCTTACAACATCATCAAATGCATCTTGTACTTGTTGGGGAGGTTGTACATTTTGTAATTTTACTTCTCTGACTCTTATACCTGTCTCGTAATTATCCAATAGAGATTGCATGAGTATTTTAGTTTCTGATTGAACAGCTTCTTTTTCTGTAGTTAATACATCATCTATAGGTTTACTTCCAACTACCTGTCTTAAAGCTGTTTCTGCTACATCCATCATAGTTTTTTCGCTTGGCGAGATTGTCTTGTAAAGAAAGTTTTTTAGGTCCTTAATATCAAATTGAACTAATAATTGTGCATCAACTATATTTTCATCACCAGTTATCATTAGAGCTTCACTAGGAACTGCTTTATCTCCCCTGAATCCCAATTCTAATCTTCTGATTGTATCTGTGGCTACAATATCTTTATCTCCTATTGGTGATGGGAAGAACCAATGTAATCCTGGGCCTGCTAATGAATTAAATTTACCAAATAGTTTTAAAGCTGCTTGTTCTCCTGGTTGAACTGTGAATATTCCTGAGCTTCCCCATAACCCAATAAAAAATAAGATTACAATGATAAAGATAAAAAAGTTATTTTTTGGAAGTGGTATATATTTTCTAATATTATTTAGAATATTGCTAAGTTTAGAAAAATTAAATTCTGGTTCTTTGTTGTTAAACACTTATTTACCTTATTGACTATATTATTTAATTATAGTTAATTTTAGTCATAAAGAATATCTAATTTACACATTTCTTTATATCTAGATCAGAATTCAAAATATTTTCAAATTTTGAAAAATTATTAATATTTTTAAGTTTGTTTATAAAAACATTTAATTTTGCATTCTTTGTTCGGATACATTTTAATTTAGACAATATATTGTTTGTACTTTGTGGTGTGTTTCCATATGAGTTATAAAAAGCAAAATAAGCCTGATTGATCTTTCTTATTTGATATCCTTGATCATTTAACTTGTTTTTTTGTGATAACATGAATTTTTCAGCTATATCAATTTTGTTTTTCGAAAGTAAGTTGTCAGTTATCGAACGAGTGAATCTGATTTCAGAATTAAATGAATTTATTTCTTTGGTTTTAATCTTTGTTGATTGAGTTTCGTTAATCATAATGTTATTTGCTAATTCTTCACTAATATAACTTACCAGAGTTTCATTTAAAGCTAACATTTTATTATCTTTATAAATATTTTGACCAAGATCATACAATGAAAAATATTGATGAAGCCATTCATGAATTGTATTATTGATAATTTTAGTATGCTCCATATCTTTTGGTATTAAAGATGGATAAAAAGCTATGCCACCTATTTTAAGCACTATTGCAGAAACATTGAATTTTTTTTCTATTTGATTTTCGATTATTTCCTTTTCTTTAATTGTTAAGTTTTGTTTTAATAGGATAGAGTAGGTTAGTTTTATTTCATTTGTTGGAGATATGATTAAAATATTAGGAGTATTATCAAGTTTGAATCTTAGCTTAGGGAAAAGGAATTTATTGAATATTAATATATTATTTTTTTTAATTTCATTTTCAATTATTTTTTTAATTTCATTTGATTCATCAGGTTGATGACTTTTATTTTGATTTAATTCATTAACAATTAAATTTGTTATATTTTTAATTTCCCATTCATAAATATTAAAAATATTATTTGCCACATGGATATTAATGGGATTGATTTTTGTAGACTCAGGTATTTGGATCATGAAAATCATTAATATAAAGATTGTCAGGTATTTTAATTTTAACAAGCTATTATTTAAATAAGTTTAAAAATCTTTCTTCATAATGATCAAATAAACCCCATCTATCTAATTCTTTTTTCAATATTTCTGGGTCAGCTCCAAATTCTACTTGATTAAATAGTATTTCAATTCTTTGAATAGCAGCTTTTGGGACACCTCCAAATTGGGCTTGCGGCTGAAGTAATCCTCTGGAGTTAAATTCATTAACATTACTGACTAAAGATTCAGATGTAAAATCATGAATGAATTTTAGTAAAGATACATCCCATAATTCGTCTACTCCAACAATAACTGCAGTTAATTTATCTTTTTTTGTATTTAGTTCTTTAATTATGTTATTGGAAACTTCTTCTACCGATCCGTTGAGAATGTTTAATTTCCCTGGTTCGTTTTTATATTGATAAAGTACACCTGGGCTATTCACACCAAATTTATTAGATATAAATTCTAAGTATTTATATGCCTCGCTGCTAAATCCTTTTAAATTTAATGCATAAGTAGGAGTAATAATTTGGGGTTTTCCAGAATTTACTCTGCCAGTCCTTACAACGGTTTCTTTTTTGGATTCATCTATATCTGAATAAATTGGTTCTGTAATTACATAGTAATTAATTATCGTAGTGCCAAATGTAGCCAAAAGTTGCAAAGGTTTTCTAACTAATCGGGTTTTTTGTACAGCTTTGATTAAATCTTTTTCTGATTCAAACATGTATATTCATATTTAATATAATAATTTGAATTAATTATTCAGATTTTAACACAAAGGAGTAAAATTGTATGTTTCGGGAGCTTACATAAGGTCTTTGATAAATTGGAAAATCTTTAAGATATAAAAGATCATTTACATATTCTTTTAAATCAAAATTCAATATTTTGATTTCAGCGATAGATGATTTGAATTCTGTTAGATTTGCTAATTTTGGAATTGTCTCTGTTTCTAATAGTTATAATACTCTCGAAAAAAGATTGAATAATATTACAGAATTTATAAATAAAACTTATTTGGAAGTTGAAATTGTTGAACTAAATAGGTTTAACTTAATTTAATAAATATTTGAAAGAAATAATAATTATGGTATTCTCAAGATTACGGGGTGTGGCGCAGTTGGCTAGCGCACCAGTATGGGGTACTGGGGGTCATCGGTTCGAGTCCGGTCACCCCGATATTGGAGGTTTTAATGAAAAATATTGAAAATTATTTGCCAGATTTAAATAAAGAACACGAGCCTGATAAAATTTTAGATGATATAAGTATTTATAGAGATGAATATGGAATCCCTCATATAAAAGCAAAAAATTCTTATGATGCTTTTTTTGGGCAAGGATTTGCAACAGCACAAGATAGAATGTGGCATATGGAATATGATAGAAAAAGAGCTTATGGCAAATTATCTGAACTGGTTGGCGTATCTGGCCTTGATAATGATGAATTTATGGGAAGCTTGAATATTATAAGTAATGTTAAAGATGATTTTGATCAGTTAGATAAATCTGCCAAAGAGATGTATGTAGCTTATTCTGATGGTGTTAATGCTTATTTGAATTCTAAAGATACATTGCCTATTGAATTTGATTTAATAAATTTAACTATAGATTCATGGCAACCATGGGATTGTTTGGCAGTTTTTAAAGTCAGGCATATTATGATGGGAGTTTTTGAAGGCAAAATCTGGAGAAGTTCTTTGCTAAAAGAATTTCAGATAGATAAACTTGTTAATCTTTTCAGAGGTTATGAAAAAAATAATTTAGTTATTGTTCCTCCTCAAAAGCTTTTTGATAGTGAAGAACTTGATGCTACTGAGTATTTTGCTAAGGCTCTTGAATATATTGATGATTTAAGTGAAATTGACATAGGAAGCAATAGTTGGGTTATAGGAGGAGAACATACACTCTCAGGCAAACCAATGATTGCAGGTGATCCACACAGAGGATTAGATACACCATCTGTTTATTATCAGAATCATATTTCTTGCGATGAATTTGATGTTATAGGCTTATCATTTCCTGGTTGCCCCGGTTTTCCTCATTTTGGCCATAACAAAAACGTTGCTTGGTGCGTTACTCACGCAGGATCTGATTATCAGGATTTGTATATTGAAAAGATCAGAAATATTGATGGAATAATGCAATATCAGTATGAAGGGCAATGGGCACCTTTAATTCAGGATGTTTATAATGTGAGTATATTAAATGGTAAAACTGTAGAGATATGTTCTTACAAAACTAGAAATGGTTATATATTAAGTTTTAATGATGATAATACGAAAGCTATTTCATTTAGATATTCTGCTACTTATGAATTTAATACTGGATTTAATGTTATTAGGCAGATGATAGATTCTCAAAATAGTGATCAAATGGAAAATAACATGAATGACTGGGTTGATCCTTGTAATAATTTTATTTTTGCGGATACTAATGGTGATTATGGATATATTAATAGAGGAAAAGTTCCGCTAAGAGATCAATTAAATGCTTGGGTACCAGTACCTGGATGGGATAAAAAATATGATTGGAATGGATATGTTCCTTTTGATGAACTACCGAGAATTAGAAATCCCAGAAATGGATTTATAGTAACAGCCAATAATAAGATTCCAGACGAAGATTACCCTTTTTATTTGTCTTTAGATAGTGCACCAGAATATAGAGCGAGAAGAATAACTAATAGAATTAAAAGTCATTTAAAAAAAGGAAAATTTGATTCTACATCAATGCTAGCAATTCATTCTGAGATTATTTCTATACCCGCACAAATTTTAACTAAAGAAATAAAGAAAATTAATTTTGAAAATCCAAGTTATGGTGAACTACAAAAATATTTAATTGATTGGGATGGGAGTATGGATAGAAATTATGTAGCTCCTACTATATATTCAGAATTTAGATATAGGTTGAATAAGAAAATTATTTCAGGTTTATTGGATTCAGATAAAGCTGATAAAATGCTTAATGCTGGTGGCAGAGGAGCACCTGCGCATTTAAGGACATTGTCAGCAAGATTTATTTCATATATTGATAGAAACAATACAGAATATTTACCTAACGGTTATGAGAATTGGACTTCATTATTTGAGAAAATATTTATGGAATCTTGTGATTATTTAATTGATACATATGGAAATGATAGAGATTTGTGGAAATGGGGTAATGTACATAAGACAAATCCAGTACATACACTATCAGATTTATTTCCGGAATTATCTGATCAATTAAATCCCCCGAAATTTTCTGTTAGTGGTGATGGAGATACTCCGCATAATGCGGGGTATTCAAATGTCTCAAGATACAATGTGGTATCCACTTCTGTAGCAAGATATATGTTTGATGTCGCTGATTGGGATAATAGTAAGTGGATAGTACCTTTGGGGTCATCAGGACATCCAGGCAGTAAAAATTATGCTGACCAAGGATACTTATGGAAAGATGATAAAGTGATAAAAATGCAATATTCATGGGATGTCATAACAAAGAATTATCAATTACAAATCCTAAAGAAAAAATAATATTTATTTAGAATTAATTTTAAGAGCCTGTCCTTTTAAAGTTTTTGTGTGTTTGCCTTTATCAATTACAAGATTTCCATTTACTAATACGTATTCTATACCTTCAGCAAATTGTTTAGGATTATCTTTTGTTGCTTTAGATTTAATTTTATTTAAATCAAAAATTGTTAAATCTGCTTTGAATCCGTCTTTAATTAGCCCTCTATTTGAAATACCAAGTCTTTGCGCAGGGAAAGAAGTAATTTTTCTTATCGCATATTCTAAGGACATATGTTTTTCCTCTCTTACATATTCTGAAATTATAGTTGGAAAACATCCATATGTTCTTGGACTTGGGAAGTCTCCTAATAAGACTGCATCGCTTCCGACCATAGATAGGGGATGATTAATAAAATGAGGTATAGTATTACCGTTTGCTCCTAAAGCAACATAACAAGTTTGTAGATCTTCTTCAATTAAAATTTCACATATTGTATCTATAGGATGTTGATTTCTAGATCTTGAAATTTCCCCAACTGACAATCCTTCATATCTATGATTTTTTGGTAATTTGAAATATGTTAACCATACTTGTTCCCAACTCAATGCCCTAGGAGCAACTTCTTTTTTTAACTGAATTCTTAATTCTTTGGATTTAAGAATAGATTTAAGAACTTTTACGCCCCCATCTTTAGTCCAGTCTGGCAACATAATTATCAATCTTGTACTACCATAAATATATGGATAACTATCAAATGTAACATCTAATCCTGATTCTCTGGAATCTTCAACTAATCCCAGGATTTTAGTTGATCCACCTTTTGAATATGAACTTTGATATAAATGAGTGATATGTACAGGGATATTACTTTTCTCACCTATTGTAATTGCTTCTTTGAAAGGATCTAAAAATTTATCGCCTAACTCATATCTTACATGAGTATGATAAATGCCACCTAGCTTTGTTGCTTCTTTTGATAATTCAATTAATTCATTTGTGTCAGCAAAATTACCCGGAGGATATTCCAATCCGGTAGATATTCCAAATGCCCCTTCTTCCATCGATTCTCTTAGAATAGATTTCATGTTATCTATATCTTTTCTTGAAGCTTTTTTATTCTCCCATCCTATGGTGTTTATCCTTAGTACAGAGTTACCTACTAGATAAGCTATATTTACGGCTGTTTTTTCATGAAATGCTTGTAAATATGACTCTACAGTTGGCCAGAAAACATCTTGGGATATAGTGCCATCTAATCCAGAGTTTAATTCAATGAATTCATGTAAATCTTCTTTTGATTTAAAAGGAGCATATGAATTTCCATCTACTCCAATTAATTCTGTAGTTATGCCTTGTGTTACTTTCGGTTCATGTAATGGTTCATCTAATATTCTTAAACCAGAATGAGCATGAAAATCAATGAAACCAGGAGATAATATCATTCCATCTGCATCAATAGTTTTCTTTGAATTCAAGTTTTGTTGTTTATATTTGAATATTTTAATTTTGTTGTTTTTTATTCCAACATCTGCAAAATAACCTGGGTTACCACTTCCGTCGACTATCATTGCATTATTTATTAAGATATCTAGCATTTTTTTTAATCAAGTATATTGTAATAGCTTTAAATTATTAATTTTGATAGTTATAATATCAAATTATTTGATTCAATTTTAACATGGAAAATACTCTAACATTTATTAATAAATTAGAAAAGCGTTTTGATAGTTTAAGGGGGAGGCTTTGAAATTGATAAACTACGTTCTAAAATTAATGCATTAAGTTCTACAACTATGTCCGATGGGTTTTGGAATGATTCTACCAAAGCGCAAAAAATTTCTAAAGAATTGGGATATTATGAATCTCAATTAAATGATATTAATAGTGTTATATCCTCCCTGCAATCATTAAAAGAATTGGTTATTTTGTCTATTGATGAAAATGACGATTCATTTGAGGAAGAGATTTTAAATTCTATTGATTTATTAGAAAAAGATATTGGTAATTTAGAACTTAAAACTTTATTTGATGGTAAATATGATATACGAAATGCTATTATTTCAATTCATGCTGGAGCAGGCGGTGTAGAATCCCAGGATTGGGCTAGTATGATTATGAGAATGTATTTACGTTGGGCTGAAAAAATGAATATGACATCTAAAATTCTTGAAATTTCAAAAGGAGATGAAGCAGGAATAAAAAGTACAACAATTCATATTAAAGGAAATAATGTGTATGGTCTATTAAAGAGTGAGAGAGGTGTGCATAGACTTGTCAGATTATCTCCGTATGATTCTGATAATGCTAGACATACATCTTTTGTATTAGTCGAAACTTTACCTGAAATTGAATCTGATGTTGAAATAGAATTAAAATCAGATGATTTAAATATAGAAGCATTCAAAGCTGGTGGTGCGGGTGGGCAGAGTGTTCAAAAAAATTCTACCGCAATAAGAATTACACATATACCAACAGGTATTAAAGTTTCATGCCAAAATGAAAGATCTCAGGCTCAGAATAAAGAAATAGCAATGAGAATATTGCAGTCTAGATTATTATCATTGGAATTAAAGAAAAGAGAAGAGAATGAAAAGAAAATTAGGGGGCCTCATATTTCTGCTGAATGGGGTAACCAGATAAGAAGTTATGTCTTACATCCCTATAAAATGGTTAAAGATCATAGATCTGATTATGAGTCTTCAGATCCTGATAAAATACTAGATGGAGATATTAATGAATTTATTGATAATTATTTGAGAATAAGTAAAAATTAATAATTACTTAATAAATTATTAATAAAATAAAATTTAAATCAATTCAAACAGGAATTTAAATATGTGGATCTGTAAAAATAAATTATTATTCAAAGTTATATTTTCATCGCTGCTGCTGATTTTCTTGATATCATGTTCTAGTGATTCCGGGGAAAAAAATGTTGATCAGTTCACTAATACTTCTGAAAAAGTTTTATCAGAAAAAAAGAATAATAATAATATAGTATCTGCAGGTAAACAGCTTAATGTTTTATATTCTGATCCACCCACACTTGACCCTCACAGAGCTCAAGACTCTACTTCAGCTGGGATAATATTAGAGATTTATAGTGGACTGGTTTCTTTGGATACAAATCTTCAAATTATTCCTGATATAGCAGAATCCTGGGCTATCAGTAATGATGGTATGAAATATACTTTTAAACTTAGAGATAATGCGAAATTTCATAATGGAAAAAAAATAACGTCCGCAGATTTTGTATGGTCATTTAACAGAGCTGCAAACCCTGCCACAACTTCTATTACAGCAGAAGATTACCTTGGGGATATAGTTGGTGTCCAAGATGTAATTGATGGTAAGACAGATAAAATTTCAGGCATCAAATTAATTGATGAATTAACTTTAGAAATCAATATAGATTCTCCCAAAGCATACTTTTTAGCGAAATTGACTTATCCTGTTTCTTTTGTTTTGGATTCAGAAAATGTTAAAAATAAAAATTGGACAGATTCACCTAATGGATCTGGCCCTTTTATGCTTGATGAGTATCTCATAGGGGAGAAATTATTGTTAAAAAGAAATCCGGACTGGTATAGAGAACCTGCAAAAATAGAATATGTTTCTATGAATTTGGCTGGAGGGCAAGCTATGGCTATGTATGAAAATGGTGAAATTGATTTAACTGGCGTCGGGATGGCCGATTTAGAAAGAGTTTTAGATCCATCTAGTGATTTAAATAAAGATGTAGTAATAGCACCATTAAGTTTTTCTCAGTATTATATTGGCTTTAATGTACAAAAACCTCCTTTTGATGACAAATATTTTAGGCAAGCTTTAGCTCATGCTATTAATAAAGAATTGATTGCAAATGAGGTATTATCTGGCATGGTTAAACCTGCTTACGGGATTTTACCTCCTGGTTTCCCTGGATACGATAAAACTATAGATGGGTTGAAATTTAATGAACAGTTAGCAAAAGATATGTTGGCAAAATCAAAATATTCTAATATTAATGATTTACCAAGACTAATTTTATCTGTACCTGGTACGGGAGGAAGTGCAGGTTTAGATATTGAAGTTATAATTGAGATGTGGAAGCAAACATTAGGTATCGAAGTTGAAATTCAGCAAGTAGAATGGGCTACATTTTTACAAATGTTAAATAGGCAAGAATTACAATTTTTTTCAGGACTTGGATGGATTGCAGACTATCCTGATCCGGAAAATTTTTTAGATATTAATTTTCATTCTACAAAATCTACAAATCATAATGGATACAAAAATGAAGAAGTAGATAAACTTTTAGAATCAGCAAGGATTGAACAGGATTTAAATAACAGAATGCAAATGTATAATAATGCGGAAAGAATAATTGTAGATGAAGCTCCGTGGATACCTTTATGGTTTCCGGGAGATAGATATGTTTTGATAAATCAAAGAGTTAAAAATTACAAACTTACCCCAATGAGTGTTCCTAAATATTCTTTAGTTGAAATAGTTGATTAATTTAATGTATAAGTAATAATTATGTGGAAGTATATAGTAGGCAGATTAGTATGGATTCCTTTTCTGCTTATTGCAGTTGCTTTTATAACTTTTATATTAGGTAGGTTTGGCCCTGGTGACCCTGTAGAGGTAATGATGGGGACTAAATATAATCCTGTGGTAGCAGAAAGAATAAGATCTGAAATGGGTTTGGATAAGCCAGTAATGGTTCAGTTTTACAAATATATTCAAAGTGCATCCAAAGGTGATTTTGGTGAAAGTTTTCGTTTTAGAGGCAGATCAGTTTCAAGTTTAATTGCTCCGAAAATGATAGTTTCAGCAAAATTGAGTCTTGTAGCTTTGCTGATAAGTATTTCAATAGGATTGCCTTTAGGTTTTTATATAGCTCATAAGCAAGGGACATGGATAGATCCTTTGATTGTATCTTTTTCAGTTTTTTTTATGTCTATACCAATTATGATTACTATTCCTTTTTTACTTTGGATAGGATGTCTAAAAACAAATCTAGTACCTTGTTCTGGATGGGGTGGAATATTTGATTCCAGAATAATTATACCCGCATTAGCAATGGGGATACCTGGAGTAGCCGGTATGCTCAGAATAATGAGAGCCACAACATTGGATGTATTGGGTCAGGATTATATCCGAACAGCCCAATCTAAAGGACTTCATTACTTTACAGTTAGCACTAGGCATGTATTTAGGAATTCGATTATTCCTATTGTAACTATATTGGCTTTCTCATTAGCTGGTTTATTAGGAGGAGCATTTATAACTGAAACTATTATGGGAATACCTGGTATCGGAAGATTTAGTGTTGAATCTATTTTTAACAGAGATTATCCGGTAATTATGGCTATTACACTTATTGGAGCAACTGCATTTGTCATAGCTAATTTGATGGCGGATATTTCTTATTCAATAATTGATCCAAGGATAAGATACAAATGAATAAAAATATTACTCAGTCAAAAGGGCATTTCATGACAGCTTTGTCAAGATTGTTCAGAAAAAAAATTGCTGTAGTTTGTATTGCGATACTAATAATTATTTATTTTAGTGGTATATTTGCATTTCTTATTGCTCCTTATGAATATACTGCACAAGATTATAGTAATATCAAAAAGCCACCTAGCATTGAACATTGGATGGGAACTGACCGTGCAGGAAGAGATGTTTTCAGTAGAGTTTTATGGGGAGTACAAAATACTGTTATTATTACATTTGTAGCAATTTTAACCGGAAGCATATTTATAGGAGTTGGCTTAGGTTTAATTTCTGGTTACAGAGGAGGGAGAGTGGACTCCTTAATTATGAGAATAGGTGAAATTTCATCATCTTTCCCTGATATTTTACTTGTGATTATTTTGGCTGCTACACTACGTCCTAGGATTTTGGGTTTTATACGTTATCTTGAAGATGCTTATAATATTAATGGTTTGGTGAAAACAGGGATAGTAGATTACCTTGTTATATCTTTAGCATTAGTAAGTTTTGGATGGATTGGAACTGCAAGATTGATGAGAGCTCAGGTTTTAAGTATAAAACAGAATCAATATATTGATTCTGCAAAATCTATTGGTGCTTCTACTTCAAGAATTTTATTTTTACATTTGATGCCTAATGCTATTAGCCCGTTAGTTGTTTCAATAACTATGGGCATGGGAGCTCTGGTAGGAACGGAAATAATATTAAGTTGGCTCGGCTTAGGTGTTCAACCTCCACGACCTAGCCTTGGACGTATGCTACTCGAAGGAGGAAGTATTAGTGTATTAAGAGAAGAACCATGGTTGTTGATTGGCCCAGGGATTGTAGTGTTTTTACTTATTATTTGCTGGAATTTATTGGGAGATTCTTTGAGTGATGTTTTAAATCCCAGAACTAGATAATATTATTTTTTTTCAATCTGAACGGGATAAAAATAAATAGTAATGATAATAGAATTACTACATCATTTGATTGAGATAAACCGCAACCACTGTTATTATTTGCAATTGAAGTTTCTTTTGTTATCTGATTTTGTGATTGTGCTTCCTTTTCTTTAGTTGAGATTGAAGAATTTTTATTTTTATTTTCCTCTGTAACTTTTTTGGAGTTTGTAATTACTTCCTTTAGAGTATAAGGTTTAATGATTGGAGATACGGGGGCTTTTGGTTTTTTGATGGATGTTGAAATTAATGAAGCTCCTATATGCTTTCTCCATTTATTTTCTAATCCTGTTTTGTCTAATTCGTAAGTATCAAGTATTGCATTATTTATAGATTTTCCTGATTTTAGAGTCTTTATAAATTTTGTAAAGTTATCATTACCTAAATTAGTAATTATATATTTAATAAATTGTTCTGATTGTCCGTAAAATAATAATATATCTTTTGGTTTACCAGGCGGACTTGAATATTTTGTTATATTTAATAATTTGTCTTCTGCTAATGCTTTTTCAAAAATAGAGTCTTTAGCTGTATAGCTGAGATGGCTAGCGTATTCTGCAAGTCCTTCATGTAGCCAAGATGGAATATTAATATATTTAGATTTAGCAGCTTTGTCTAGAAGGATATGTGTTAATTCATGAGTAGCTGTTGCTGAGGTTTGTCTGTTATCCAATACTAACACGACTCCTTCTGAAGTAAATGCTTGCCCTTCTGTAACTAAGTTTCTCATTATAGTATCACTTTTTGGTGGGAGTGATTTTGTCATATAATCATAATCGTTAAATAACATAATACTTAAAGGATTATTTTTTGACTCTAATCCTAATAATGGTGACATTATATCGACTGTTTCACTTATAATTTGAAGTAATTTTTCAGATCTTTTTTTTACTACTGATCCATACACTTCCGAGTAGTAAAATGTGATAGATCCTGATTTTATATTTTCCCATTTTTGGTTAGGGTCTAAATATATTATTGTGTTTGCTTTTGTGGTTAAATTATATTCAGATTTAGTCAATATAGTAAAACGATATTCTATAAGTGATCCTTGGGGAATATATCTTTCTGATGTATTAGTTCTCCATTTTAAGCTTGCCTGAAATTCATTATTATTTTCATGTTGGGTAAATTCTAAAGGATGAATAATGGATGTATTCCCCTGGCCAGATTTAAATAATAAATTAATAGAATCTATTTGTTCGGTACTTGATCCTGTTATATTGAATGTAATATCACTCGGAAAATTTATATTAATATTTGTTTCCTTAATTGAAACTTTAGGATTTGTATTATCATCAGCTATTAAATCCAAAGCTGGAAATAAAAATATTAATAATGATAGAAGAACAATATTTTTTTTCATTTTTTCTCAGAATTAATATATGCATAAAATATACGTTGCATTATGGTTATTAATGCTAAGAGGATAGAAATATACATAAATAAATAAAAAATATACAAATAAAATGAACCTATTATTAATGCAAGTGAAAGAGTAACGATTCTTTCTGGTCTGGTGAAGATACCTATATCTCCTTCTATGCCTATAGATTCATATTTTGTTTTTATATAACTTACTAATTGATTAGATATTGCACTAAGAAAAATGATTAATAAAGAATTTGGATCATTAATAAAATAGATAAATAAGCCACCATATATTGCTATTTCAGACAATCTATCAATAACTGCATCAATAAATTTCCCGAAATTTGTTGTGTTGTTTGTATATCTAGCTAATGCTCCGTCTAGCAAATCAAAAATACTAGAAAATATTATTAGTATTCCTGAAATTATTAAATATCCCTGACTTATTAAAATCATTGTTATTATTGAAAATATAAATCCAATAATTGTTAAAGTATTTGGCGATATTTTACTTTTTACCAATAAAGGGATTAACGAGGCATACAATAATTTGTTGCAATATAACTTTAATTTATTTCTTTGTATTTGATAATTATTCAATGATATGAAATTTTTTTATTATATAAAGTATTTTTATAAGTATTAATTATTTTATCAGATATGTTGTCCCAATTTAGATTTTTAATGTATAAATTAGCATTAGTGATTAATTTTTGTTTTTGATTTTTGTCATCATATAATTTTTTAATTGAATGAGCTAATTGATATATATTATTGGGCTCAATAAGTAATCCATTAAAATTGTTTGTAATTATTTCGTTGTACCCCTGGATATCTGAAGCAATGATAGCTGTATTTGAAGCCATTGCTTCTAATAATATAATTCCAAAACTTTCTTTTTTTAAAGAAGGGGCACAAAGAATATCTGATGACTGAAGGTATTCTGCTTTGCTACTTTCACTTACAAATCCAGGATTTATTATTTCTATATTGTTAATCTTGAGATTGGTTACTTTGTTACCTAGTATAATTAGCCTAATAGAAAAATCAAATGTATATTTTTTTAAGCTTTTTATAAGAGTGTTGAGGCCTTTTCTATGATCGTTTCTGCCTATGAAAATTATGTTTAATTTATTATCTGTAATTTTATTAATTTTTTTAGCTTTAATGAAAAACTCTGTATTAATGCCATTGGGTATTATTTCATAGATATTTTGAAAATAAGTATTTATAAAATTTTTAGCTGTTTCAGAAACTGCGATGCGTACATGTAATTTTTTGTCTAAAGGTTTGAATATATTGTTCAATCCAAATTTATATAAATTTGTACCTTGATTTGAATGAAAAGTTGCTATGTTTATAGTTTCAGAATTCAATAAAAAGCTGATAGGAAGAGAACCCGCGAATGGTTCATGTAAGTGTATTATATCTGGTTTATATTTAGAAATTAATTTTTTTACTTGGTTATTTATAAAAGGAGATAAAGTGATTTGTGATTTAGACCCACCACTATTTATATTGAATGTTTTTCCTATTTTATAATGATTATTATGATCATAGATATTAGTTTTACTTTCTGGAGTTATAAGAATATATTTAATTTTTTTCTTTTTTAATTGTTGAGTTAAATTAAAGACGTGATTCCATACACCTCCTGGGTTATCTATTCCATAAGGGCAAACAATAAAAATTTTCATTTATATTTTAAGGATTTTCTGTAGAAGACTGTATAAATTTTTCAAGTAAATTTCTTGCTTCATTGTCTGTAAACTGTGTAGGAGGTGATTTCATAAAATAACTTGAAGGGGCATCAATTGCTCCGGCCATTCCTTTATCCATAGCTATTTTACAGCACCGGACTGCATCGATAACTACACCTGCAGAATTTGGGCTATCCCACACTTCAAGTTTTAATTCTATATTTAAAGGAACGTCTCCAAAGCTGTTCCCTTCTAATCGTATATATGCCCATTTTCTATCCGATAACCATGGGACATGATCACTTGGGCCTATATGGATATTCTTGCTATCGATTTCATGGTCAATTTGCGAGGTTACTGATTGTGTTTTTGATATTTTTTTAGATTTTAAACGGGATCTTTCAAGCATATTTAGGAAATCTGTGTTTCCGCCAAAGTTAAGTTGATATGAATTTTCTAATTCTACGCCTCTGTCCATAAATAATCTGCTTAATACTCTATGCACAATAGTTGCGCCTACTTGTGATTTGATGTCATCTCCTATTACAGGAACTCCTGCATCCTCAAATCGTTTCTGCCAATATCCATTTGGGCTTGATGCAATAAAGACAGGTATACAATTTATAAATCCACATTGTGCTTTAAGGATTTGTTCTACATACCATTTTGTAGCTTCTTCTGATCCGACAGGCAGATAACTAACAACTACGTCAGTTTTAGTTTCTTTCAAAACTTTAATAATATCTACTGTTGAAGAATTGTGCTTTTCAATTATTTCTCCTAAATATTGACCAATGCCATCATGTGTCATTCCTCTTTGTACAGGTATATTTAGTTTTGGTACGTCTTGAAATTTTATAGTATTATTTGGTTCGGAAAATATTGCTTCTGAAAGGTCTTTACCTACTTTGTTTTTATCTACATCAAAAGCAGCAGAAAATTCGATGTCTCCTATATGATATTTTCCAAGTAGTGGATGCATTATTCCTGGGATTTTATCATTTTCTTTTGCGTTTTTGTATTTTATTACTCCTTGCACCAGGGATGATGCACAATTTCCAACTCCAATTATAGCTACTCTAACTTTACTCAAAATATTCCTTTAAAGAATATGGTTAAACAAGAACAAGACCAAGATTGTATCATCTCAGTATAATGATTTCAATAGTGATTTCTTTGGATATATTTAGATTGTATTATTCTTACAAAGTAAATTTAATTTATGAAATTTTTTATATAATTTCATCCCCTGCAATTAGATAAAAGTTAATTAAATCTAAATTTTGTAGTTTTCTGAGATGATTTTTATCTCCAACTATAATTGTTGAAAAATCGTTTAGTGATTTGAAATTTTGACTGATATATTGGTAGATATGATTTAAGTCGATTTTATCTATATTTTCGAGATATTTATTGTAAAATTTTTTTGATTGGTTAGCACTAATTAACCAATTTAACATTTTTAAAGCGGAAGTATGTGTTTCGAAATTATTTAAATATTCTTGTTTCAGTGAATGTTTTGCATTATTTAATTCTTCATTTGAAATTTTATTATTATTAAATAATCCTTGTATTTCATTATTTATTTCATATATTGATTCTTTGGTTTTTGTTGAGTTTACTGAGCCTCCGCCTATTAATAAAGGTGGATTGGTATTCCATTGAATATTTGATCCAAATCCATATGAATAACCTTTTTTTTCTCTTAAACAGACATTCAGCCTTGACATAAAAGAACCCCCTAGAATTTCATTAAATAAATCCCCTAAAATAATATCTGTAGAATTTGACAAAGTAAGATTTTTACCAAATAATATTGCACTTTGTGGATTATTTGTATTTGTATAAATTAAATAATTTTTCTTTTTGGGGACACTAAAATCCGAACTATGATTTGAAATATTTTTTACAGTCTTAAGGTTATTTAATATTATATTTAATTTTTTATCATTATTGATATTTATAATAGAAATTTTGGTATCTTCAGTAAAAATTAATATTTTTTTAAATATTTTTTTAATTTTCTCAAATTCATAATTTTCTATACTTGATAAATTTCCAGATGATGTAAAAGAATCTATTGAGTCTTTTGAATAAATAGATTTAGCCAACCCTTTTTGAGCCAAGTACATTGGGTTACCTTTGTTTTGAATAATTTCGCCTGTTCTTTGTTTTTTTAACCGAATAAATTCTTTTTCTGAAAAATATGGATTTAAAATAGAATTTATAATTAAATTCAGAGGTTTTTCCCAATTATCTGATGATGATTGGAATCCTAAAGTAATAAAATTATTATCACTAGAATAAATAGGGTCAGCTCCTAAATTTTCAATTTGTTCATATAAAGAATAATTATTTAAACCTTTTTGTTCAAATAACATTTTAATAACGAAGCTAATCGCACCCGGCGGTATTATTGATGTTGATTTATTATTTATCTTATTTATGAATAATATTGTGAATAAATCTGTAGATGGTTTATTGATAGTGAAAATATTTATTTTATTACTTAATGTTTCACTTGATATATCTGGTAATTTAAATTTATTTTTTAATAGAGAAGGGCTTGGTAAGTTATTCATTTTTTCATTTTTTTATTTTATAGTGTAAACGCAGATGAGGCGTGCGTAATAAATATTCTGCAGCATCAATGACATCCTGTTTTAGTACTTTGTTATATCTATCAAGTATGTTATTTATCTTATCAGGATTTCCTCCATAAATATTAAAATAATTTAACATATCAGCTATTCCTCCGAATCCACCTGATTTTTCTAATTGTCTATTAATACTTAGTTTATATTTATTTTTAGCAAGAATTATTTCTTCATTAGATATATTACCTGAATTAATATTCTTTATTTCATCAATTGTTATTTTATATATTTCATCAAAATTTATTTCTTGTTTTATATTGATTGAAATATCAAATTCTCCTGCAAGTTCATTTGAATAATGAGTAACTTCTAAACTTTGGGCTAATTGTGTTTTAGTTATTAATTTTTGATATAGCCTACTGCCAATCCCATCTCCTAATATTGTGGATAAGAAGTCTAATTCAGGTTCGTTATTACTAAATATATGGGAATTTGTAGGCCATCTAATAATTAGTTTTGGTAAAGTTGCAGGACTTTCTCCAATCATTTCATGAAATGTATTTTTTTTAAGTGAACTGATTAATGGTTTATTATTATAGGAATTAATTTTATTTGATTTTATATTTCCAAAATATTGTTCAAGCCATTTTATAGTTTGTTTAGAATTAAAATTTCCTGAAATTGCAAGACTTGAATTTGATGGCACATAATAATTCTGATGAAATTTTATTGTTTCTGACAATTTGGCTTTTTGAATATCAGATTCATATCCGATAGTTTGCCAATTATAAGGATGGGGTTTTGGAAAAATTATATCTTGTATAAATTCTTCACTATCTCCATATGGTGAGTTTTCATAGTTTTGCTTTCTTTCTTGAATAACAATTTTCTTTTCTTTTTCTAGTTTTGTATCAGTTAGAACTTCTGTTAAGTACCCCATACGATCCGCCTCCATAAATATTACTCTTTCCAAATATTCCGGACTGATATTTTCCCAATAATTTGTCCTGTCTGAATTTGTTGACCCATTGATCCCTGTACTTATAGGTTCAACTATTGAGAACCAATTGGTATTGCAATTCTTAGAACCTTCAAACATTAGATGTTCAAACAGGTGTGCAAAACCTGTCATACCTGGTTTTTCATTTTTGGAACCAACGTGATACCATATATTTAATGCTGCAAATCCTTTGGTATTGTCTTTATTTAGAATGCATTGTAAGCCGTTAGAAAGTGTGATTTTAGATACTGAATGCTCTTTTTTGCTCATTAATTTGTTTCCAAATGAGATTTTATAGTATTAAAGTTTTGATTCCAAGGTACATCAGATGATAATATTTATAATATAGTTTGTGAAACACATTTTAAAATAATTGAAAATGAGGTATTAGATGAATAAAAATAAATCCAAATTACCAAGAAATGGGTTTGTATATTTGATTATTATTTCTACTGTTTTTGCGGTTATCTTATCTACTGCTAATAGTCCTTTTAATATGAGTAATGAGATATCTGTTACTGAAACTCTGGAAATGATTCAGGAAGGAAGTATTCAAGAAATTATTGTTGAAGGAGAGAAACTTAATATTACAACTAAAGATGGTAGCAAACTTGTATCATCTAAGGAACCTGGCTCTGATTTGATTGAACTAATGAGAAACTCTGGCATAGACCCCTTGCAATCAGATGTTAATATTATAATTAAAGGAAGGAGTGGCTGGGGAACTGTAATCGGATTATTATTTAACTTTTTGCCAATTATATTTTTTGCGGGTTTAATTTTATTTATGATGCGGCAAGCTCAAGGTGGTGCTAATCAAACTTTTGGCTTTGGGAAGAGTAAGGCTCGTAAATTTACAGATAATAAATCAGGAGTCACATTTAATGATGTTGCAGGAGTAGAAGAAGCTAAAATTGAATTGTCAGAGATAGTTGAGTTTTTGAAAGAACCTGATAAATTTCGAAAACTTGGAGCTAAAGTTCCTAGAGGTGTGCTTTTAGTAGGGCCTCCTGGTACAGGTAAAACTTTACTTGCAAAAGCTGTTGCTGGCGAAGCTAATGTGCTTTTCTATTCTATAAGCGGGAGCGAGTTTGTTGAGATGTTTGTTGGTGTAGGAGCTGCAAGGGTAAGAGATTTATTTGGGCAAGCTAAAGCAAATTCCCCATGTATTATTTTTATAGATGAAATCG